>CALDJX010000349.1 GCA_937899075.1 uncultured Planctomyces sp. | reverse complement strand
ATCCATGCTGCGATTTCGCTCGGCGCAGGTCGATGCGGAACTGGGTACAACATTTAAAAGACTGATCGATTCGAACGTGCAGGTCGTGCAGTTTCGCGAAGTTGCCGGCAACCTCGAAGAAGCGTTTCTGTCGGTCACTCGAGCGGGCGATCAAGCAGCTGCCGCGGCAGGATCAGAAGCGACATCGGAGGCCGCGCAGTGATCGGCCGCCCCGTCATTCAACGAGAATTCATCGGACTGCTTCGCACTCGACGCTCGTATCTGGTGCTGGTCGGACTGGCCGTGGCGATGTCGATGCTGGTTGTCGCTCGCTGGCCATCGGACGGTCTGGTCGATCTGTCCGGTCGTCAGTCGATGGCAACTTTTCGAGTCATCTCTTTCGGCATGATCGCCGCTGTCGCGTTGCTGGTGCCTGTTTTTCCGGCGACTTCGATCGTTCAGGAGAAGCGTCGAAACACGCTGGCGTTGGTGCTCAATTCGCCGCTCGGACCAACGGACATTTTTCTGGGCAAACTGATCGCGACGCTTGGCTTTGTCGCTTTGCTGCTGCTGGTGACGTTGCCTGCCGTTTCAGCCTGCCATGCTCTGGGAGGGCTGTCGTTCAGCGACAACATTCTCTGGCTTTACGCCGTGCTGTTTTTGACGAGTCTGGAATTCGCAGCGTGGGCTCTACTGGTGAGTTCTCTCGCGACGACAACCGATGGAGCGATGCGGGCAACTTTTGGCGGAGTGCTTTTTCTGACAATTCTGTCACTCATTCCGCATTACTTTCTGGAAGGATCCGAAGGCACATTGGCCGAACTGGCAACGCTCCTTCGGACGCTCTCGCCAGTGCCCGCCGTTCTTCAGATTGCCGGGCAATCCGATCCTGGGGCAATCGGGCTTCTGAATGCGCGAGACCATGTCGCTGACTTTCTGGTCTCATCGATAAGCGTCTTTCTACTTTGCTCCGCTTTGACGATCAGACAGCTGGCATCGCCACTGCTGGATCGTTCGCGATCAGCCGGCACGATGACCAACGACCAGCCAACCGGAATCAAAGTTCTTCGCCGACTATTCTACCTTGTCGATCCGCAACGACGATCAGCCGGCATTCCGTCGTTCGTCAATCCGATCCTTGTGAAAGAGTTTCAGTGTCGACAGTTCGGACGCTCCCACTGGCTGCTGCGGCTGATCGCGGGCTGCGGCCTGGTCTCGCTGACGCTGGCTTACGCCACGACGCTGGGCTCTTCGGAATGGGGAGTCGAGAAAATCGGCGCGATCATTATCACGATGCAGGTCGGGCTGATCGTCGTCTTCGCTCCTGGCATTTCTGCAGGGCTGATCAGCAGCGAGCGGGAAAGCGGAGGCTGGGATCAGCTTCGGACAACACCGTTATCAGCAGGCACGATCGTTCGCGGTAAGCTTCTTAGCGTGGCCTGGACGCTGACTCTGTTGTTGATGGCAACGTTGCCCGGTTACGGAGTCATGATCTGGATCAAGCCGGTTCTGCGCGAGCAGATTCTGCAGATCATGATCAGTCTGATACTGGCGATGCTTTTCGCAGCGATGCTCAGTGCGGCGGTCAGTAGTTGCTTTCGTAGAACCGCTCCGGCAACGGTGACGTCGTACTTGTTGCTGACTTTGTTGTGGGGAGGTTCACTGATGATCTGGCTGGGGCGAGACAGCGTCTTCGGATTCGAAGTCGTCCGCACGGCGCTCTCTGTTAACCCACTCGCCGCAGCGCTGAGCATCAATCGATCGCCAGGTTTTTCGAACTACAATCTGGTGCCGATCAACTGGTGGATCATGGGTGGCGGCTCGCTGCTGTGTTTCCTTCTGCTGAGCTTCCAGACGCGGCGATTGTCGAGGCCTGAATGAGAACTCAAACTCCTCGTCAAAAACCTACTGACAGTTCGCACCGACAGCCAGGCATCGCGGCGTGCACTCTGACGATCGTTCTGCTCGTTGGGGTGACGGTCTGTTCGTTGGATAAATGCCGCGCTCAGTCCGCCACCGACGATAGCAAACTCGTCGAGCCACAATTGCTGGCATTACGCGATCCCGAGTTGTCGATGCCGCAGCCCGTGCGGCGCTTGCTGGAATCGTTTTTTACGCTTTGGATCGAAGCGCTCGCTGGCCCGGAATATGAACTGAAGCGGGACGTCGCCATGAGCATTACTCACGCACACCGCGAAGGGTATCGCGATTGCTCCGCGGCGGCCGACGCGTTGATCGAAACTCTCAACGATGACTCGACACCTCGATCCGTGCTGGTCGAAGTGGCCCGCGCGCTGTCTACAATCGAAGCGAAAAGCAGTTCTGCGAAGTTGAAAGAACTCCTCAAAAAAGGGACAGGAACGCATTTCGAACGGGTTGCAGAACTGACGCTCGCACGCTGGGGCGACGCAGGCATGCTTGCGCTCTGGCAGAAAAGACTGACAGCCGACGACGTTCTTCGGCACAGACGACTGCTGGCGATTCAGGCAATCGCCGCCCTGCCTGAAACAATGACAAACAACGCGAAACTGCAATCGACACTCGAATCAGTTGTCGAAAGCAGCTCTGACAATACGGTTCGGCTGGAAGCTGCCAGGACTCTTGGAACAGTGAAACGCGAAGGGCTTGAGCCGCTGGCGGCGCAGCTTGCGCGTTCGCCTGGAGAAACCAACTATCCGGCAACGCTCGCCAGCGTGTACGTGTTGCTCAGGCATGAGAGTGAGTCGAGCCAGACTCAGCTTCTGAGCGTCATCACAAACTCTCTTGCTGATCCTCGTCGAGCTCCAATCGTCCGCGCCGCGTGGAGCAGGCTTCTTCAACAGAATGTCTCGGCTCTGGCGTCGCTGGCTCCGCGAGCGATTCGGCACTCCGATCCAGAAGTTCGACGAAACGCTATCGAGACGCTGAATTCGTTTCCGACGAATGAAAGAGTCACTCTGCTTGGAACCGCTCTCGACGATCGACATCCCGATATTCGCCGAGCAGCTCGACAGGCTCTGCTGACACTAAGTCGTGATGAATCGCTGATTTCGTCAGTCCGACAATCCGGTTTGGATGCCATCGCGAGGTCGTCGTGGAAGGAACAGGAACAGGCGATAATTCTTCTCGCCGTGCTGGACCAGTCGGATGCCGCGGACCGAATGATGCAACTGCTGAGTTCACCGCGAGCTGAAGTTGCGATTGCCGCTGCGTGGGGGCTTAGAAAGTTGAACGTAACGGAGAAACTTCCAACGCTGTTGAATTTCGCCCGGAAAATTGACAACCAGATTGAAAACGGGTTGGCAATGAAGCCTCACGAGTCGGTCGTTCTCGCTCATATTTTCGAAGCGTTCGGACGCGCAGAATATCAGCCATCAGTTCCTCTATTGAGACGGTGGATTCCGAAAAACGCCCCGCGTGTGAACCACGACGAGACCCGTGCCTCAGCGTTCTGGTCAGTCGGCAGGCTCTTTGAAGACAGCAAAGACGTGTCAGTCGCTCAAGAAGTGAAGGCTCGTTTCACCGACGTGAGCTCATTGGTCCCTGAGTCGTCAACTGTGAGATACGCGGCCGGCATCTCGCTGGGTAGAATCGGAGCCACCGAAGTTGCTCCCGATCTGAAACGGTTCGCTTTAATGAAAAACGACGAACCCGACCTAGCTGCAGCGTGGTCACTGGAACGTCTCACCGGCGAAGTTATCCCGCCGCCGACGGCGTCAATTGTCGGGGGAGCACGCTGGAAACTGATTCCCGTAGGCTCTCGCCGCGAATCCGCGACAACGGATCAACAAAGCCGTTAAGCTTCGGTCGAAAGTGCCTGCTTGCGGCCGCTTGCCTGAAACAATTTCGTCATGAACGCGCTGCCTGAACGAACCGTTTGAACAATGACTTCACTGCCCGGTTACCACGGTCGATGCTTGAAGGTCGACCTGTCGAGCCGGTCATACGACGTCATCGAAATTCCCAACGAGGTTCTGAAATCGTTCATCGGCGGATCCGGTTTAGGCACATGGCTGCTGCTGGAACACTGCCCGGACGGCGTCGACCCGCTGGCTCCAGAGTCTCCGCTAATCTTTGCGTTCAGTCCGCTGGTCGGCAGTCCGTTAACAACGTCGGCCAAGTTCGCCGTACTGTCGAAGTCTCCGTTGACGCAGCGAATCAACGATTCGTTGTCCTCTTCGGGTTTTGCGATCTCTGGCAAGAAGTGCGGTTACGACGCGATCATGATTGTCGGCGCGGCGGACTCTCCAACGTGCATTACCGTCGATGATTCGGCAGTTCATTTTGAAACGGCCGACGACGCCTGGGGAAAGTCGAGCAACGACGCGGAACAGATTCTGAGCAAGCAACTCGGTAAGGGATTTCGAATTGCGGCGATCGGTCCGGCCGGCGAAAACCTGGTTCGCTACGCGACGGTTTCGCACGATGGCCGTCATGCTGGCCGAGGCGGGCTCGGAGCCGTCATGGGCTCCAAAATGCTGAAGGCTCTCGCGGTGCGAGGCACTCAGCAAACACAGTTCGCCTTTCCGGAAGAACTGACTTCTTACAGTCGCGATCTTTCGAAAAAGTCGTTCGGACCGGCGACCGCAAAATATCGCGAACTGGGCACGGTGAGCAACCTGCTGACGTTCAACCGTCTGGGCACGCTACCGACTCGCAATTTTCAATCCGGCACCTTCGAGAACGCCGAACAGCTTTCGCCGGAAGTAATGAGTCAGACTCACGAACGGACTCGCAAATCCTGCGCGGCATGCACCATCGGATGCGAACACATTTTTCATTCGACTGATCGAGCGGACTCGACCGGCGTCCGGATGGAATACGAAAATCTGTTCGCGCTCGGCCCATTGTGCGGAGTTTCTGATTCGAATGTTGTTCTCGAAGCATCGCGCATTTGCGATGAATTTGGTTTAGACACAATCAGCGCCGGAGGCTCGATCGCCTTTGCGATGGAATGCGTCGAACGCGGGCTGCTTGATGAGCCGGGCCTGACGTTTGGCAGCGGAGAAGCCTTACTCTCAACCTTACGCAAGATTGGAAGTCGCGACGGCATTGGCGATTTGCTGGCTGAGGGCACTCGAATTGCGTCGCAGCGCATCGGTCAGGGGGCAGAAGCGTTCGCCGCGCACGTCAAGGGGCTGGAACTTCCCGGCTACGAACCGCGAGCCCTCCAGACGATGGCTCTGGGTTTCGCCGTTGGTTCGCGAGGAGCCGACCACAACCGTTCGGGAGCTTATCAGGTCGACTTTTCCGACCAGGTTGATCGACTGAACATCGACGAGACCGCGGTTCCGCTGGCGATCGAAACGGAAGACGAGGCCGCGCTGATGGACTCGCTGATTCTGTGTAAGTTTCTTCGCGGCGTGTTTGAAGACCGATTCGCAGCAATGGGTGAAATGTTGCGACTGGTCACGGGCGTCGAACATTCGGTCGATGATCTTCGCGACGTCGCCGGGCGAATTGTCACTGCCAAAAAACTGTTCAACATTCGGCAGGGATGGACTCCGGAAGAAGACATACTGCCGGCCCGGTTCATGAACGATTCCCTGGAGAACGAGACAACCGGCGCGTCGGCACTAAGCCGTTCGAAACTTGCCGGGTTGATTACTCAGTACAACCTCGCGAGAGGCTGGACCAAAGACGGCTGGATTGTCGAACACGACAACATCGCCGCCCGCTAAGGAATCGTGTCCGAGAGAACTTCCCTGAGGTAACCCGATGCGTCAGCGAGGGACATCGTTCAGTTTACATCCCTCGCTGACGCGTCGGGTTACCTGAGTTCGAACAAATCGGGAAGTTATTTCGGACGCTTTCTTAAGTCGCTGACCGTTAAATAGAAAAGGACGCGAAACCGGCCTGTGCCAGTTCGCGTCCCGATCACTCTGCTGTTCCAGTCAGCTTACTTCAGCTCTTTGATCCGAATGTTCTTCCAGGCAACATCGTACGGACCTGTTCCGCCCTTGATGCCGTGAACCTGAAGTCCGATGAATCCTTTCGGATGAGTCTTGAAGATCTCTTCGTCTGTCAGGTCGGCGATCGCTTTGCCATTGATCCACGTCTGGATGTGAGCACCTTTCGCGACAATGCGGAATTTGTTCCACTCGCCGTCCTTCATGACTTTGTGAGGCTTCAAGTCTTCTTTGCTGGTCAGCCATCCGCGGCCGGTCGCTTCGCCGTAGATGTAGCCGGCTTCTGCTCCATTGGCTCCGCTGGCTTCGATCTCGCACTGCGGACCGTACACACGGCCGAACTGTTCGTTCTTCTTTTTGCCGTCCGTCTCTTTGGTCTTTGACCGGATCTGGCATCCGGAGTTCAGGCTATCGTGGACCTTGACTTCGAATTCCAGTTCGAAGTCGCCGTACTCTTTGTTTGAGCAAAGGAACGAATTCGGACTGCCTTCGTTGGTCGTTCCGTGAATTGTCCCGTCGACCGCTTCGTACTTCGCCGTGCCGTTCTTCTGAGTCCAGCCCTTCAGCGATTTGCCGTCGAACAAGGACGTCCAGTCATCATCAGCGTTGGCGGTCCCGCCTGCGATCGTTGACGTTGCGATCGCCAGGGCGATTAGAAAAGCAATTCGTTTCATCGTGGTTTCCTCTCTGGGTGGTTTGAAAGATGTTGCCATTTGTTTTCTTCGACCTGGTTGCTCAATCATGTTCCGGCCGAAGGAGTCAGTTCTTATTGACGGCTAAACGGTAGTGGGATGATTTCATCGAGTCGAGCGGGCGGACGATGATGTTTCACGCCGACGGAAGATACCAAAAGCCATCTTGCGGTGTTTTTACGTATCGGCGATGGTTCGCCCGCGTTTCGATTCGAGTACGGATATTCGTCCGAATACGTAGCCATCCTGGAGTTAGAGCGGCCCCTGTCGTTCCAATTCGTGGACTGGCGTCCGGCGTCTCGTGGCAAATCGGGTCCTTCCTCACGATGGCCAATCCTTCCTTTCATTTTACGCGTCCTGCGTACACCGCGAGTCACCTCTACGACTCCAGAATCCATCTCCCTCTAAATTCAATCGGAAGTCGATCAACGGAATGATCGGACTGTTCCTTGCCACAATCGGCCTGAGTGCCGTGTTGACTCTTGCTGCGCGCATTGCCGGCAATCGTGCAGGCTTGCTTGATTCCCCCGACGAGGGACGGAAGCAGCACGCTGTTCCGGTGCCTGCGCTCGGTGGGATTGCGATATTCGCCGCCTTCGGAATCGCGTTCGCTTTTAAGTACGCCTTTGATTTCGAGTTTGCGGGTTCGCTTTCGGATTCAACCGCCGCGTTGCTCGCAACTGCTGCCGGCGTGTGGATTCTAGGAATCATCGACGACATCTGGCCCGTGCGAGCCAAGACTAAACTTCTCGTTCAGATAATTGCAGCGGTCGCGTACGTAGTCACCGTTCAACCGATTGATGTGCTGCACATCGCCGACGGCTTTGAACTTTCGTCAGAGATTCTCGTCGGAACATTCTGCGTCTTCTGGCTCGTCGCCTGCTGCAACGCCGTCAACCTGCTGGACGGTATGGATGGGATGGCTTCGCTGCAGGGGATGATTGGATTCGGCACGCTCACGATTATCGCAACGCTGCATGGAGACACCACAACTGCCGCAGTATGTCTGCTGCTTGTTGGCAGCATCCTCGGATTTGCAATCTTCAATGCTCCCCCCGCATCAATCTTCATGGGCGATGCCGGCAGCATGACGATCGGCTATCTGCTGGGAGCACTGACGCTCAGCGCCTGCCACATGGCTAATGGTCGATACGGACTCGCGATCCCGCTGGCTCTCATGGTCATTCCGGCATTCGACACAACGATGGCCATCATTCGCCGAGCTCAGAGGGGCGAGGGCATCATGGCTCCGGACCGCGAACATTTTCATCATTGCCTCTTCGATGCCGGCCGCTCTGTCTGGAAAGTGCTGGGCGTCTTCGCCGTGATGTACGGACTGTGTGCCGCAGCAGCGGTGGCAGGAGTCTGGACCAGCAGCGGCTTCATCGCTTCTCTGGCCTGTGGAGCGGTGCTTGCAACGTGCGTCGCTACTCGAACATTCGGACACAACGAGCTGAAGTTTCTTGCAGAGCGGCTCACACAGAAAGTCGCCAGTCTGGACGTCACGGGAATATTCGCGAACCGTAGTCGCCGTTCTGTTGCCGATGCTTCCGAGACTGTCGATCCGATCATGGAAATCGACGAGCCGGCCGTCATCCCAATCTCGGGCGCCACTGCTGACGGCCATGCCGACTCCGCCGAGCAGTCCGAAGAAGACGAAGGCGGAATCCGCCGCGCGGCGTAGGCCAGACAACTCTTCGGATGTCGTCGGTCTGCGACGAGACAGCTCCTCGACCGACCGGCAAACACGCAGAGTTTTCCAGCAATTCCTCGCGAGAACGTGCATGCCTCGCGGCCAGCAGCCGCCTGGATTGAATTTGCACCGCCAGGCTGTAGCATCATCTGTTTGCCCCCGACGCTTCGGGGGTATTTTTCGTTTCTGGCGGCCGGATTCTGCAGGATGCCTGCTCGGCCTGTCCCTCGGCTCGGCTGCGAATAAGCCCGCAGCGGCAGCGAAAGATCTCAACCATGACGGCTACGTCGCAGCCTGCTTCTTCGAATTCGACATCTTCCGCCGCATCGGAAACTGCCGGAATCGGTGTTGATCTCTCCAGCGAAGACCAGATTCTGGTGCTGGATTTTGGCGGCCAGACCGCACAGCTCATCACTCGCCGAGTCCGCGAAGAAAACGTTTTCTGCCAGCTCGTCCGACACAACCTGTCTGTGGACCGGATCCGCGAGATCAACCCGAAGGGCATCATCCTCTCCGGCGGTCCCGACAGCGTGTACGGAGAAGGTGCTCCGCAGCCCGATCCCGAAATCTTCAACCTGGGCATCCCCGTGCTCGGAATCTGCTACGGCATGCAACTGGCCTGTTTGTCTCAGGGCAGCCACGTCAAGCCGGGTGAATCTCGCGAGTTCGGCCTCGCTGTCTGCAAGGCAAAGGGCGACAACCCACTCTTCAGAGACATCCCGGCCGAGTCCCGCGTCTGGATGAGCCACGGCGACCAGGTCGAGAACCTCAGCGAATCATTCAACTCGATCGCGACGACCGAAACCTGTCCGCACGCCGCCGTGCAGCACAAATCGAAAGAGATCTACGGGCTCCAGTTTCACCCCGAAGTCACGCACACAGAACTCGGCGGACAACTGCTGAGAAACTTCGTGCGCGGCATCTGCGGCTGTAAAGGCACGTGGAAAATCGAATCACTGATCGACCGCGAAGCCGCTGCGATCCGCGAACGAGTCGGAACTGGTCGAGTAATCTGCGGCCTGTCCGGCGGAGTCGATTCATCCGTCGTCGCCGCGCTTCTCTACAAAGCGATCGGCGATCAGCTCTCGTGCATTTTTGTCGACAACGGCCTGTTGCGAAAAGGCGAAGCCGACCAGGTGCGAGAGCACTTTGGCGACCACTTCAAAACGGACCTGCACGTTGCCGACGCTCGCAAGCTGTTTCTCGACGGGCTGGCCGGCGAAACTGACCCGCAAAAAAAACGAAAGATCATCGGCAAACTTTTCATCGACGTCTTCAAAGAAGAAGCCCTGTCGATTCCGGATTCCCGCTTTCTGGCTCAAGGCACGCTTTATCCGGACGTCATCGAATCCGGAGCCAGCCCCGACGGCCCCGCAGCCACGATCAAAGCTCACCACAATGTCGGCGGCCTGCCAGAAGAACTCGGCTTCGAACTGATCGAACCGCTGCGAGACTTCTTCAAAGACGAAGTCCGACAGATGGGCGTCGCTCTTGGCTTACCCGAGCACCTCGTCTGGCGACATCCCTTCCCCGGCCCCGGCCTGGCGGTTCGTTGTCTGGGTGAAGTTACCGAAGAACGGCTTGTGATCCTTCGAGAAGCCGACGCGATCGTCATCGAAGAATTGCACCGAGCCAACCTCTACCGCGAGATCAGCCAGGCATTCGCCGCGCTGTTGCCGATTCAGTCAGTCGGAGTCATGGGCGACGCTCGAACTTACGAAAGCACGATCGTTGTGCGAGCCGTCACGACGACCGACTTCATGACCGCCGACTGGTTCCGCATGCCTCACGACGTGCTCCAGCGAATCTCGACACGCATCACGAACTCCGTTCGAGGCGTCAACCGAGTCGTCTACGACTGCAGCTCAAAACCGCCCAGCACAATCGAGTGGGAATAACCAAGTCCCAGCCGTCATTCCCGCGAAGGCGGGAACCCAGAACGCATCCGTAGGGTATGACAAGCACTGCCCCGGCATACCACCTCACTACCAGACAGAAAACTTCGAGTAATCCCATGAAAGCGATCGCCGTCAAACCGCCGCAGAAGAACAGCGTTCATCTCGTCGATATTCCAGAACCCGAACTCAGCAGTGTGTCGAAAGGTCGCGGAGTTCTCGTCAAAGTGTTGCAGGTCGGCGTCGACGCAACCGACCGCGAAGTCAACGACGGACTGTATGGCGACTCGCCAGTCGGTGACGACTTCCTGGTGATCGGTCACGAAGTCTTCGGCAAGGTCATCGAAGTCGGCGACGCGGTTCGTAAGGTCAAACCTGGCGACTACGTGGCCTGCACGGTGCGACGCCCCGGCACGTCGATTTACGACGACATCGGCCGCAACGATATCACCAGTGAAGAAGTTTACTTCGAACGCGGCATCAACCTGCGTCACGGATTCCTGACGGAATACTTCGTCGATGAAGAAGAATTTTTCGTCCGAGTTCCCGCCGGCCTCAAACACATCGGCGTCCTGGCCGAACCAGCCAGCGTCGTCGCCAAAGGACTTGAGCAGGCGAACCTTGCTCAGCAGAGACTCCAGGTCTGGCAGCCGCGCACCGCCTTCGTGATGGGCAGCGGCCAGATTGGTCTGCTCGCCACGATGATGCTCTCACTCCGCGGCTACGAGGTCTTCACGTTTGCGCGAGGCGCCGCTGAAGGAAACCTCAAAGCGGAAATCGCCACAGCCTACGGCGCCCGTTACGTCAGCACGAACGAGCAGACTCCGCAGGAACTGATCAGAGAGATCGGCAAGAAGCCGGACATCATCTTCGAAGCGACCGGCAACAGTCGACTGGCGTTTCAGGCAATGGAATTCCTCGGCCTGAACGGAGCCCTCATCTGGAGCAGCGTGACTGGCGACGACAACGTCGTCGAAGTCCCGGCGGACAAGATCAACCTGGAATGGGTGCTCGGTAACAAACTTCTGATCGGCACCGTCAACGGAAACTGGAAGCACTTCGAACAGGGCATCGCCGACCTCTGCCTGGGCGAGCAGATGTTCCCCGGCGTCACCGAGCGAATTCTGACCCACGCCGTCGAAGGCCTCGATAACTACCAGGAAATGATGACCCTCCTGGAGTCCGGCAAATGCCTGAAAGTCTTCGTCAACGTCGCGAGTGAGTAGCACAGTGCCGTTTCGAAAGGGTGCGTCTTGACACCACCGTCGACACTAATCACGACGGCTTCCTCGTGCTCTCGCACCGCTGGCAAGCCTGATCATCCGCGTCACTGTCCTGCAATTTGCGCTGGCACAGAGCACACACAAAATTTTGGGGAGTGGGTCGTCATCGTTGCGTGTCCTCGTTCGCAACGTCCTTAAAAAAACAGGGCAGGCCGGCAGGCCGGCAGGACGTCCGGTTCTTCGACCGCTAAGGAACGTGTCGAGAATAACTTCTCGAAAATCGCGTCATCGTGAGTCGTAGGCTGGAACAAGCTCTGCGCAGTTCCGGCATTTCAGCATTGTCGTACTGCCGGAACTGCCGGAACTGCCGGAACTGCCGGAACTGCCGGAACTGCCGGAACTGCGCAGAGCTTGTTCCAGCCTACTGTTCGAAATCGGGAAGTTATTCTCGACTCATTCCTAAGTCTGGCCCCGACCGGAGCAGGCACCCACGCCTGCGGCTCTGCTGATTTCACTAGTTGGGTGGTTTGCGCACTTCGTGTGAATGACGCAGCCATTTCCGGTTTGGTCGGGGTCGCTGGAATTTTTATTGGAGATTTTGGTCAGACGTGAATTCCTGCTGATTCGGCAAGGCTGGAACGGACGGATGAACCGATCCCGTTATGAGTGTTGAACGGCATGATCGCATCGCATCGGATGTGAGGATGGCGGGCAATGCCGCTCAGGAATTGAGTCGAACAAGGAAGCCAAGTAGTTTGGCTTT
>CALDJX010000348.1 GCA_937899075.1 uncultured Planctomyces sp. | reverse complement strand
GCGAAGGTCGCTGACAATCTCATCGATATTTGTTAACTCGCTCGACACCGTGCCATCCCCTGGCTGCAAAAGAGCAACTCGCGTTTCACGTAATGTTTGGCCGACGCTTCAAAGTAGGTTGCGGGGAGGCAACATGCGCTACTTCGGGAGGGTTTTCACTCTAAAACCGGTCGGCTTGTGACGGTTAGCACGTTCGCAACATGCTTTCGTTTTGCAACGTTGTTGAGGCATGAGCCAGGCGACTGCAAGGGGATGACGGCTCACGCAAAGGCGCGATAACGCAAAGGGCACGAATTAAGTTCCTGATTTCCGGTCACGTCATGCCCGCGCAGAGTCCTGGGCTCGCGAAGGCGGGGCCGGGCACCCAGGTTTTTCGCAATCCGCTATGAGATTCGCTGGATTCCCGCCTGCGCGGGAATGACGGAAACTAATCATTCGTAGTTCACATCGGGAAGTTATTTCGGGACCGATCCTTAGCGTCTTTGCGGCTTCGCGTGAGAACTGCTGGAGATTCTCATGGTGCGTCAAGCCCCCTCCAACTCAGGTCAGCACATCTACTCTTCAACGATTTCGAGCCGTTGCCAGAAGGCGTGTTCGTAGTTCCAACCGGTGGCTTCGTTGAGGACTTCCACGATGATGTCCTGGCCGGCGAAGCGGGAGAGGTCGACTTCTTTGTCGAGCCATCCTTCTTTGGCAGTATTTGCGTCGACCATCGACCGAAACACTTCCTGGCCAGCGGCGCGGACAATCAGTTGCCAGTCTCCTTCGGGGTAGCGACCTGCCGAGAGATTCAGGACTGTCTTTTTTCCTTTTCCCACAGAGACGGGAGCTTTCAGGACGCAGGGTTTTTCCTTCGACGGGGGCATTGTGCGAATGATGTTCTGCCGGTTTTGAAACTGGCGAATTAGCTGAATGGGTTCGCCAGACAACTGAGAAGTGAATTGTGGAGCGACCTTTGAGATGATCCGGCCATAGTGAAATGGTTCGCGAGCTTCGTCGAGCAGATTCGGATCATCGCTCTGGAAGCGTTTCTTCAGCCCGGATACTTCGTCCATCCAGTTGAAGTCGCCCTGTGTCCGCGCCAGGTAGATCTCGTCAAACCACGCTGGCTCATCGTCTGAGTTTCGGAATCCCATTCCGGTCAGCGTGAAGGAACCAAATTCGCCAAACAGGTCTCGCCCCATCATTTTCCAATCGACCGGAAGTTTTCGGTCGAGTCGCAAAACTGACTGGGGCGGATCCCCGTTGCCGGCATCGTACTGGTAACCGAACTGGCTTCCGCGGCTTGCCCCCGAGAATGGTCGCCGCGGACTGTTGCGTTGTCGTTTCAGGGCAGCGTGTGCAACGCCTTCCGCGAAAGCCCGCGGCTGAGCCTCGCCAAATTCGTTTTCAGGGACACCGATTGTCAGATCGTGGCCTAATTGGAAACCGATTTGGCCACCGTCTTTCTTTTTCCATGAAAAGCGAAGGTAGCGGAATTCGCCAAGTCCAGGATGTTCACGAATCGGGAAATCAAAGCCGGGAATTTCTGCGCTGGCGCGGTCTCCCGAGGTCAGTCGCAACGCATAGTTACCGTGTTTCGGTTCGACCGTTGTCAGGGAAAGTTCGCCCTCGCCGTCGCGCAGGTGTTTGATGATTTCGTCAGACTCGTCGAACAGCGGGACGATTCCTGGTGGGTGTTGTGAAAGACCGACTCCTCGCCAGTCGATGAACGACTTATCGCCGGAAGCCAGCAGAACGATTTCAATCGTCGGCTGCGTTCCCTGGAACTCTGAAATCGGGATGAGGATGGGATCGGGGGCCTGGCGTGAGGTTCGGGCCGGCACGTCCGCTTCGATCATCGCTCGACCGTCCATCCGCACGACGATTGATGCCGCGTCGGTGCTCTCGGTCGGTTTGCTGATGCAAACTGCCAGCCATCGATCCTGCTTTTCGATCTGCTTTCGCTGGCTGAAAACCACGAACGGTCCAGCCGGCTTCATGAGCAGCCGCGATCGTTCGTCTTCCGGTACGGATTTGTCCCAGACATTTCGAACGACCAGTGGCGCATCTGCTGTGTCAGGACTTGCGACATCGATTGAAGCATGACCGCCGTCGGAGTTTTTAGGAGTTAACTGAGAACTAACGGTCCAGCCGTCCAGGACGGCAAGTCGGTCAGGAGTTCGCAGAGCGACCTCTTTCGCAAGCAGTGTTTTGTCGAGTTTCCACTCAGGCTCGATCCAGTTGAGGCAGTCTCGGACGTCAAACGGGTCGGCACCTGCGGGACGCTGATTAATGATCGGATCAGCCGTCAGCACGACATGATCCGATTTTCCTTCGGCAACGCTGACATTCTTCCAGCCGGTGTCGGCAGATTTTTCGCTGCCGATGAAAACTTCGCTTCTGAAGAACGGCTGAGTCTGCTTCGACTGTGTGGCAATTTCTGCTCGTGCACATCCTCCCGGACCGACTAACTGATCAAGCCCCGTTCTGCTGCGCACCTGACGCACGACTGGATGCAGCGGGAAAGCCAACGAAGTTGGAGCGTGGACTCCAAAGCCCCAGCCGCAAAGCTGCCGGTTGTTTCGCATCGTCGTCGACTGAACGCTGAGATGTGAAACGGGCTCCCAGCCAGTGCTGAAGACAGGATCATTCCGCATGACTGTGGGATTGAAGATTGTCATCGGCGGTTGATCGGCCGCGAAGAATCGCCATGTGCGGATCGTTCGGAACGGAACCGTGATTGGATCGACGCTCCAGGCCGGGTGCAGCAGCGGGTACCAGTTTTCGGACTTGCTGTGATCTCCCGAGTGCTTTGCGATCAGCCTGTTTTCAGAGACCGTAATCTGAAGCCCGTTGGACGTTTCGACTTGAACAAGTCGCGAGGCGAGATCGGGAGTTAACGCGGCCAGTTGTTCAAAGTAAGTCTGCCATTCGTCACGCTGCGGAAGGTGCAGTTCGGCAACCTGGGAATACAACAACTTCTTAACGCCGGAATCTGTTAACAGCGACAGGCCGCTGGTGCTCCATCGAGCGACGCGATACGTGATTCGACTACCGTCGTGCAGAAACACCGTTCCGGGAATCCACTGAGTTGGAATTCCGGCCTTCTCTTCAAAGACAATTCGTTTCAGCCAATCGGTCGAGATGCGCAGAAACGGCGTTGTTGGTCGGCCCGGAAAGTCGACTTCGATGAGCGGTTCGACGATCAGGTATTCGCCGAGGGATTCGTACGCCCACTTCTCGGAACGTTGATAGTCGACGACTCGGCACGGCAGTCGATCGCCGCCGAACATTTCGACGTACGCCTTCGGCATTTCTGGAAGAGGCACTGCCTGGTCGATGATCCAGCGAACCGGTCGGTTCTGGTCGAAAATCGCATGGCCGGCGAAACTGGGTCGAGCGTTTTCGTCATGCCACTCTTTAACTGAGTCGGCCTGAATTCTCGCTCCGTCGCTGAGCATCCCGACGAAGCGTTCGTTAGGAGCGAATGTCTGAGCGTCGACACTCGACACAAGGACGACAGCTGACAGACAGAAATGAATGACCACGGAAGACACGGAAGGACACGGAAAACAAATTTCATTTTCCGTGTCATTCCGTGTCTTCCGTGGTTTCATAATTCCAGCATGTTTCTGGTTGCGTCGTCAGACGGATTGAAACTTTTCAGTTTGGCAGACGTCGACGTCTTAGGGTGCGTCTCGGCGAACCACTTCTTCACTATCTCTTGGCACCGAAGCAGTGGATCTCGCCTTCTGAACCTTCCGCTCCGATGACGAGACATCCTTCACCGACGGCGGGCGATGCCGATACTGAGCGGCCGAGCTTTGCCTTCCAGCGTTGCTTTCCGTCGTTCAGGCTGACTTCGTAAACGTAGCCGTCGTTCGAGCCGACAAAGACCCGGTTGCCGCCAACGACGACCGGTGAGCTGTTGACCTGGCCTCGCGTGGCGAACTTCCAGATTTCCTTGCCGGTCTTCCGTTCCAGGCAATGAACCAGTTTGTCCTGCCCGCCGAAGATGACGAGATCGTCGGTCAACGCGGCGGACGAGTGGATCGGGAATTCGCGAGCTTCGTCTTTGAACCGCCACACGACTTCCTGGGTTTCCAGATTGATGGCCAGGAAATCGCTTTCGTGAGTGCCGACGTAAAGCATGTACTTGTCGACGCACGGCGACGCGATCATAAAGTGACCAAGTTCCAGGTCGAACTCTTCTTCGCCGGTTTCGATGTTGACGGCGCGGAGATGCTGATCGCAGCCGGTGACGAAGGTGATGTTGCCCGCGATGGCTGGCGAGCCATTGATGCGGTCGCCCGTTTCCCTCTTCCAGTGCTCTGTTCCGTCGAAGCCGAGGCAGTACAGCGTCTGGTCGTACGAACCAAAGATGATTCGGTCTTTCACAATGGCGGCTGAGCAGATGATCTCGGCCATCGTTTCGTGCTTCCATCGCATCTTGCCGGTCGTTCGATCGACGGCGTGGAAGACCCCGTATTCATCGCCGATCAGAACCAGTTCGCCCGTCACGGTGGGCGATGCCTGGAAACCTGGAATGAATGATGTTGGCTTCTTCTTTTCTTCTGAGAAGTACGTCCAGATTCGCTTGCCGGTTTTTCGTTCGAGGCAGATTAACTCGCCCCCGTACGTCGCCGCGAAAACGTGATCGCCGACGATGGCGGCTGTTGCGGTGACTCCGTCGTCGACAGGCACCTTCCATAGCAGTTCGAGCTTCTCGGGAAGCGGACTCGTCGCGATGCCGCGCAGCTGGTTGCCGTTTCGAAAGGATGCCCAGGCCGTTTCGCCGGTTTCGTTCTGAGCCGCTTCGGCGGCGAGGCCGGAAGCACTGACCAGACCGGAGGCGGCGAGTCCTGTAGCCAGTCCAACAAATTCCCGTCGGTTGAGCGGGTCAGACCCGCTCATGATGTCTCGTTGTTGAAGGCGCATTCGTATAACTCCCTTAATGAGTTCACATCGACGGGACGCGGATTGAACGTTCCGGTCCACTGCTTTGCGGCTTCTTTTGCCATCGTTGGAATGAGGTCCGCTCGGACATGACATTCCGCAAGACTGGTCGGCAGACCCCAGCCTTTCACGACAACGGTCAGGTACTGAGCCAGGTGCTCAGCCGCTGACGGGTCTCCACTCTCGCATAACCCGGCGTCAGCCGCCAGGTCTTCGTAAAGTTTGCCCACGACCGCCGCGTTAAAACGCACGACGTGAGGCAGCATGACGCCAATCGCGACTCCGTGTGTCAAACCGAAATGTGCAGACAGCGGGTTGGCCAGCGCGTGAGTCGCTCCGAGCATTGAATTCTCAATCGCCGCGCCCGCGAAGTGCGAACCGAGCAACATGCCTCCGCGAGCTTCCAGGTTGGATGGGTCTTCCAGCACTCGCGGAAACGACTTCGCGAGCAGACTCCAGGCACGACGACTGAATAACTGCGAGACGGTATTTCGTTTTGTGGTGACGTAAGTTTCGACGGCGTGACTGATGGCGTCGATGCCCGTCACGGCTGTGACTGAGGCCGGCATCGTGACAGTGAGTTCCGGATCGAGCAGCGCGACGCGGCAAGCGGCTTTCTTATCGCCACACGCCATCTTCATGTGAGTTTCTGGGTTGGCAATCAGAGCAAACGATTGAGCCTCGCTGCCGGTGCCCGAAGTCGTCGGCACCGCGATCATGGGCAGCATCGGCTTCGTCGCTTTACCGATGCCCCAGTAATCTGCCATCTGGCCGCCGTTGGTCAGCAGGAAGTTGGCTCCCTTCGCGCAGTCCATGCTGCTTCCGCCGCCGAGGCCGATGATCAGGTTGACGTCGGCCTCCTTCGCCACGGTGAGACAGCGGTCAACGTCCTTCGTCGTCGGGTTCGGATGCACGTCGTCGAAAATGGTCGCGGAGACACCAGCTTTGTTGAGAGACTCGATCGCCCGGTCTTCGTGCCCGGCATCCTTGAGACCTTTGTCTGTCACGAGGAGTGCGCGGTCTCCCAGCTCGTTGGCCAGCTCGCCAAGTTGGGACATGACACCGCTTCCGTAGACGACGCGAGTTCGCGGGTCGAAATCGAAGTCGGTCAATGCGGAGATCGATGAGTTAATCTCAGCCGTCATTCATCAGCTTTCGGTGGAGAGGTCGCAGGCGGGAGTGGACTGCCGAATCGGCAAATATCTATTCGACAGGAATCAGGCAGGGTAACGGGGCGGGGCGTCACGCAGCAGTGGTTCGGATTCTACGGATCCGGTCCGATCCGCGTAAACTCCACAGGAATTTGTCGGGTATTCGGCAGAATCCATCTCTCACAACTTTGGACTCCAAAACATTCTCGCAGATCTAATCGGGCTACGCGCCGGGGCTTGTCGGCGCGTGTAATCTGCTTTGAGCGCTGTTACGAATTTCTGAAGTCTGACGCAAAGACGCTGAGTCGCTAAGAAACGCAAAGTTTTACAAAAGCAGCCTCAGCATGAGCCTCCTTTGCGGACCTCTGCGTCTCCGCGCCTTTGCGTCAGACATCATCCTGCCCAGCAGACTGCGTCGAACCTGCTTGTTTCACCCTCCAGGAGCCCTCATGGCCGGAACATTCGAACTCATCGCCCCGCCTCACGCTCCCTTCCACGCTGACGGATCGCTGAATCTTTCAGTCGTCGAGCGTCAGGCTGAGCACTTTGCGGCGACATGTATAGACGGAGTCTTCGTTTCAGGAACGACTGGCGAAAGCCTTTCCCTGACCGTGCAAGAAAGGCTTGACCTGGCAAAACGCTGGATCGACGTCTGCCGCGAAACCGACATCGACGTCATCGTCCAGGTCGGGCACAACTGCGTGGAAGATGCTCGCCAGATGGCCGAGCACGCTCAAAGCAACGGTGCCGACGCGGTGGCCACGATGGCTCCCAGCTTTCTTAAGCCGGCGAGCGTCGATGACCTTATTAACTGCTGCATCCCAGTTGCGCAGGCGGCGGGAGATCTGCCGTTCTACCTGTACGACATTCCGGTGATGACCGACGTCCGTCTTTCGATGCCGGAGTTTCTTACGAAGGCCAAAGATCAGATTCCAAATCTCAAAGGCTTGAAGTTCACCAACCCTGACCTGGTACAGCTTCAGGAATGTCTGCACATTGGCGACGAAGGTTCCGGTCACGGCGAGTTCGAAATCCTCTTTGGCTGCGACGAGTTCATGCTGGCTGGCGTGATGTTCGGTTGCCCCGGAGCGGTCGGCAGCACGTACAACTTCGCCGCCAGTCACTACCGTGCGATGATCGAGTCGTTCGAGTGCGGTGATCTTGCCGCCGCACGAGTCGGTCAGCACGAAGCCGTTCGTATGATTCGGACATTGCAGAAGTACTCGTTCCTGCCTGCCGCCAAGTCGGTCATGAGTTTCCTGGGCATCGACTGCGGCCCGGTCCGAGCCCCGCTCAGCAATCTGTCGAAAGCCGAGAAAAGCCTGCTCAAAGCAGAACTTCAAACTCTGCCAGCGTTCACCGGAGTGGACCTCGAACTCGCCGCCAGCTGCTAAGAAATGAGTTCGAAATAAGTTCCCGATTTCCAACTTCGTCATTCCCGCGCAGGCGGGAACCTGTCGTTTATACATAAGTCGGTCAGGTGTCTTCGGCCCAACGGGCCAGCTCTATGACAGCCCAAGGCATCGCCTTGGGGAATTAGCCACATAAAAACACCACAGCCCCGAATGGGGCGGCCCTACTCGCTGATGTTTACAGGTTAGGATCGCCCCGTTGGGGCTCGGTCGGTGAGAAATTCGTACCCCGGACTACGTCCGGGGCTATCAAAGGGCTGGCCCTTTGGGCCGATTTGGAATTCTCTACTTATGTATAAACAACAGGGCGGGAACCCAGTATTCCACGGACAACTGGTTTCCCGCCTGCGCGGCATTGACGGAAATCGTGTCGATCACGGAATTCAGGAAGTTGTTCTGGACCACTTCCTAACTACCGTCACGTTGCTTTTCGACCATCGCCAGCAACGCTTTCCAGCCATCGAGCTGCTCGCGCGTCATCGTTGCGCGTTGCCCTGTGTTCAGGCGACGCTCGACCGCTCGCAGCTTGCGGCGAATGTGACGAGGCACGTTGACTCGATCGTTGACCACCAGTCCGGTCACTTTCTGCTGCTGATGCTGCCGGAGAATTTTTTGCTTTCGACCATTCGGGCGATAGTCGCAGTCCTTGATTATCGTTCGCACGGTCGTTGCGGCCGATCGGATTCCAGATGGGAAGTCGATCGAAAACCCGATGGTGATGTCATCTGCGTAACGGGAATACGTTGCTCCCTGTGTTGCGACGTAGCCAGCGATTCGGGCATCCAGTCGGTAGTTAACCAGGTTGCTTAGTCGCGGACTTGATGGTGCTCCTTGAGGCAGTCCTCCCTCGTACGTGGTCAGCCGAGTCAATAATTCAGCCGCCTCGCGACACCAGCCAATACTTCGGAAATACTTGCGGACCGTGTCTGCGGTCGTTGATGGGAAGAAATCAACGATATCCATCTTCAGGATGACTTCCATTCCCACATGTAGCTTTGCGTTGTCAACGATTGACTTCCCAGGCTCGAATCCAGTTGTTGCCGGATGAGTTTTTAATCGAGCCAGCAGGCGTCGCAGAATTCGTCGCTGCAACGACTTTAAGTCATCGGCTGGAATCAGCAGTCGGCGATTTCCTCCGCTGCGTTTTCGAACGAACGTCTCTTTGTAGTCCAGGTTCGTGCTGCGGAGCTGATCTTCAGTGACGCCCAATCGCTTTGCGAGTTCCTCGACGGACAATTCTTTTCTACGAAAAACAAGAATGCACACCGCGAGGAGGAGAACAGCGACTATCAAGACTTGCGGCCACATTGCGTTACCTCGGTTAGACAAGCGGGCGCCGGCAAGATGCCGGCGCCCGCAACCCTGCATAGAGGTAGTAGAGCGTGTTCGGAACGAACTCCGCTACTACCTCTCAAGTCTCAACGGGTCGCAATGCGACCCGGCTGACGAAGCATCAGCCGTGCTCAAGGAGCTACACCAGGGTATCGCACAGTGTAACGTTTCATGCCGGTTGTATGACCGCTTCGACTCGTCAATTTAGTTTTTGGACTTGTCGCTGGGCTGTGCTGAGGAATTCATTGTGCGGCAAAGCGGATCGCTTTGAAGTCTCGGACCTGGTTTGTGATGGCGGTTTCGACGGGCAGGCGTTCCATTGACGACGCGCCGTAGAAGCCGTGGACGTTCTTCGTTCGGTGGAGGACGTACTCGGCGTCTTCGGGCATCGCGATCGGGCCGCCGTGGCAGATGACCAGAACGTCGTCGCGGACTCCGCGAGCGGCGTCTGCAATGGCCTGAACTTCCTTCACGCTGTCGTCGAGCGTTTTTGCCGTTGCGGCGCCAATGGAACCTTTCGTCGTCAACCCCATGTGAGCGACCACGATGTCCGCTCCCGCTTCGGTCATCAGTTCGGCTTCGGCCGGGTTGAAGCAGTACGGCGTCGTCAGCAGATCCATTTCGTGCGCGAGGCGGATCATGTCGACTTCTTTGTCGTAGCCCATGCCGGTTTCTTCGAGGTTGACTCGGAACAGGCCGTCGATCAGGCCGACTGTTGGAAAGTTCTGCACGCCAGCGAAACCGATGTCTTCAACCTGCCGCAGAAACCAATCCATTTTTCGGAACGGATCACTCGCGCACACGCCGGCGAGCACGGGAACATGCTCAACGACGGTTAATACTTCATGCGCCATTTCCATGACGACGGCGTTGGCGTCTCCGTAGGGCATCAAGCCTGACAGTGATCCCCGGCCGGCCATGCGGTAACGCCCCGAGTTGTAAATCACGATCAGGTCGATGCCGCCGGCTTCTTCGAACTTGGCACTGATCCCCGTGCCGGCTCCACCGCCGATGATGGGGATGCCGTCCGAAACGAGCTGTCTTAGATGGTCCAAAATTTCTTCGCGTCGTGATGTCACTGTCTTTAGTCCTCTATAATTTCGAAAGTTTTCTGAACGCAGAGGTCGCAGAGGTGAAAAACGCAGAGATGAAAGGAGAGCTCTCCTTCCTCTGTGAGTCCTCTCCGTTCTCTGCGTTCAAAAATTCAGTCAGATTTCATACACCTCAGAAATAAGCTCGAGCATGATTTCAACCGCTCGTGCTGAGAAGTCAGGATCATTGATGTTGGCGTCGACTTCTTCCACTCGGATGTCGTCTCGAACGTTCTCACGCACGGCGGTAAAGAATGCCTGGTCGGCGTCTCGATCGCAGAAGCGATCTCCGTCCGCGTCGAGCATCGACACTCCTTTCAGCGGGAAAAGAAATGCGACGGGGCCTGTCGCTGCGTTGGCTTTGGCGGCGAAGATTTCTCCAAGCTGGCGGTTCTCGTCGACGGTCGTACGCATGAGCGTGACTTCGGGCGTCCATTCGTAGAAGTTGCGGTCACCGGTTTTGAACCTGTCCGGGATGCTGGCCATCGATCCGAAGTTGCACATGTCGATGCAGCCAGGCACGATCAACTGAGGCAGCCCTCGTTTGCCGGCACCGTCCAGGCGGTCGGGACCGGCTGTCAGGATTCCTCCGCACAATTCGTCCGCCCATTCGGTGGTTGTGATGTCGAGCACCGCGTCGATCAGGCCTTCGGTGGCCAATGATTCAAGAACTCGACCGCCGGTGCCCGTGGCGTGAAACACGAGCACTTCGTAGCCCGCTTTGTCGAGTGCCGCGCGGCACGCATCGACGCAAGTCGTCGTGTTGCCAAACATGCTGGCGGCGATGAGCGGTCGTTCGCTGGTGGCTTCGGGAATGGTTGAATTGACCATTCCACAGATCGCTCCGGCGGCTCTCGACAGGATCGTTCTTGAGATCCGATTGATGCCCGAAACGTCGGCGATCGACGGCATCATGACGATGTCTTTGGTTCCGACAAACGGGCTGATGTCTCCGGCGGCGAGTGTTGACACGCAGAACTTCGGCACGCCCACCGGCAGTGTCCGCATGGCCGAGGTCACGATGCCCGTCCCGCCAGAACCGCCCATGCCGATGATGCCGTCGAATTTTCCGTCATCGAACATCTTTCGTACGAGCACTGCCGCTCCGGCGCTCATCACGGACATCGCGTTTCCACGGTCACGTTTGGCTCGCAGGCTGGCGAGTGAATCCCCACCGGCTTCTGCCACGGCATCGGCCTCGACATCGACTGGGAAAAGATCGGTCGAACCATCGACTCCGGCATTGACCGAAATAACTTCGCAGCCATTTTCGAGAATCCGTTCACGAAGAAACGCGTACTCTTCGCCTTTCGAATCGAACGTCCCCAGCATCAGCACGCGTTTTCCCATCCGGATTTCCTTCGATCGACTGACCTATTCGCGAAGTGGTAGGCTGGAACAAGCACCGCGCAGTTCCGGCATTTCCGGATTGCTGTGCTGCCGGAACTGCGCGGTGCTTGTTCCAGCCTACTTTTTGAATTCGGGAAGTTATTTTGGACACGTTCCTTACCTATTCCCAGCGGTTGATCAGGAACGTCGCGGTCTGGGCAAAAAATGGTCGCAGCACTTCGTCGACTTCTGGAGCGAACGCGGCTTCGTCCAGGGCTCGTTCCATGATTTCGACCCAGCGATTTCGAGCGTCGATGTTGAGGTCGTACGGCGCGTGTCGCATTCTGAGTGCGGGGTGTCCGCGTTCCTCGACGTAGGTTTGAGGTCCGCCAAAGCGGCCAATGAGGAATCCACGCAGTCGGTACTCGGCTGCTTCAAGATCGTCTGCCGGGTACATCGGCCCAAGAATATCGTCAGTCGGCACCTGTCGGTAAAACGCGGCGACCAGTCGTTGAAATCCGTCGTCGCCGATGATGTCGAAAATGTCTGCTTCCGCAACCTGTCCCATTCGCTCGCGCTTTCTGTCTTCGTTGATTGCTCGCTATTATCCGCTGCCGGAACTTGTGACATCTCAAAACTCAAAGAGTCCACTCCATGAACCAGCATTCGCCTTCGCACAAAATCATTGCCGCGCTTGCCGCAGTGTATGGACTTCTTTCCGTCGGCTCACTCGCTGCGGCCGATGCTGCCGGTCGTGGGGCGAAGGGTAAGAAGCCAAACGTCATTGTCATACTGACCGACGA
>CALDJX010000347.1 GCA_937899075.1 uncultured Planctomyces sp. | reverse complement strand
GTTGAGAGTGCCGGCGATGCGTCGGTCTCCGAACGGGCATCAGAGTTCGCGTTCGACGAACCAAAGTTTCCCAAGGATTGTTTTTCATTGCTCATCAGCCAATGTTCCGAGTGCTGAAACCGTTCGACCACGAAAGCGTTAAACGTACACCGTTTTCGCTCGGTGTAAACCGATGATGTCTTGCGGTGCGGGGAGGCGATGCGGATGCCAAACCGGCATAACCGCTAATCGTGGGCTCGTGATTGCAGTGAAGGATTTTCTCTGTTCAGGAATTGCTCCGGGGACGATCGGGTGAGCCAGGATGAAATTGCTCTCGTGTGGTGGCTTGTCCGAAACTTGAAGCCTGCGAGTCGTTGCTACATCACATCCTCGAAATTCGGTTTGGTTTCATGCTCGCTGGCTTGTTGCGAAGACTCGTTCGATCCGGAATGCGGCACGTCCCTGACGGACAGGTTGCGGCTCAGCAGGCTGTCTTGAATGCGTTGGACTTTTCTCCCGCGACCGTTCTGCGAGCAACAGCCAACGGCTTCTTTCCAATGCCGAAATCGTCCGGCACGGTCGAGTGGCGATGCCCGGCGAAGCGAACGCTGATTCCCGTTGACGATTTCCACGTTCGCAAGAGCCTGCGTCGTGTTGTTCGAAGTGGACGATTCGAGATTCGAATTGACTCGGCGTTTGATCAAGTGGTCGCAGCTTGTGCCGAACGGCCAGAAACCTGGATCACTCCGGAATTGTCAGAGGTGTATCGCGAGTTGTTTCGAATGGGGCATGCCCGCAGCGTCGAAGCGTGGCAGAACGGCGAGCTGGTTGGCGGAGTCTATGGACTGTGCATCGGCCGGTACTTCGTTTCGGAAAGTCAGTTTCACCGAGTGAACCACGCCGGCAAAGTCTGCTTCGCCACTCTGTTCGAGATTCTTCGAGCCAACAACTTTCTGCTTCACGACGTGCAGTATCCGAGCGGCTTTCTCAGCCAGTTCGGCACCGTCGAGATGGATCGTGACGAGTTTCAGAAACAGCTCAGCCGTGCGCTCATCCAGCCGGCTCGCTTTGAGCTTCCGTCGACGACGATCGAGCGCGTGATCGATGATTTGCCGAATGCCTCCGAAAAATCGAGCAACCTTCACCGCAACGCAGAATTCGCGTCTCGCTGATTCTTTCGAGAATCTTCAAAAATGGTTGTCGGGCTTCAACAGCCGACAGCGAGTTCCTCAGCAGAACGCCCGGTCGGGTCTGGTGGACCTGGGCATCAGCCGCCGAGGCGGTGACTCGGAGCTTCCGCTCCCCGTCTGCAAACCAATTTTCCGGTCCCTGAGTCCGGATGTTGGTTGGAAGAATTACTCTGACTGTTGAGGTGCCCTTATGCTTCGTCCCTGGAATCACATCTGCAAGTCTCGTTTGGCTGAAACTTCTGCGAGATCGGAAGCTTTTCTGTTTAATCGAATGCTGCGTTCACGCGGTCGGCGAGTGACTGCTCGCCGCAAGTCGATCAGCCAGTCGCCCATGACTGTCGCCACTGAGTCTCTGGAAACCCGGCAGTTGCTCGCGGCAACTCCGATCGCTGGCCTGAGCGACGAGTTTGACGACTCTTCGACGACGGATCAGTGGCAACGAGTGAATGACGTCGAGGGCTGGAATGCCGATCAGCTCAACGTGTACGACATTGACGCGACTCAGGCTGGTCGAATGGTGCAGGAGCCACACACGACGGGCTGGTATCAGAACTACCGCGGACCGATGGCTTTTCAACTCGTGACCGGTGACTTTTCATTTACGACGCAGGTTCACATTACGGACCGGGACGACATCGGCGGGAGCGATGCCAATGACGTGCCGGGTGATGCAGATTACTCGCTGGCGGGGGCGATGATCCGCACGCCGCGAGACTTCACCGACGCGCTGACCGAGTGGGCTCCGGGCAGCATGGCCAACGACGGAACGAACGACGGCGAGAACTATATCTTCCTGTCGGCTGGTTACGGAGCGGGCAACCCCGACGAGTTCGCTATGGAAGTTAAGACAACCCGCAACAGCGACTCGCAGCTCGAAGTGACTCCGCTCGGCTCGGACACCGGCGTCGTCAACGTCCAGCTCTCCCGAATCGGCAACTCCGTCATCGCGATGTACCAGTTGCCTGGCGAGGAATGGCAGGTTCATCGTCGGTTCTCGCGTCCCGACATGCCCGAGACGATGCAGGTTGGGCTCGTCACTTATTCCGACTGGGAGAAGGTCAGCGATTTCGACCCGTTCACTCAGAACAGCACCGTGCTTGTTCCGGGATTGCCTGGCGACCCGACTCCCGGCGAAGCGTTCAATCCCGATCTGACGGCTGGCTTTGAGTATGCCCGCTATGCGACTCCCGATGTCCCGGCAGCTCTTGCCGGAGCGGACCTGGCCGATCCGAACGCGGTGTCCGATGCTGAGTTGCTCAGCTTTCTCGGGGAAAATACGAACCTCATTGATGGCGGTGAGACTGGCGGCGAAGGCGGTGGGGAATTGCAGCCAACGGCCGTGCCGATTCCTGGTCTCAGCGATGAATTCAACGATGCGGCGTCGATTACCGACTGGCTTCGCCTGAACGAGACGGAAGGTTGGAATGCTGACCAGCTTCAAACCTTCGACGTGGATCAGACTCAGGCCGGCCGTCTGACGATGGTGCCGCACACGGCGGTCTGGTTCGAAAACTACCGCGGCCCGCTTGCTTACAAAACCGTAAGCGGCGACTTCGCCTTCACAACGCGAGTTAACATCAACGATCGGGACGACGTCGGCGGCAGCGATGCTGACAGTGTGCCGGGTGATGGAGACTTCTCGCTGGGCGGAGTCATGATCCGCACACCTCGTGACATCACCGACGCTCCGAACGAGTGGGCACCCGGATCGATGGCTGACGACGGAACAAACAATGGCGAGAACTTTGTGTTCCTCTCGCTTGGCTATGGCAACGAGGCTTACGCCAACGGTGAGAATCAGTTCTCGCTCGAAGTGAAGACGACTCGAAACAGTTCATCCGACCTTGAACTGACGAGCCTGGGTCCAGATGCCAGCATCGCTGAAATCCAGATCGCCCGAATCGGAGGCGATGTTTTCACCCTCTACCGACTGCCCGGCGAAGAGTGGCAAGTGCATCGCCGCTACAGTCGACCAGACATGCCCGATACTCTTCAGGTCGGAGTGGTCACCTACACCGACTGGGAAAAGGCCAACGACTTCGATCCGTTTTACCAGAACAGCAACGTGCTCACGCCGGACGGATTTGACCCAACTCCCGGACAAGCATTCAACCCGGATCTCGTGGCCGGTTTTGACTATGCTCGCTACGTCAGCCTGAACGTTCCGGAATCGCTCGCTGGCGTGAACCTGCTCAACGACGCCACTGACGAACAGCTACTCAGTTTCCTCGGCGATCCAGCAAACTTGATTGAGGATGTCGTCGAGGAAAATTCAGCTCCGGTCATTTCTGAGATCGAAGACCAGGCCGTGCTCGTTGGCGAAACGCAACTCATCATCGACCTGAACGCCAGCGATGCCAATGGCGATGCGTTGGAGTACGAAGTCGTTGTTGCTGGTTCGCTGGCTGGTGAGATCATGGCAGAGCACGATCTTCACACGATCGACGGCGTGAGTGATTACGCCATTAACTGGGGTGGTCAAAGCGAGAAATGGCTTCAAGGCAACAACGGCTGGTACTTCCTTCTGCCTGACGGATCGCTCAACGAGTGGGACAGCAGTTTCGAAAACAGCACTCAACTGGCGATGTTCTCCGCCGACGTTTACGACGATCCGCAACTTCTTCTGAACGGTACGTCGCCGGACATCTCGACCGAAATCGTTGACGGGCAACTCGTCATCACTTCGGGAACTCAAACCGGCGCCGTCGGCATCGAGGTCACCGTTTCAGACGGTCCCGAATCAGCCAGCGTTTCATTCAACGTCGAAGTGACCAACACGGCTCCAGAAGTGAGCATCGCCGACCAGAATGCGACGTCGGGTGTGCCGTTTGAAATCGCGTTGCCTGCCGTTGATTCCGATGGCCAGGCAATCACTTACACAATCGAGGTGCTGGGTGACGAACTGTCGGCACTCGACAACGTGCACGGCTTCTGGTCGGGCGGTAACTACTACGACAACTACCTCGGTCAGAACGAACGATGGATCCGCGATGCCGACAATCAGTGGTTCTACCTGTTGCCCAACGGCGAGCTTCACCAATGGAACGACAGCTTCGACGCCAGCCCGTTGATCGCCAGCCTGGACAGCGAAGTGTATGACGATCCTTCATTGCTGACTGATCCGCAGGCCGTACCGGTCACCGCCTCAATCGACGGCGGAATCCTGATTGTGACCACTGCGGAAGGGTACGTCGGCGATGTGCAGATTCGAGTCACCGCTTCTGACGGATTCGATGAAGTCGCGACAACATTCCACGTGTATGTTGCCGCGGATGCCGACGACGACGATTTCGAATCTGTCGACGACGTCTACGCCGAGTGGGATCTGCTCGAAGTCTGATCGAAACATCGAGTAGGTCAGGCACTGCCTGACGGAGTCAGTAAGTGATCGAGGCCTGCCAAATCCTGGCAGGCTTCGGTTTTGCATTGGTCGTCGGAGAAAACAGACTCAACCAACGGGATCATTGCCACACCGAGATTTCGTCAGGCAGAGCCTGACCTACAGAAGTGGCTAAAGATATTCGCCAGCGCGAAGGTCTTTCAGCGGGTAGAACGTTTCCCGCCAGGTGACGCCTCCTTGACGAAGTGTCAGGAACGCTGACCGCAAGAATGCGAACAGGACACCGGCAGATCCTAAGATTAACCCCGGCGTCACACTCAACGAGCCGCCGAAGGCAACGGACAATCGGCCAAACGTGAGGTGCAGCAGGATCAGTACTGCGAGAAACCCAGACGCTGATTCAAGCGGAACAAGACACACGGCAATGATCGGAACGAAAAATATCAGTCCAAAGAAAATCGTGAATCCCACCATCTTGATTAGTGAATAACTCATCGACGCAAAAGCGTTTTTCTCAAGGCCTCGGATGACTCCCCAGGCCGAAGATTGCCAGCGAACTCGGACGGTGTCCTCGGCAACGAGGTAGTCAGCAGCCGCGTGGTGCTTGAAAAGAAGTTTGCCGAGTTTCACATCGTCAAGAATATCGAGCCGGATTGGGTGATGGCCGCCCACTTCGTCGTAGGCTGAACGGCGAACCAGATTGAACGCGCCGATGCCGTAGTACGCGTTGGGGAACCGGAGCGACCGAAGCCAGGGCTGAGTCCCAAAAGCGAAAAGCATCGCAAAGAATGAGACCAGCACAGACTCTGACCAGCCCTCTGTTTCCATCGACGGAAACAGGCAGAAGTGATCTAGCTTTCGTTCGAGCGAGTAACGCATCGCCAGGCGAATTGCGTCCGGCGAAAACTGAATGTCGCCGTCTGTGAAGAGGAGAAACTCTCCGGTCGCCAGATTCGCCGCTTGCGTCATCGCATTCGTTTTGCCGAGCCAACCGTCCGGCACTTCATCGAGCGTGACGATTCTCAGGCGGTCATCGTCTTTTGCAATTGCTTCGGCGATCTGCGCGGTGGCGTCAGTTGAACGGTCGTTCGCGAGGATGACTTCCAGGTGGGGATAGTCGGACGCCAGCAGTCGACTCAGTGTTTCCCCGATCCGCTGCTCTTCGTCGCGTGCAGCGATGATGACCGAAACAACTGGCCAGAACGCTGGCTCTGCAGCGCCCGTGGCGAATTTCCGAAGAGTTCGACGAGGCATCAATATCAACGCCGGCGCGGCGTAGAAAAAAACGACGGCAAACAGCAACCAGCCCGCAAGTTCCACTTTGGTTGCTTTAAATATTCAGAGCATCAAGAACTGCCAGGCTAAGCGTCAGACTTTCGTCGACTTCGGTCAGGTCAGCGAACGAATTCGTCCCCTGGTTACCGGCGAGAATGTCTGTTCCACCTTGCCCATTAAGGGTGTCATCGCCGTCGCCGCCGAGGATCGAGTCAGCACCTGATCCGCCGAGGGCTCGGTCCTCGCCGTCGCCCATCAGAATGACGTCATCGCCGCCGTTCCCATTGATTGAATCGTCGCCGTCATCGCCGTTGATCAGGTCGTTGCCTGCCCCGCCGATAATCATGTCGTTGCCGTCGCCGCCGCGAATGACATCATGTCCCGCATCACCAAGGATGTTGTCGTCTCCGTCGCCGCCTTTGATCGAGTCATGACCGCTATGCCCGCGAATTCTGTCGTTGTCCGTCCCGGCAGAAATTGAGTCGTTGCCAGCTCCGCCCAGCAGCGAGTCGTTTCCAGCGTCGCCGTCGAGGGTGTCGTGTCCGTTGTTGCCGTTCAGGAAGTCGTTGCCGAAGCCACCTCGCAGTACATCGTTGCCACTGCTGCCGACGAGGTCGTCGTTGTCGAAACCTCCGATCAGCGAATCGTTGCCTGAGCCGCCATTCAGCGTGTCGTTGCCGAATCCGCCGTCGATGGTGTCGTTGCCCGAGTCGCCTGTCGCGAAATCGTTTCCGTTTCCGGTATCAATTCGGTCGTCACCCATTCCGCCGTCGATCATGTCATCGCCGTCGCCGCCGCGCAGCGTGTCACCACTTTCGCTGCCGGTGATTGTGTCGTCGCCGATACCGCCGTCCATGATCAGGAAGACGCGGCCGAGCAACGCACCACTCGCTGAAAGCGTGTCAGTACCGGCCTCGCCATTAACTTCAAGAACCATTGGGACAACGGAATCGACATTACCGACCTTCAGAGTGTCGTTACCGTTGGAGCCGTTGATGACCACTCGTTCGACGTCGTTGCCGACGAGAACTGTTCCGCCGCCTTCTGTGACAGTTAGCTGGCTTCCGCTTTGGCCAACAGTGACCGTGTCGTTGCTTGATTCGCCGCGTAGTTCAAGTACGTCTCCGCCGAATCCACCGGAAACGGTGTCGGAAGCGCCGCCCAGGCTGCGGATAATCAGGTCTTCGCCTGCTCCGCCATCAATAATGTCCGAGCCTCCCTGGCCATCGAGCGTATCGTTTCCGTTGTCGCCGTTCAGATTATCGATGCCTGATCCACCGAGGATCTGGTCTGCGCCGTTGCCACCATTGAGCGTGTCGTTGTCGCCGCCGCCGTTGATGAAGTCGTCGCCCGACGCGAGTCCGAGCGAATCGTCTCCGTTAATCAAATCGTTGCCGGTGTCACCGAGCAGCGAGTCATCGCCAGTTCCTCCGTAGATCGTGTCGGTTCCAGACTGACCGTTGATCGTGTCCTGACCAGCGTCGCCTTCCAGCGAGTCGTTACCGCCGCCGCCGAGAATGATGTCGTTGCCGTTCCCACCGAAAATGGAATCTTCATCGGCGCCACCATTAAGTGTGTCGTCGCCTGAGGTCAGGCCGAGGGCATCATCACCTCGCAGGACATCATTGTTTGTTCCGCCGTTGAGGTTGTCGTTGCCGTCGCCGCCTTCGAGCGTGTCTCGACCACTCTGGCCTGTCAGCGTGTCGTTACCAGCGTCGCCCTGCAAGAGGTCGTGGTCGCCACCGCCGATGATGGCGTCGTCGCCGTCGCCGCCGATCAGGATGTCGCTGTTGGCTGCACCGTTGATAGTGTCGTTTCCGCCCTGGCCAAGAATGGTGTCGTCACCCGAGCCGCCGTTCAGCGAGTCATTGCCTGTGTCAGTGAAGCCTGTCGCGTCGCCTTCGATCAGGTCTGCGCCGTCGCCGCCGATAATGGTGTCCGCACCGTCGCCACCGAAGAGTGTGTCGGACCCGTTTCCGCCATCGATGCGGTCGTTGCCGCTGCCTCGAAGGATATTGTCGTTGCCGTTGCCGCCGTTCAGCGTGTCGTTGCCAAAGCCGCCGTCGATCACATCGTTGCCGTCGCCACCGTCGACTCGGTTGTTGCCGGTTCCGGCGGTGATGGTGTCATTGCCATCTTCGCCACGAAGAGTGTCGTTCAGATTGGCAGTTCCAATGATCGTGTCATTGCCGTCTCCGCCGTCGACAGTCACGCCGGAGAGTGCTGGGAAGAACGCCGAATTCACGCCAGAGAGGTTGACAACATTGTCACCAGAGCCGGCGTCAATCAGGAGCCGAGTGATCTGGCTGGCCAGCACCGACTGAACTGACGAAACCGGAACGCCGTTGCCAAGGACCTGGACGAACGATGAATTTGCGGGGTTTGTCCGGACGGTGATGCTGTCGTTTTCTGAGGCGAAAACATCCAGCTCGCCACCAAAGAACAGAGCGTTGACTGTCAACAGCGTTCTGTCTTCCAGTTTTTCAGAGGCGGCGCATCCTGAGTCTGCAACTGCTGACGCTCGATTACTTAAAACCGGAACCCGTCGACCTGAACGATGACGAAGCGAGCCGGTATTCTTCCACCAGAATGCGGACAGCATAATCGATATCCCGAATAAAGCAGATTTCTGGCCGCCGGTTTCCCGCAGCCTCGATAACCATCTCACCGTAATTGTTCACGATGTTCAACCGGAACGACGTCAGCTCAACGGAATGAATCGCAATTCACTAAAATTCTTAACGGCCCGCGTCGCCTCGTTTACCGTCGCCGGCAGCCGCGATTGTTGGTGGCGACCGGCTGAGGAGATTCCGGCGTTCTGCATGGATGCACTGAAAACGTGAAAGTTCCCGGTTTGACGCGTGTGACTGAATAATTGCCGTTAAAAACGAAACGAGCCCGCTCTGAATTCTCAGAGCGGGCCCATATTTCGCATCGTAGTCAGTGTTCGCCTCAGCGATAGCCTATTTCAAGCCTGAAACTTTCAGAATCTGGCCAGCCGGTTTGTCACTGCCTTCGGCGGCCGTACCGAAGACGGCGACGTAAGCGTTTCCTTCAGCATCGAAAGCGATGCCCGTTGGCTTGTCGAGTGACAGCAGCTTCTTTGTTTTCGCTTCTGTGGCATCTTTCTTGCCAAGCGAAACAGAGAACAGCCCGCCAGCCGTGGCGTCGACCCACGAGAAGTCAGTCGCGAAGAGCTTGCCAGCAGGACTCCAGGCAAGGCCCGCTATGTCGTTCAGGCCGCAAGGCAGGTTCCGCTGCATTTTTCCGCTGGCTGAGTAGATCGTCACAAGGCTGTCGCCAGGCACGGTCACTTCGCCGATCTGGCCAACGAGAACACCCTTACCTGTCTTAGTCGTTGTGATCGGGCCAGGAGCGTCGACTTCCGTGGCTTCTTTCGTGGCGATAGTCAGCTTCAGCTTCCCGACTTTTCCGTCCTTCACGCTAGCTTTGGCCACCCAGCCTTTGGTGTCGTCGCCGTTGCAGGTGACAAAGATTCCTTCAGCAGTCGCGACGACGCCGTAGAAGTTGCCTTCGCCTTTGATGGTCTGCTCGCTGGCGAGAATTGGGCCGAGCGTCTGCGACGCTTTGCTTTCCATTTGTGGCTTCGCGGCTGGCTCGTCGCCAACTTTAAAGATGCGAACAAGTTCTTCGCCGTCGATTCGACTTCCGTCACCGACAACCAGCGTGTTCTGATCGAGGAACGACAGTCCCAGTGGTCCGATCGCGTACTTAGGACCTTTGCCGTAAACGTCGGTTGGATCAGGGTAGCCGGTGACTTCCGCCGTCAGTTTGCCAGACTTTGGATCAAGACGGTGGATGCCCGTGTGGCTGGCGATGAAGACGTGGCCGGTTCCTGGTTGAACAGCGACACCCGATGGGTTGTCCAGTCCGTCAGCAACGACTTTCGATTCCGGGCCAGCAGCCTGAGCCGAGACACTCATGGCAGCGGCAATCGCGAGGCTGCCGAACAAAGCGGCAATACGATTCTTAAGCATGGAGAATTCTTTCTAAAGGAGAGTCTTCACTGGGCGGGCGGTGCCCACCACATTTAATTTCTGGTGAGCACTGCTCACCCAAACGTATCCAATTTTACGGGTCCGCGAGACGTCACTCCGGCAGCTTTGGTGCCTTGTGATCAGGATAGTCGGGGCTCGCCAGACCTTCTTTCATGAAGGTCACGACGTCTGCCTTGTCCTGATCATTCAGACGAAGTTTGAACAATTCCTCGTCGAGCCATTCATTGGCGATGCCGCCTTTGGCGTAATGCTCGACGACTTCTTCCAGAGTCTTCAGGCTTCCGTCGTGCATGTACGGAGCCGACCGAGCAATCTCACGCAGCGTTGGAGTCTTGAACGCCCCGGTGTCGCCACCAAGTTTGCTGACGGCAACGCGGCCTTTATCCGGCTCTTTCGCGTCCATGCCGATGCCGATGTTGTGGTACGAGTTGTCTGAGAAGTTTGGACCAGCGTGACAGGCGGCGCAGTTGGCTTTTCCAAAGAACAGCTTGCGGCCTCGTTCGGCTGCTTCTGACAATGCCGATTTGTCACCGGCTTTGTACTTATCAAACGGAGCATTTCCCGACAGAACAGTTCGTTCGTAGGCGGCGATCGCTTTGGCAATTCCATCGGGATTTGCATCGGTCCCGAAAACTTTCTGAAACTGCGACTTGTAGCCAGCAATGTTGTTCAGTCGGCCGACCGCGTCTTCAATCGAAAGTGCCATTTCGATCGGGTTAGCGATGGGGCCCAGAGCCTGCTCTTCCAGGGAAGCCGCTCGGCCGTCCCAGAACTGCTGCAGGTAGTAAGCCGAGTTAATGACGCTCGGAGCGCTGCGTCCGCCTTTCGCTCCGCCGACTCCCGTCGCAAAAGCTTCGCCGTTGCTGAATCCCTTCTCAGGAGCGTGGCAACTGGCACACGAAACGGTGTTGTCTTTGGACAGTCGTTTGTCGAAATACAGCTGCTTGCCGAGTGCAATCTTCTCAACGGTTTGCGGGTTGTCTTTCGGAACCGGTACCGGCTTAAGTCCGAGCGGCAAATCGTCCGCCGCGACCTGTCCGGCCAAACCAGCGACGACCACGATTGTGCACGGCAGAGAAATTGTGCACGGCAGGGAAACGTGGCGAAGGAGTTGAGATATCACAGTAAACAGAGAGTTGCTGAAGTTCTTCATCTGCTTCTTCTAGATGGGGATGTAGGCGGGGTGTTTGCACTGTCTGCGAGTTTGCAGGCGAAACCGCAGCTCAGAAACAGTCGTTCCGAGCCAGAGATCACTGGCCAATCGAAACTGTGTGGGAGGGTATGAGGCGCAGGCACTTTGATTTAGCGAGAAGGCTGCATCCGCAGAACGCTGCCGCGTTACAGCACTTTTGGCAGAACCGGCAAGCGAGGCAACTCGCGCATGACTTTATCGGTCGATCGTCAATCCTGGCAAGCGAACAGGGCACGGTCGCAGACACTTCCGAAATTGTGCCAAACGATTCTCAGTTCATGTTTCCGCCAGCCTTTGCGGTCAGCACCGCAATGGCATGTTCCATGCCCCCGAACCATTACTGAAACTCCGACTCCCTCAGCCGATTCTTGAATCGGCGATCCACCACATCAAACTTTCAGCGTCCAGACGGTCGCATCGCTTCAATTGGTGTCGCAAAGCTGGCTGGTGTCGCAAAGCTGGCGATCAGGTGATGACGTCCATCAAAGTCTGAAGATTGTCAGTGGCCAATGGACAACCTGACTGTGACGCCTGACGAGCGATCGCAATGCTTAACCAGTATCGCAACTCCTTCTTAGAGGCGAGCTTTCTTTTTGATTTAAGAATGCTTCGAACCCATTTTTCTGCCTCTTCCCACTGCTCCATTTCAATATGGCATCGGGTCACAACTAAAAGCGTCTCGTTGACAATTGCCTGATGACAACCCTTCAACGGGATTTCGCTGGCGACAGCAAGAGTCTCTTTCCATTTTCGTAACATGTAGCCAATTCGCATTTCAAACAGCAAGGGCCATGGGTCCTTTCCGGATCCTTCGCCTCGGCACTTCTGAATGGATTCAAGTTTCCAGGCAAGCTGCTCCGGATGATCGTGCTCGTGAGGCTGAAGAACTTTGCGAAGCCAGTTCACTGCATGAGCCCTGAGTTTCCGAGCACTTTTTTCCGTCGCACGTTCGGAATTTACCCACTCTGCTACGCCTGTCACATCGGACTCCGTCGGATCACCGTCCTCGGCAATGACGTATCAGGTTCATGAGGAGTCACCCGTTATTCGCGGTGGCAACATCCGGTTCGAGATGGCGGATAAGGTCCGCGGCATTT
>CALDJX010000346.1 GCA_937899075.1 uncultured Planctomyces sp. | reverse complement strand
GACGGCTGATGCATCCGCCGGGACAAGAGCCTGCCCAACGAACAGCAGTACCACAAACAGTCCCATATGCAGGCAGTAGAACCGCGTGGATTGTTTACGGATGCGCATCTCGATCCACGGCGGCACCGTTGCGAGCGACATTAACGCGACGATAAACCACGGTTCACGGCAACTCAGCGTTGCCATCAGTATTGCTTCGGACAGCAGAGTCCATCCAAATGAAAAGCGGTTGACCTTGGTACGCAGAGTGGTCATGACCGTCATCAGGTAGAGCATCGCTCCCAGTGGCAGCAGCGGAGCGCTGAGTTCATCGATGACGAAGATGTCTTTGTGAAATAGTTCCGTCAGGACATCCCAGTGGTCGTGGGCTTCAAATTTTCCAAGCGTGCCAAAGTCGATCCACTCGCCAGCAGCACACAGCAACGTCAGCCCGCAGATCACGATGCTGTGCCGTCGGGCTGTGTCCTGGTTTCTCAATAGACACACCCAGATGGCTCCGACCAGCGGAATCAATACAGTCAGTTCGAGCCAGGGCAGATGCAGTTCACTCATTAGACCACGTCCTCCAGAGAATCTCCGTCAACGGCAACACGATCTGATTCGCGTGTTTCACCACCTCCGGCAAAACGGCTCCAGCGACGTTCCTGTTGATCACACCAGCGGAACACTCGAACGAACGGTCGTACAATGTAGCCATCGAGGAAGCCGTCGAGATGACCGCGTTCCAGTGAGAATCGATAGAGCCATTCACGCTGAGCTTGTGGAATGACTTTTTCCCAGAACGACGGCGAGGTTGAGAGATGCTCACCGATCGCGTTTTCCAGAGCCTGGTAGTCTTTCAGCAAAGACGGTGCTCGCAGAAGTTGCAGAGTTCGCAGACAGGCGTGTCCGATCATGTGAATCAGGGCGATGTAGCGCAGTCCGCAACCGATTTCGACAGTGATGATTCCCACCTGAGTCAGCGACGCGAAGGCCAGTGCGTTTTTGACGTCCGACTGCACTCGTGAAGCCAACGCTCCGAAGACTGCCGAAACCAGTCCAAGAACGATGACTGCGATACTTAGCGGTAACGAGGCTTCGAGTAGCGGACTGACTCGAAGCAGCAGGTACGTTCCCAGGTGGACTGACAGGGCTCCATAAAAAACGGCGCTGGACGGGGTCGGACCTTCCATCGCTCGCGGCAACCAGCCCGAAAACGGCACCATGCCGGACTTGCCTGCCGCAGCTACCAATAGAAGCAAGCCAACAAGGAACGCGTGCCATGAGTCAACCGCCGCCACACCTTCCGGCCAGGGACCGGTGCCCATGAGTCCGTCAAAGTCGCCGGCTCCCGTGAGGTGATGGAGCGTCAAGGCCGCGATCAGAAATGCTGCATCGGCGACTCGATAGACGGTCCACACACGGTGCCCGTTTCGGACTGGCCCGGGACGTTCGTGGAAATAGGCAATCAGCAGATCGGATGAGAGTCCCACCAGTTCCCACCCAAGGAACAGCGTTTCGATCGTGCCGGCCAGGGACGAGATCACCATCCCCAGCAGGAACACGGCATAGAACAGAAAGAAGCGTCGATAGCCGGTTTCTCGATGCAGATAGACGCTGGCGAAGGCTCCAACCGTCCCGCACAACACGAACGACAAAATCGTGAACGGCACGGAGAGTCGGTCAAAGACGAATTTCAGATGAAAGTGAAAATGCTCCTGCGGGATCGCGACCCAGTTGCCAAGTTCAATGACAACGTGTCGGGAATCAAAAACGAGCATCATCCCGAGGATGCAGACTGCCGCCGTGAGGCCAGTCAACACTGCGGCTTTTGTGAAGTTTGACTGGATTGATTCACTGATTGGTCGACCCAGGAGCATCGGCAGGCCGAGTACGGCGAGCAGTACTGCCGGACTGGCGACCACGATCAGTCCCAGAATGTGAAAGATGAATTCGATCGTCATGGTATCAGTAGAATTTCTTCGCAAAGAGAACGGATTGGTGGCCGTGGCAAGGGTCTGTTAACGACTACGAACTGGTGGACTGTCACTTCAGTTGCGGTGGTTCCGTGATTGATCGGAACGGCAAGTGGTCGCGTGAGCCTTCGTAGCAGGCGAGCGACGACGCAACTTCAGGCAGCTCGTCGGTTGCTGGTTCGTAGGGTTTGAATCGTCCCTTGCGCCACAGTTGCAGTTTCGAAGTTTCAGCATCGATCACTGCGAGCTGCACCCAGTCGCCTCGGCAAAGTCGGCCAATCCCCTCGTGCCGATTGATGATCGAAAGCATGGCTTCGGGCGTTGATTCGATAACGAACAGCAGCCGCAACGGTTCGTGAATCTCGATCATCTGCTGATAGAGTCCGGTTCGAAGGTCGCTCGCAGAACCTTCCATGACTCCTAACATTGAGACCAGATTGTGAGGCAGCTTCGAGCCCGATCCATACTTCACGGGGTCCACACACGAGAAGTAGTACTCCAGGCTGATGCCCGCGCAGACAGGGATCGCCGCCGCCAGAATTCGAAACAGGATTGAAGATTCTTCGTCATCTTGAGCCGGATCGTAGGACGTGAGAAACGCGCGCCGATCGAGGAACAACCCACGGGTCCACTCGCGCCGCCCGACGATACACAATGCGTTCGTGGCGTGATTGTATTCCGGCCGGGCCTGAGCCAGGTCCTGAGCCCTCGACTCGGCATGACGCAGAGCCTCGTCAGCAGTCAGCGTCAGCGGTGCCGAAGCGAATCGTCGACAGCGTTCATGCGCATTACGTTTTCGGGCCTCTTCAATCGTTGTGCGTGCAACCTCAAAATCCGGACGGTGCGACGCCGGCAAGCGATCCAGATCAAAGTAGACGACCGAGTCATCACAGGTGTTGTGGTAGGAACCGACAAAGACGGTGTCGTCCGGGATCATCAATCCGCGCTCAACGAGCATCGCTCGAACACGCCAGTCATTCGCCATTTCGGCGAGAGCACGAGCGTTCGGGCCGCCTCGCTTTCCGGCACACGCTCCACAGCAATACGCCGACTCATGCGGGTTGTTGAGGCTCGAGGAACCATGACCACACACGACGAACAGCCGCGAGAACGTTTCGGTTTTTGTGAGCCCAATGTCCTGCAGGAGACGCTCGACGATGTTCGCCATCTCTTGAAGTGTGAATCCGATGTGCCCGTTCTCTGGTCCAGGCGTTTCCTGAAATCGCAGTAACTGCAGCCGAGTCACGGGAGGCGGTTGCAACAGCGATCCAAACCGGCTGCGGATGCGGGATGTCAAATGAGGAAACAGAACCCGTGCGACCAGCGGAGCCGTTGCGAGCGATCCAGTGATGCCAGCAACGATGCCTCCAACGAAAGTCCGGCTGCGAGTGTGAAACAGGTATGTCGCGCGGCCAAGTCGGCTGCGTCTCTGAGCACGGTTTTGATGCACACCTTCGAACGTGTAGCCGACATCTTCCTGCACGTAGTGGTCGGGATCGATCACCGCAGGGCAGAGTGGTTTGTAAAAGCCGTCGGCGGCTCCTTTGTATTTCATAGCGACTGCAAAGAAGCCGGCAGCTCCGAACGTCTCACACGACGGAGTCACTTCCTCGATGTAGCGTCGAAATGATTCCTCGCGGTCATCGATGCAGCATACGATCTGAAACGACGGCCGTTGACTTGTTGCACTGCTTTGCGAAGTTCTTCGCTGTTGACGTTTCCGCGAGTGAACGGCGAACGCGTCCAGGGCGGCGACCCGGTACTTCCGCTCGTAGGCTTCGTGATAAATCCGACGACGTTCGATGGCTGAGAAGTTTTCCACTTCGCCGACCAGGTCTGTCCATTCTTCGGGCGACAGTTCAAGCAGATTCTGCGGCTGCCAGCCAAGCATTTCTCCCACCTGCAATAGAAGAAACGCTCGCCGTTCAAGGTTCCGCGACTGCGGAGCGACAACTCGTGACGAGGCCTCGCTCAGCACGTCGCGAAGGGGCCCGTTCGTTTCAAACACTTCCCGACCGACGTACGCGATCGCCTGTCGTTCCAGAATGAGCTGGACTGCCAGGTACTCCAGCAGCGATCCCTTCGGAGCCGGTCTGACGGCCCAGTCGGCTGCGGACTCCATCTGCCAGACCATGCCAGCCCAGCCGCGCAACGAGAGTAGCGTCTGTGTGATGAACTCTTCGCGGTCGTCGTCGGCCACGCCCAGCAGTTCGAGCGAGTCTTCGATGGACTGCTCGGCCGAAGTCGCTTCCCGCTTGAGCGACGCCAACTCCGCACTCAAGCCTCGCATCCATTCGTCGGGAGTCGTCCGTAGTTTCGAATAGAATGACACGAATGCGGAGTACAGCCCCGCATCACGATCTGGCAGTTCCCACTCGGCGTACCCCTGATCAAGAAACGCTCCGCAGAATCGGATCAGCACGTCGTGGGTATAGCGATTGATGTCTTCACCGGTCGCTTTAAGCAGCAGGTCGCGAGGATGCAGAAGTTTCACCTCGTCGTGGCGAATGCTGGGGACGTTGTCGACGCCTCTCCGGCAAATTCGCCACAGAAGCTGCAGCGTGACTTCTTCCCAGACAGGCTCACGCCATTGACCGGGGCGTCGACCGAATCGTTGCAGCAGGTCGCCCATCAGCTCACAGAAATCGTTGTCCCAGAAACCCTGTTCCGACAGCCGCTCGGTCAGCCAGGTACGAGTCCCGTCGAGCAACTTTTCCCGCGTCCGAACTGGAACCTCTGGTCGGAACTTTTCGAGCGTGTCTGTTTCGGCCACGGCCCAGCGCAGTTCCGCATCCAGTCCAACTCGAAGAGGATGTCGGAGCATGGCCATCCGAATTTGACGCCGCGTACCGAGTCCATCGATCGTCTCCGTGTCGTGTGCTCCGAGGTCGTCTTTCAGCACGGCATTCAGATCAGCCACCGTGATGCGTCCCTGATTGAGCAGCTCCCGATAGCGTGCTTCCGGGAAATAAGGGTTCGCTCCGAACCGCTGCTGAGCGGCCTTAACTGCTTCATGGAACGGTCGATCCTCAAACGCGTGCAGCGTGTTGTGATGCACGAAAACTTCGATCGGGCCCTGAGCTGGCAGCAGGTGGGCGGCGTGCTCAACCACGTGTCTTAGATCGTGGCTGTGACTTAATTCGGAAGTCGAATCCTGTTGCTGAACGCTGCTGACCACGTTTCGCCCCTGCTGAATCTGTCTCTGAATGCGGCGTTCGGTCAAGACATTTGTCGTTGATGCGACCGCCGCGTGATCTGTCACGCCTCCATGCCGATCCGGTCGTTCACAAACCGCGACCCGGAAACTCAGAGGGTTCGAGCCACTCAAACGCAACCGCCGTGCCAGTCCGAAGTCGAACACGATTGGCGGTGACCTGGCTTCAGAGACGCCTCCCCAGCAAAGTGATTTTGATTCGTCGTCGCCGCGTCAAAATCAGGTTTCCGATTCGAACATCGTCGCGAATTCGAAGCCCGTCCGATGAAAACAAAGCATGAATCGAAGGCTGGAAGAAATGAAAAGCCGCATTCAGGTGCAGTAAGCTGCACTTGCCCTGCAAGTTTCTGCAGAGCCTTTGGCGGGCGGACGCGATTCACAGTCACGTACGTTCTACCTCGACGTACGGCACCGTTTCCGCAGCCAGCACATGCAGGAAATGCTTGAGGCGGAACTCGGCCGGCTGGAGCACGACGTCTGGTTGGGTCATGAAAGTTTCTGCTCGTTGCCACCTGGTTTGATGCCAAGGGCTCGGCCGATGAAGAATGCCGGTACGGCAGCGAAGAAGCTGCCGAGGGCTCCCATTTTGACCGAATCCTGGATTGCTCCCGGATCGGGAAACGCGGCCGACGACACGAACAACGCGACGGTAAAACCAATGCCCGCGACCATTCCCAGAGTCACGACGTGCCGGTAGTTCATTCCGTCCGGAATCTGGAATCCGAACAGCTTTTCACCCAGCAGCGTCAGCAGCGTGATGCCGAGTGGCTTGCCGATCAGCAGGCCGCTCAGGACAAGCCAGGTGCCCGTGCCCGCGTTCGACAGCACGACTCCAGCATTCACCAGGCCGAACAATCCGAGGATCACTTCGACCGGATTCTTCCACCAGTGCTCGAACTGGCTGAGTGTGTCTCTCTGCGAATCTTCTTCCGGCTCGAACAGTCCGACATCGTGATTCGCGTGCGGCATCGTTGGAATGATCGGGACCAGTCCCAGTGCCGCGTGAATGCCGGCTTCGTAAAACGACCACCAGCTCAGCACACCAGGGATCAACAGATACCACCAGAAGTTGCGGACGCCCGCGCGACGCATCCCCAGTCCGATGCCAATCGCGGCGAGCGTCAGTAATAGCCACTCGGGATGCATCGCTTCCTGCGGATAGAAGACCGCCAGAATCAGCAGACCGGCCGCATCGTCTGCAATGGCCAGCAGAAGCAGGAAAACAATTGCCGGATGCCCGTTGCCGAAAATCAGCCGTGCGACGAGATAGCTGAACGCGATATCTGTCGCGCAGGGAATCGCCCAGCCGCGTCCCAGCGTTGCCGACTCACCCAGCAGATGAACTCCGGCAAAGTAGATCAGTGCGGGAGCCAGTACGCCTCCCGCGGTTGCCATCAGCGGAGTTGCTGCGGTTCGCGGATTCGACAGCGCCCCGCCCGGCAGCAATGCCTCCCAGACTTCCTTGGCGGCGATGGCAAAGAACAAAGCCATCGCCACGTCGTTGATCAGAAAATGCACATCAACATGCCGCTCCGCAAGCATGGCGAATTCGTGATGCACAAAGTGGCGATACCCGACCGCGTCACAGTTGGCCCAGACCAGTGCCGCGACCGCTCCTCCAATCAGGAAGAGCGAGTTCTCCAGCAGGAACGTGAGCGACCGACGGACAGGTCCGGAATCTTCGGGAGTTGTCATAAGCGTCCTCACGTCCTGGAAAACGACATCGATGAAAATCCTCGACGGTCCCGTAACGCCCTGTGAAATTCAGAGCCGACCATTCCAGCATGTCATTCAAGCAGCGAAAACCGTACCGCGTGCCAACAGTGTTCGGCGCAGCGGCCAATCGTCTACACCTGTCCGGTACACCGATTGCTGAGTTTGCCTGCGACTTTTGCAGTGACTTTACCTCGACCACGTTGTGATGTGTCTGCTGTTCCGACGCCTTATGATCCAAAGTGCGAGACAGTCTTCTCCGTAACGCCAGCACCGAGCCGCCAGCCAGGAGCACAACTGATGTCTTCAGAAATCTCACTCAGCCTGAAACGATTCCCAGTTCTTCTGGTATGGCTGAGCGTCGGGCTCGCCGCTGCAACCTCTCAGGACACACCCGTAACGGACTCGCCGGAAACGAAACCGGTTGACTCGCGAGTGATGGTGATCCGCGTCGATGCCGAGTTGAAATCCGAAAGCACAGTCGTCGGCAAAGCGGCGTTGGCTGAGATTCTCAATGGAGGAATGGTCAACGGACCGTGGCTCTGGATTCCGGATGTGAAGGGTTGGATTCAGCAGAGCGACGTCGTGCCACTTGACCGGGCGATGATTCATTTTACGGCTCAGATCGAGCAGAGCCCAACTTCGCGGGCTTACTTCGAGCGGGGAGCCGCCCACATTTCGCTTGGCGACTACAAACCCGCGGTCGCCGACTTTTCGAAAGCCCTCGAACTGGACCCGCAGAATCTGCCAGCCCTCAATGATCGCGGCACGACGTACCGGCGACTTGGAGAGTCAGAAAAGGCGAAAGCCGATTTCGACAAGGTGATCAATGCGGGGACCCGACACCCGGCGGCATACACCAATCGCGGCCTGGCGTGGCTCGATCTGGGCAACGTTGAGCAGGCCATGGTCGATCTGCACGTCGCTCTGGAACTCGACGAGAAATATGCGCCGGCCTGGGAAGCGTCGGGAGCGGCCCGCGAAGCGATGGGGCACACCGCGAAAGCAATTGACGATTACCGTATCGCCGTCGAGCTTGATCCGTCGTTTACTCTCGCCTGGAACAACCGAGCCTGGCTGTTGGCCACAACTCCGGACGGCTCTCTGAGAAACGGTCGGCAGGCGGTTGAGTTTGCGACAAAGGCCTGCGAAATGACGGGGTACCAGAAGGCCGACGTGCTCGACACCCTGGCCGCCGCTCACGCCGAATCCGGCCAGTTCGAGCAGGCAATCCGACGGGCAAAAGAGGCGGTCGCCAAAGCCGACGAGCATCACAAACCCGGTATCGAAGCGCGACTCAGGCTCTACGAATCCGGCCGGGTGTATCACCAACCTGCCTCACGCTGATTCCTCATTCGGCGAGCGTCCGATGAGAATTTACCTGCCGTCGCCACTGCCGCCAGACGGGGTGGAACCCACGATCTGGCGAGAGTGGCTACTGGTCAAGTTCCATCGTTCGTTTAGTGATGATGGTGGTGGTGCCGCGAAATCGAGCTGCCGAAACCGAAGCCGCTGTACCCGTACCGCGACCCGAAGCTGCTGTACCCGTAGGGTCGGTTACCGAAGCCGGAACCAAACCGCGAACCGAATCCCGATCCAATCGAGATTGAAAAGCCCGGTCGCGAGTACCCGTAAGACGGATAGCTGCGATAGTAGCTATTTCCCGGCGAGTAATACTGCGGGGAGTAATAATATCCGCTTGTCGCCGGTGACGAATAATAAACTGTCCCGCTGGGAACAGCGGTCGCTGGCGTCGTGCAACCCCCGATCGAGTAGCCTCCGCCGCAACGGCAGTGGTCCGCAAACGCGGCATCGACTGGCAACAAATACACCGTCGCCGCACACAGTCCGACAAAAAGAATGTGACGTGTCATGGGACTCTCCTTCAAGAAACAGCCGGTAAATCTGCCGGGCGTCCTGCCCCTGAACTCGCCGACACATCCCTGTCGCCGAAACTCGAGCCGTGCTCACTCTTTTGTCAAAGCATTATCCGCGCCAAAGAGGTCGATGGAAAGCGAATCTGAAAACAATTGACGGCAAGCGGGAATGCCAGGCCGTGATCGTCGAGCCACACTCTACACGAACCAGAATGTCCGCTCTTTCCACGTTCGGTATTCGTTGCCGAACGCTCGTTCGAGGACGGCGTCTTCCCGTTTTGTTCGCCACAACTGCAGGACGATGAACGTCACGTAAAAACTCCACCACACCCAGTGAGCGGGTGCAAAAATCAGCCAGACGCCTGCCTGGCTGATGAACTGGCCGAGATAAACCGGATGTCTCACGAAGCGGTACAGGCCGGTGGTTTTCAGTTCGCGAGCCTCGGGCAGAACGCTGAACGAGCGAAACAGAGTCGCGTATCCGGACAGGTCCAGAGCGTTGCCCAGGATGATCAGCGACGCTCCGCCAAAGACCTGCGGGAAGTTCATCCACGGCCGCTGGATGAAGACTCGCCATTCCGCCGCGGCTGATTGATCGAACAAGCTCAGCAATGCCAGAGCGAGGAATGGCAGGAGCGGCCACCAGCCGGCCAGTAGCGATAACAGGACCTCGTTCGCACGTGCGGACCGAATGCGTGCCGGTCGTCGGAACACAAATGCCAGTCCCACCAGCAGGATGTTCAGATCGACAAGCACACGAGTCCAGGGAATGTTGACCTGCGTTCCGTCCGCGAATCGAAACCACGCTCCCATCGTCCAGAAGTTGCTGAAGTAAGCGGGAACCTCAAACCCCAGCCAGACAAACATGGCGAACGCTCCCGCCGCCTGCCCCCACCATTCCGGCATCGCCAGCCACAGTCGACTGAACCAGGTTTCCGTCGGTTCTGCACTGTGATCGGGAATGGGAACTCCAGCAATCATGTGAGGTGAGTCAGTTGCCATCTTGATTCCTTTCAAAGGCCCGCAACGGTGTGTTGCGATTCTGTCCCAGCTTCGTTGGTTCGCCATGACCAGTGTGGCTCCGTAGGCCTCACCGACTGATGCACGACGAGTGTGGTTTGTTTTGAGAATGCTCTACGCAGATTTTCTCCGACCGGCGCGCAACGGAATGCCATGTTCGCTGGCGATTCTTCCGAGCGTTGCCTTCGAGATCGGAAAGTTGAGTCGTTGGTGAGTTCCGGCGATGCCGAACTCTCGAATCAGCTCAGCGATGCGGTCGCGTTGTTCCGGCGAAAATGTCAGACGGCGGCCACGACGATCGCACTGCGGGCGACCTCGCTCCGTGTGGGGCGTGAAGAAGTCAGGTGGAAAGAATCGTTCCGGCATCGCTGCATCCGGTCATGAGATGAATCGTCGTGTAGCCACTGTATGGCAACGGTGGACTGTGTTCAGAAATCGACTTGAGCCCGCATCGCCACGATGTCGGCGTCGCTGTCGCCCAGTCCGGGAGTTTTCAGGAAGGCGTGCACGTAGTTGAGCTGCAGTTTGGTGTTGCGGTTGAGGTACCAGTTCAAGCCTGCGGTCAGATCGTTGAGCTGTCCGCCGTTGATGCCGCCGTCGTTGAGGTCGAGGTGCGACCAGCGGGCCGCGACTTCCCACGCTCCGCAGCCGCTGTTTGACCCAAAATTCTCGTGCGGCACGATGCGGCCGAGGACTCCGTTCTTTCGGTCGTACGGCCGGTGCTCTCCGGTGAGGATGTAGCCGGTCTGAACCGACGCTCCGGAAAAGATCGATGTCGACGCGGCCTTGCGATCAACGACGGCGTAGATGACTTCGCCCTGAGCGTGCCACGCGCCAGAAGTCGCCGCGAGTTCTCCGGCAAACAGGTTCACGTGGTCAGTCGCGATGGCAAGTGTGTCGACAAAGAACGGCGTCGCGCCAAGGATCGAATCCGAGACGAAGAACTCCGGCTGGTTCCGATATTCCACGGTATCGCTGGAAGGGTCGATCAGACTGTACGCTCCGCCGACGTGAACGACCGAGCCTGCTCCGTCGTCCATCACCACTCCCGTCAGTCGAGTGGCCAGGCCGTAGCCGCCGTTGTCTCCGACGTTGCTGCCGAAGGCGTCAGTCTGCGCTCGGAATCCGGAGAACCACCATGTCATGTCTTCGGCTTCGCTCGCGCCGTGAGCCATCACGCCGATCTGTCGGAAAGGAAGGAACGCGAACGGCAGACTGCGTTCGAGAAACGTCAGCTCTTTGACACTCGTCAGCCCGTCGAGTCCAAACGGTTGCCGGTACTGACCGAAGCGGACGTTCTGCAGGACGTCGAGATCGCGGACCTCGCCCCACACATCCATGAAATTCGGCCGTCCGGGAAACGCGAAGTCCATTTCGAGCATGTAGCCGACGTTCTCTGCGACGTTGCCGGTCGCCGCGAGTCGAGCTCGGCGGAAGTCCGCTCCGTCCTGCACATCGCCGATGGCAGTCTGATTGAGACCGCTTTGTGACACCCAGCCCATGTCGGCCTGAAAGAACCCGGTGAGTCGCGCCGTCGGAAACTCCGACGACGGACCGTCGAAGTTGTTGGGCAGGCTCCACGTCGAGAACGATGTGTGCTCGACCGGCAGACCGGCAGCAGAACTGTCTTCGGTCGTCGAGATTGTTGAGACGCCGGACTCGAACATCGGAGCTGTCGGGGCAACCGGCCGCAACTGCTCAACGAGGGATTCCAGCCGGTCGATCCGTGACCGTAACTCCTGGTTTTCACGGGCAGCACCGTCCGAATCCTGAGCGGACAATGGCACCGGCAGTAGACACGCGGCGATGAACAACGTGGAAATGGCTTTTTGAAACATGTCGAGCATCCCTGCTGAGTGAACCATCGTAGGCACCGTCGCCAGACGGTGGAACGCTGCGAGGCCGCCAACTCAATGGTGAGCGTGGCTACGAAGACGCGCTGGAGTTTGTGTCTGAAGGAGAAATTAAAGACAGGCTGACACACGTTGAGTCAGGGTGGTGAAATGATTTCTGCGAGCGAGTGTCGCAAGGTGGGAACGGAAGTCTGCGCACGGCCAAACAACGAGTCAATATGCATAGTTTTGCGTACCAGCTCTGCAATAATCTGCACGAATCGGAGTGATTCGCCGTCAAGAAGCATTCGGGAGATGTCACTTCCAAGGAAGAGTCATCTGGCATCGCAATTGGGGGTGACGGGGGAATTCACCGTACATCTGACCATAACCACCGTCGCAAGACGCCGGGCTGTTCATGATTCCCACGCGCTGGCGAGCATGGCTACGAATGAACGGGTCATTCAATTCCCGCTGCCGAGCAAGGG
>CALDJX010000345.1 GCA_937899075.1 uncultured Planctomyces sp. | reverse complement strand
GTTGGAAGAACTCGGAAACCAGACGGGCAATCAGAAGGCTCTCGTGCTGGCATCGGCCTTGAACGCGGCCACCGGGAAATTCCTCGACGAGAACAAGTCGCCATCGCGGAAGGTTAACGAACTCGACAACCGAGGCAGCCATTTCTACCTCGCGATGTACTGGGCTCAGGCGCTGGCCGCTCAAACGGACGACGCGGAACTTCAGGAGCAGTTCACGGTCCTGGCAAGTGAATTGGCCGAGAACGAGGCCGCGATCGTCGCGGAGCTGAACGACGCTCAGGGAAGCCCGGTTGACATCGGCGGCTACTTTCATCCGAACCCCGAAAAGGCCGAAGCCGCCATGCGACCAAGCCAGAAGCTTAATTCGGCACTGGAAACATTTCTGAGCCGTTAATTTCGACGCAGTTCGTATCTGGTTAGCCGGAGCGTCGCTGATGTCGCACGGGTTCAACGAGCGGCAATTGCCTGGCAGTATGCTTCTTGGCGGGGGCGGTGTCTCAGCGGCTCTCAAAGCTGGTGTGCGGTCATACCACGACTCAGAAGTTCGGCATTCGCTGATTCATGATGCGATGGTTGATGCGAGTATTGACGCACGCGGATGTGTCGACGCTGCGACACCTTCGACCTTAGCTGCCAGTTGAAAAACGGTTGGCCATTCAAATTTCCGTGTGCCACTGGCTGTGCCAGTGCGGAAATACTTGTCACTGCCGATTCGAGGAAGCACTGGCAGAGCCAGTGGCACTCATTCTCAACGGGCCGTTAGTCGCTTGAGCAATTGTCGGCATCGCCAACCTGAGACGCCTAACGGAAGGTTTTTACGACACCGCCCTAAACGAAGCGAACGATGCCTGAACTACGGAAGATTCTACCAACAGGATGAGGCTTGAACAAACGACAGCGGTGTGCCGAAGGCCCTAGCGTAAAAACCATGTTGGCCGACATTTAGCTAGTGTTGACGTTGCCATCAGAATCAATCCACAGTTCGTCGCCCCACCAAAACGCGAACAAATCTGATTCGACCCAATCCGCTCGCCATTCAAGCAGTTCATCGCGTTCGTCGTCTGTGAAGTTGTCTGGTTCCTCGTCGAGTTCGATAAGTTCAGCGGGGAAATCCTCAATCGTGCCGCCATCTGAATCAAATTTCAGCACGTCTATTGGCGACTCGGTGAATTTAAGCTCGGTACACCAAGCTGCAATGTCTGCGTTGAGACTAGCGTCTGCGATTTCGTCGAAGAAGTAAACGCCGTTTCGGATGGCGGGCGGTAGCGTTAGTTTGCGGTTTTGAATCTCGACAAAGTCGCCGGCAGCGGAGAAGTAGTGAATTGCAAAGTCAGGACACATTACGCCCATCAGAACCTGTCGGCCATCGGCAAGCCGGCCAGTCAAGTAGCGTCCGGGACAAGAGGATAGACGGTATTTGCGTGCCATCAGAAAACGGTTATGTCGGCCAAGGGGGTTCTTAATGACAGCCCTGTCGTTAATGCAGGGCGAGATATCCGGAGAATCTCGTTGAGCTGGTCATAAGTCAAGTCGAACGATTCGGGCCTGGCGGTGCGCTCTACGGTTTCTGGCGGAAATCGTTGCAGAATGAGTCGACCAGGTCTGACTCCTGTCGCAAAGAACGGCTTGGAGCGCAACGCTTCCGCAGAATGTGAGCGTTTCCGGGAATCAGAAAGGTTATTTCACGGCCAGGTATCGCCGCGAAAGCTCGCGATGAAGCAGGTCGTAGAAGGCCGGTTCCTGAATGCGTTGCCGCTGCGCGGCGGGCAGTTGAGCAAGAGTCGTTTGCCAGTCTTCCAGTGGCGGCAGGTCCAGCGAGATCCAGTCAGGACGTGATTTTTTCCCCGTGAAATTCCCGCAGGCGTCACTGAACTGTGTCAGTCGACGAGTTTCGACAAGCCTGCCTGCCGACTGTCCGCCGTTCGTGTCAGACTGTACGGATTCGGTGTCGCTTTGTTTTAGAATTCACGACTAAACTGCCGACTAACCTTAAGTAAGGAGTGGCTCGCTGTCGGTGCGGCTCCAGAGTTCCCGCGGCGGAGCCGCAGGCTGATGAAAAGGCGTTCGCAACAATGTTTGACCCGGAAATGATCGATCCGAAACTGCTCAAAGCGATGGACGAAACCGCTCACGCCATGCTGGAGTGGATTGGCTTTGGGACGCTGGTTGGACTAACGGCCAAAGCCATCATGCCGGGCCGCGATCCGGGCGGAGCGGTCGTCACTCTGGTCATCGGAATCGCTGGCTGTGTGATTGGCTGCGGCATCGCCATGTACGCCTTCGACAGCCCACGTCTCACCCCGATCAGCACGCTCGGCTTTTTCGCGTCGACAGGCGGAGCATTTATTTTGCTCGCTCTTTACCGGCTGATGGCTGGCCGAGTGGTCCGAGAAGGTATCGACCCCGACGTCATTCCGCTGGACGCCCCGCGCAGACGCCGTCGCCGCCGAGCAGCGTGACAACGCACGGCGATTGATTCTCCGGTCCGGAAGTGGCACGATGTCAGGACACGAGCTTCGGTCAGGCATCGGAGCTTCACACCCATCCTGTCAGTTGCCGGGCCGCAACGTGTTTGCAAACGGCCGGCTTCTCGGAGTCTGTCATGAAGGCTGAAGCCAGCGTTGAGATCAATCGACCGATTGAAGAAGTTTTTGACTTCACAAACAACCACGTCGTCGAGTGGAGCGTCACCGTCGTTGAAGACACGGTGATCAACGAAACTCCGGACCGAGTCGGCACGACGTTCAAGTGTGTGACGGAAAGTCGTGGTCAACGACTGGAGTTTCAAGGTGTGGTCACTCGCTGGGAGCAGCCGCATGTTTCGGCGATCGAACTTGTCGGCGACACGTTTGATATTGAAGCTGCCTACTTCTTCGAAACGACTTCCAATGGAACGCGAGTCACGCAGAAGTCCGTGATCTCGCCCAAAGGCTTTCTGAAAGTCGTCTTCTTTCTCTGCGGCTGGATGATGGGGAAGGCCGGCTGCGACGAAGCTCAGAAGGAACTCGATAACCTGAAGAGCGTCCTTGAGAATCAAGACACCGCTGCCGAAGAATAAGACCAGCGTACGCTGTCGGTTCGGCTGATGATTTTCGGGCGACATACCTCGCTTCGCCACACGCGTTCAGTAGCCTGTTGAAAAACACTTCGATTGGTAACCCGACGCGTCAGCGAGGGACAGAATTCAGCAGAACTCGCGAGTTGAAATCCCTCGCTGACGCTTCGGGTTACCTTTTTCAACGGACTGCTAGGATCGCAGGAAGCCTTTTGAGGTCAGCAGCTCGATGACGGCATTTGCGCATTCATCAACCGACTGCTCACCAGTCTTCAGCACCAGATCAGGCGATTCCGGAACCTCGTAAGGCGCAGAGTCTCCAGAAAATTCCGTCAGCTTGCCTGCATCGGCCTCAGCGTATTGCCCGCGGGAATCACGTTCGCGGCACAATTCAATGGGAGCGTCGACGTGAACCGTCAGGAATCTGTCGGTGCCAACAACTCCGGCCACTTTGTCACGAACCGTTGCGTTCGGCGCCACAAACGCGGCAATGCAAATGATGCCGGCGTCGTTCAGGATGTTCGCAAGGTGTGCCGATCGGCGCAGGTTCTCTGATCGTTCTTCGAAGCTGAATCCAAGATCTTTGCTGAGCCCTCGACGGACCTGCTGTCCATCCAGAATCGTGACCGCTCGACCGCTGTCGAATAACTTCCGTTCAACTGCCTGAGCAACCGTTGTCTTGCCACTGCTTGTCAGGCCGGTGAGTAGTACGGTGGCTGGCTTCTGGCCGTAGCGAGCTTCGCGTTCTTCGGGAGTCACTTCGTTAAGGACGCCAGCCTGTTTAGCGTCTTCTTCATTGCCTTCAACTGCGATCTCCTCTTCCCACGCGGCCAGCCTCTTCCCGCCGGCACTACGATCCAGGATCATTGCCGCGGCCACGGTCGCGTTCGTGATACGGTCGATCAGAATCAGTGCGCCTGTGGAGCGATTGCTTTTGTAAGGATCGAAGCAAATGGTCTCGTTGAGATAAAGTCGGCAACGGCCGATTTCATTCAAATTCAGTTGCGGCGAAGGGCTGCTGTGCAGTGTGTTGACGTCGATTCGGTAACGCAGTGATTCGATGGATCCGGTGATCAGCTGAGCCGAGTGCTTAACCATGTAGGTCTTGCCGGGGACCATCGGTTCTTCGGACATCCAGACCAGCATTGCTTCGACCGTGTCAGACGTCAGTGGAACGTTGCCGGGTTTCACAATCATGTCGCCTCGGCTGGCATCCACTTCGTCTTCGAAAGTCAGCGTGA
>CALDJX010000344.1 GCA_937899075.1 uncultured Planctomyces sp. | reverse complement strand
GGCTGGTGCAGGATCGTTTCAACGTGCAGCGTCCCGACGATCTGTCAATCAGCGATGCCAGTACCCTGATCGATGAACTGAAGGCGGTACCCGCCGGGGCGTCGCGATGATCGCCACAGCCGATCAACGTGGCTCACCCATCAGCGTGGTCGGTGCGAAGCGGGACTACATCTCGCACTCGGCGATCTCGACTTACCAGCAGTGTCCGCTGCGTTACCGCTTCAAGTATGTCGATGCTCTGCCCGAGACCTTCGTCTCGTCGAACCTGATCTTTGGCGGTGCGATCCACTCAGCACTGGAGTTCCACTTCACCGAGCTGTTGTGTGGAAACGAGCCACCATCACACGACCAACTACTGGATGTCTTTCAGGAAGCGTGGCGTGGGCGAGCAGTCGATTACGAGGACATCCGCTTCGGCAAGGGCGAGGACCACAACTCACTCAGTGCTCTTGCCGACCGGATGCTCACCGCCTTCCGCGAATCACCTGCCGTCACATCCGACGACACCGTCATCGGCATCGAAGAAGAGTTACGCGGCGAGCTGATCCCCGGCGTGCCAGACCTACTGGCCCGCATCGACCTGCTCACGACTACCAGCGACGCACTTGTCATCACCGACTTCAAAACATCCCGCAGTCGCTGGTCGCAGGGGCAGGCCGAGAACTCATCGTCACAACTTCTGCTTTACAGCGAACTCGCCCGACGCCTGCTCCCCGGCTGGAACGTGAAGCTGCGCTTCCTGGTCCTGACCAAAACGAAAACGCCAAACGTCGAGTCCTTCAACGTCGAAGTCAGCCAGCATCGCGTTCACCGCATAACGAAAGCCGTCGAGCACACCTGGCGAGCCATCGAAGCTGGTCACTTCTACCCGGCTCCCAGTCCCATGAACTGCCCCACCTGCCCGTTCCGATCCGAGTGCAACGCCTGGACCGGCAACTAAACTTCACTCTCTCATTCAACGCCTCAACGGAGACACGACTTGCCATCAGCCCGTCATAAGCTGAACGCCGCCTACTTCCACGGTTCCCTGATCATCGCCGGCCTCCTCGGAGCAATCGGCCAATCCTGGAACGTCTTCGTCCTCACCGCCGCCGTCCTGACAGCAACATCAGCCCTCAGCGGCGAAATCCGCCTCAAACAACAGTCCCCGAGACGTTAAGCCATTGCTGCGATGCTGACCGTCACATTCGTGTGTGGCGGTCAGCGACCGCTGTAATGCAAAGCTCCAGGACCTTGGGGCTTAACCGCCAGGCATGATCCAGAACGAGAGCCCCGTCGCAGCACGACCACGAATCCGGGCTGGCCTGCGGGTCGGTCCGTCCATGTTTCTTTTTATCCATCACAGAATCTGGTCTAACGGGAATAGCGTCTGTCGGGCAACTTCCATCAGTGTGCTCACTGGGCCTCTGACGCCGCCGAAAAGCTGAGTGAACTCCGGACGGCTGAAACCGCGAAGGCACGGTTCAGACCACGCCGTGTTGCGTCGGCTTCCGCCGCGTCCAGGAGCTTCAGCACAGAGGTTTCGTCACGACCTGCTTGCTTTGCCAGTTCAATCAGTATTGACGCTTCGGTGTCGATCTTGCTTTCCGATACCTGTGACCTGAGCAGTTCCTTGACTCGTTCCCGAACGAGCCGATAGCTGCCGCTCGCGGCAACAGTGTCTGAATTGCGACGAGTTGTTGTTACACGTTTCGCTGGTCGCTTGATTATTTCTTTGAGCAAGCGGACATTCGTGACGCCCCGTTCGAACCAGTACACGGTCGTGCCATTCTTCAGCTTTCCACTTCGGATAGTACATCGCACGGAGAAACCGAGTTCTTCGAAGTTCCACAAAGCAACCTGGACGACAGCCGGTGGGGAGTGCTCACTGTGGTCCTGGTATGTCGCCATACCCAATCTGGCGACGATCTCATCGATAGAATGTTGTGCTCTTCTTCGGTCTCCGCGAAAGAAGCTGGTATGGAATCCGATCAACACACCGCCTGCAACGGTCGCGTGGTTCTCGGCAAAATTGTCCCCCCAGATGTAGTTTTCGAGTCCGTCAGCGTCGTTTCTTGAAGCGAGCCTGGCGTCCGGGTACTTCCGCAGGAACAATTCCCTCGACATGGCCGCGATGACGTCCGGCTCGAACTCAGAAAGAGTTGCAAGAATTTCACTGGAAGGTGACGTGCGCTGTCGCCGATTCGCTGCCTGTTCCGCAAGACGATCAACTACCGACTTGACGTCGGCGTCAGGGTTTGTGATCGCTTCCAGCACGGCGGGAGGCAGGCCGTCGAGTGCTTTGCGTCGCGTGCGCTCCGCTTCTGCGAGTCGTTCCGCGATCGGGTCAATTGCCAACTCATCATTGCCTGTTGTGGCATCTGGTTTTGCGACTGGTTCTCGTTCCGGGTCTGCGGATGCAGCATGATTTGATTCTTCATGTGCTATGTGCAAGGTGGCAGGGGAATCGTTCCGAATCTCAGTGACTTCCGATTCGCCAGTAGGGAGCAGGAGCCAACCACCGAGTAACATTGCAGCCGAAGCGGCAACTCTCTTTGAGAATGTCAGGTCAGTCATGGGATGAGGCCCGGCTCGCAGTTCATCGAATTGTTGATCGATGACAGTACGTGTAGCAGCGATTGAGGCATTCCTGCCCGCCCCGGCTTCGGCGGCTTGTTCAGTGGTGGGCGACAGACGGTTCACGTGTCTCCTGATGCGAAGCCGCTGCCATTTCAGAATCACCAGATGAAGCAGCAGTCGTATGGCGACTGCGCACCAAGTGCCCAGGCCAACAGCCCATTCGACGCACCAGTTCCAGCTCCGTCGCAGCTTCGGCCACAGAATGTGCATGACACGGCGCAGCCACCGGGTGGCTCTGACGACACCAGTTACGTTCTCGCCCTCGTCGGATGGGCAGCATTCGTCGCTGTCCGTTTCACCTTGCGGTCGTTTCATGAACTACCATCCTCGACAGGGGTGCAATTAAGTGCCTGTATGACCATATGGCAATTCACTGGCGTGGTGATCGGGGAGTCGCGTCCCGCCGAATGTTTGTCAGTCTTCGCGAGCAATCTCGAAGGGTAGCGCCGTCTCGGTTTCACCGGTGAGAACGACGACGTTGCGGACCAGCACCTCTACGCCTTTAATCCCGATCAGGATATAGCCACGGACAGCCTCCACTTTCGCAACCGCATTGATCGTGGTGTCGTTGACCCGGAACGTGATGTTGCTGTGCTGATCACACTCGATCTTGAGCGTGTTCCATCCGGTGGGCTTTAACTCGGGTTTACGGAGCGAGACAACCCGGCGACCGTCACGGAGCTGGCCGAATGGTCGATCAACCTTGAACTGCTCGAAGGGCAGAATGAGGTCTCCCACTTCGGCTGGTCCCAGCTTGAATTCGAGACCTCGTGGAATCTGATTCTTCCAGTCGTCTTCGTCTGGGCGCGGCAGGCTTGATGCGACATAGACGGCTACTGAGCCGCGTGTCTGGGGCGGACTCTGAAATTCCAGAGTCAGCGTCATTTCCGAGTACTGACGCGGGGTCGCCAGGCAGAAGTAGGGTAGGTCTCGTCGGCAGACCAGTGCCCCGTCAGTTGTGACCGAAATCGCCTGTTCTGCGGTCACCCTTTTCTTCATGACATCGAAGAATCGCCAATGGAGCGGCGCTGCACCATCGGCTTCGATCTTCAAGACCGTATCGAGCGTGTTGTCATACGTCAGGCGGGCAGTGTCGCCGATGACGAGGCCCGCCGCCTCGGACAGCTTCCCGGCGATCAGAATCTGCGTGCGACGAGTCAGGTCAAACGCCCGCTCCTGAGCCTCACGACGGACCGTGATTGTCCGGGCGGCAGGATCAACAGAACGAATCGTAACCGCGATGGTTACTGGAGCTGCTTGCGAGACCGTCTCAGTAAGGCACGACGTCATCAACACAAGGGCAGGCAGGATAATTCGAAACACAGGTTACTCCAGGAGTTCAAATTGAAGTGATGACAAGTTGATGACCGTGCGAGTGTCAGCCAAACGAAGCCTCACGCAGCAGCCACCAGCGTGATGGGGGACGAGTTTCAAATATCATGGAAGCATATGGTCCCATGTTGCTGTGGCGGCGGTCGCTGTTGCCACAGTTACCAGTCGACCATGAAGATCAGGCAACCGCTGGATGATAATTTTCGGCCCAGGTCGAAGCCGACGCCGTATCCCTTGCGAGAGCCTTCGCGTTTTCCGGATTTGAAGGCAGTCGAGTACACCCACAACGCGACGGCTCCGATGATTAACACGACGACAAACGGGTCCATTGGAATTCTTTCGGGCAGAGGGAAGAGATGAGTTGTCTGCGATCGGCATGCGACCTCACGCACTGCTTCCCTCAAAGCGAGACTCGCGTCCGAACTGTGACACGGAATTCAGAAGAAAATCGAAGTTCGATAGCTTGTACTCGCGGACGTATTCGACCGTTACGGGCAATTCCTGATGGGGATATCACGGGGCTCAACGAAAGGGGCAGAGTGAATTCGGCAAACGGGAACGTAGCGGCGGCCCAGTGGTAATTCGGTAAGGTTGGCGGTAGCCTGGCCGGAAAACCGTTGATCTCTACCGGAGCCACTTGCCGTTGTCTGAGTCGCCAGTTTCCCTAAACGGCGTTCGCTCACAGTCCAGTCTCATTGATGACTGGCTGGGGAGGCTGCGCGCAGGGGATGACTCGGCTCGGGGAACGCTCATTGAGCATTCCTGCGAGCGGTTGCGGCTGCTGACGCGGCGGATGCTCAGCGACTACTCGCGCGTTCGACGCTGGGAAGAGACCGACGATGTTCTGCAGAATGCACTCCTGCGGCTGCATCGGGCTCTGTGCGAAGTGCATCCGGATTCGACTCGCGACTTCATCAACTTTGCCGCAACGCAGATTCGCCGTGAACTGATCGACCTCGCGCGTCGGCACTTCGGACCGCAAGGGATCGGAGCCAATCATCATTCCGATCGAGCCTTGATCAAGACTGGCAGGCGGGCGGAATTTGCGGACGGCATCGTTGTCGATATCGCGGACGACGACGGCACGTTCAGTCCGGACGGGCTGGCGGAGTGGTCAGAATTTCACTCGCAAGTCGCCGCGCTGGCAGAGCCGCTTCACGAAACCTTTCACCTGCTGTGGTATGAAGGGCTGACTCAGGGAGAGGCCGCTGACGTGCAGGGTGTGTCGCGGCGGACGGTGATTCGCCACTGGCGGGCTGCCTGCGTCGAACTGTACCGGGTGATGCACGGCGAGCTGCCGGGTGTGTCCGGGCAAGCTGTTACCACAGAGGGCCAATCATGACTCCGACAGGCAGTGAATGTCTGATCGACGACCTGATCGATCGCTGGGAAGTCGCATGTGCCGCCGGACGGGATGTCACCCCGGAAGAACTGTGCGACCAGCACCCGGAGCTGCTGGTCGCCGTCAAGGAGCAGATCGCGGCACTCAAATGGCTGCCGTCCCCGCACCGTGATGCCTTGGCAGGTTCAGACGCCTGCGGCGCAGCGACGCAACTCGCCTTCGGGCCAGGCACGCTGCTGCTCGATCGCTACCGATTGCTGGAAACAGTGGGCGAAGGTGGCTTCGGTGCTGTCTGGCGGGCATTCGATACCGAACTGGAACGACACGTCGCGGTGAAGATTCCTCACGCGTCCCGGACGAGCGGACTGGCGAATGTGCAGTTTCAGGCGGAAGCACGACGGCTCGCGAAACTGCACCATCCCGGGATCGTGCAGGTGTTCGATGTCGGGCGACAGAACGACGTCGTGTTCATCGTGACGGCGTTTGTCGATGGTCGAACACTCGCCGACGACATTGCCTTTGGGCCAACGAGGTTTCACGAGGCGGCTTCCGTTATCGCTCGGGTGGCCGAGTCGCTGCACGCGGCTCATGAACAGGGCTTCGTCCATCGGGACATCAAACCCGCCAACATCCTGTTGGATAAGGCCGGCCTGCCGTACCTCACCGATTTCGGCATTGCCGTCGCCGCAGATGTGCAAGCCGGTCAGCCGGGACGGTCAGGCACACTGTCGTACATGGCCCCGGAGCAGGCTCGTGGCAACGGCGAGCCCGTCGATGCCCGCACCGATGTCTTTGCATTGGGCGTCGTCCTGTACGAGCTGCTGACTGGCGTGCGCCCCTTCGCTGCCGACAACCCAAGCGAGCTGCGTCGCCGCATTGATGAAGCTCAACCCGTTCCGCCTCGTGCCGTGAATCCTGCCGTACCGCGTCGTCTGGAAATTGTCTGCCTGCGGGCAATCGCTCGCAACCAGGCGGACCGGTTCAGCTCCGCCAGAGAGATGGCCGACGTCATTCGTGCGCCAGAAGGACGACCGGGTCAGAGGTACGCATTGGCTGCCGTCGTCGTGGCCAGCCTGGTTCTGGTAGGTATGGCAGCAGGCCCCGCACTCGTTGCATGGTTGCGACGGGAACCAGCAACAGAGTTTGAGTCGCCTTCCACGTTGGAACCGGACATCCCCCTATCGACGGTGCGACCAGTCGCCGAGGCGACGACGGCGTTGGATGCAGCACTGGTCGCTGGTGCCGAAGCGACCAGTGAGGCAACGTTGCCTTCTTTCATAGAGCCACCCATCGTCGAGAGCGACTTGGTTCTGCACGGTCATACTTCGCCCGTGAGCAGCCTCGCCGTGTCCGCCGACGGGCGTCACATCCTCTCCGGGAGCTGGGACAAGACTCTGCGTTTGTGGGACGCTCAAACCGGTGAGTCAATTCGCGAATTCAGCGGCCACACTGAGGGCATTGGTGGAATCGCT
>CALDJX010000343.1 GCA_937899075.1 uncultured Planctomyces sp. | reverse complement strand
GCCAAACTACTTGGCTTCCTTGTTCGACTCAATTCCTGAGCGGCATTGGGTGCCAACTTCAGTTCGACGTTTAGCCGTTTCGATAAACGCTGTGGCACGCGGTGCATGACTGACTGATTTTCGATCTTGCCTCGTCGAACTCGGTGAACGCTTTCGCGGGCGCTGCTTTGTGCATCACTTTCGCGGCGTCTCTCATCCCGTTGGCCCACTTAACGAAATCCTCGTATTCGCCATAGCCAAACCCTTCGGATTTGAAGGATTCGCTGATCGTGGCAAACACGCTGACTTCTCGCTGAGCCAACGCTGCTTTTTCGGCCAGACTGTCTTCGCTGCCGGTGTTGTTCTTCAGCCAGTTCTCGCCGCGTTCCAGTCGTTTCATCAGATAACCCATCTCGACGAAGTCAACAAAGTCGGCTTCGACATCGACTTCCGGAAGCTCGGCCGGTTCGTTGTTGTTGAGGATTTCGGAAATCTTGAGAAACGCCTCGTTCACTTCATCGTAAGATTTTTTCACGCCACCGGTTGAGCTGCTGGCGACGTCGACCATGCTGATGGCCAGCGCCCGGATGAAGTGAGCTTTGTCCTTCCACTTGATGTCTCCGTCGTGGCGACGGGCAATGTCCGCCAGAAACGCGAGGGTCGAACCAAAGACCGGCACTTCCAGCATCGCCCGTTTGTACGCTCCAAAATTCGCCAGTCGCGAATTCAGGTCATTGCGGATCGACTGAACTTCGTCGAGCAGTTCCTGAGCAGAGATCAGCTCGGACCACTTCGGCCCACCGCCGCTGGCCGCTACTGCTGGCGCCGGCTCTGGTTCGGCGATTGCAGTCGCAGGAGGCGTTGTTGTGCCGCCGCCGGTCATACCGCCGCCGGTTGGTCCGGATGGTCCGCCTGCAACCAGTCGTTGATCGGATGCTTCGCCGAGCGGATTGTCGAAGTACACGTCGAACGGAATTCCGCCGACCTTGCGGCGACCATCAGTATCGTCGGCCGCAGAGGATGTCTCAGGTTTGCTGTCACGCTGCGGCTTGCTCGTCGGAGACTTCTCCGACGTGCCGGCGGTTTCGGCTTTCTTCTTGTCACCGCCTCCGCATCCTGAAACGGCAACAAGCATCGCTGCCAACGACAAGGCGACTCCGCATTTCGAGATTGCTCGACCGAATGGCCCCATCATGAGAACTCTCCGATTTTCGTCAGCAGTGGAACAGGGTAAATCGCCTGAGCGTGAAGGCCGAGCAGTAAAGTACGCGTCCGAGGAACAACCGATTGGAATTCAGAATCTTCGCAGGGCGAGTCAAGAAGCACTCTACGGCTGGGAGCCCGGACAGCGTTTTCGCAGCGCCGGCAACGATTATGGAACCGGACGCCGACTCTTGCAACGGGCACTTCTGGTTACGGCAGGTTCCGGGCGTATTCGTAAGTACTTCGGTGGACGGTCTCAACGGACTTTGCAAGACTTGCGGGTCCAACGCATGGGTTGGCGATTCTTCATTCTCAGCGGGCACCAGAAGGCTGGACACACGGTATGACAGGACAGGCAGGACAATCTGCGGACTCACTGATCGCAGAAATCGACAACGCTGTGGCTGCGGAAACAATTCGTTCTCAGACGGGCGAATTCGCGAAACGCTGGATCACCGAGCCACAGTTCGAAAAGTTTCGGGACACCATCGCGTCCGACATTTCTGCCGGAAACTGGGAAAAAGTCGAGTCGTGTTTCTGGGAAGAAATCGCGTTTGGAACCGGCGGCCGCCGAGGTCCGATGGCTGACTACGGCTCCGCGACGATCAACGAGCGGACCATCGCCGAGTCGGCTTACGGCCTCGCCGCCTACTTCCAGGAGTCGGCCGACCGTACCGACGGCCGCGCGGCAATCTCACACGATTCGCGAAACCGCTCGCGAGAATTCGCTGAACTGACGGCGTCAGTGATGGCGGGACTCGGGCTGAAAGTGTTCCTGTTCGAGGCGATTCGATCGACTCCCGAACTGTCCTTCGCCGTGCGGAATTTGAAATGCGACGTCGGCGTCATGATTTCCGCATCGCATAATCCTCCGGCCGATAACGGCTTCAAGGCTTACTGGAAGACCGGCGGGCAGGTGGTCGCTCCGTACGACAAAGGGATTGTTCAAAAGGTCTACGATGCGACCGACATTCCCATGGCGAACTTCGACGAAGCGGTCGCCGACGGACGCATCGAGATCATCGGTGAAGACGTCGACAATGCTTACATCGACGCGATGCTCAAGCTGACGCTTTCTGAAAACCGCGATCTGAAAGCGATCTTCTCGCCGCTGCACGGTGTGGGAGAAACGTCGGTCTATAAGCTTCTGCAGGCCGCAGGCTTCGATGGGATTTCGATCTTTGAGCCGCACCGCGCGCCGGACGGAAACTTTCCCAACGTGCCGGATCATCTTCCGAACCCGGAGAACACCCGCGTCTTCGAGCCGATCGTTGAACAGGCCAAACAGGATGACATCGGCCTGGTGCTGGCCTCTGACCCGGACGCCGACCGGATTGCCGCGTCAGTCCGCTGCTCGAAAACGGGCGAGTATGTCGTGCTCAGCGGAAATCAGATCGGGGCGTTGATCTGTGACTACATTGTCAGCAAGCGATCCGCCGCTCGGCCACCGATCGATGGGGCGATCGGCAATCCGTTCACCAGTCATCTGACATCCTCGCATTACATCGTTGAGACGCTGGTCACGACTCAACTGACCGCAGCCATTGCGAAAGCCGCCGGCCTGAAAGTCGTCGATGAACTGCTGGTCGGCTTCAAGTTTATTGGCGAGGCAATGGATCAGCACGGTCCGGAGAAGTTTGTATTCGGCACCGAAGAATCGCTCGGTTACCTGGCCGGCGATTACGCTCGCGACAAAGATGCCGCCATCGCCGCGTTGTACCTGTCAGAGCTGGCGGCCGAACTGGACGCTGATGGAAAAACGCTGCTCGATCATCTCAACGGACTTTACGCCGAACATGGTTACTACTCGGAACGTCAGCGCAACGACTATGCCTACGGGCCGGCCGGCAAAGGTCTGATCGACGGTCTGATGGAAACTTTGCGAACGAGCCCTCCGGACGAACTGGGCGGCGTGACGCTGACTTCGGTCTCCGACTACGGCAGTCACGAAGTTCGCGAACTTCCATCGAATGCAAAGTCAGCAGGCCTGCCTCAGCCGAAAGGCAACCTGCTCATTTTCCACGGGACACACGACGACTGCCGCATCCGGTTTGCCGCTCGACCGTCGGGAACGGAACCAAAGATCAAGTTTTATCTCTTCGCCGAGCCTCACGGCCCAGCCGGAAAAGACGTCGCCGGACATCGTGCCCGGACGGAAGCTCGGCTCGACGAATTCGAAGCAGCACTTGGAAGCTGGATCGAACCGAAGCTGAAATAGACGTCGTGCAACGTGCGTAACAATCCAGGGTGGCACAGGTTGCTCGCAACCTGTGCGGCGAAGCCGCAAGAGACCCATTTCGACAGGTCCAGGGTATTCTCTTTTCGCTATGCGACACTGGTTACAAGCAACCTGTGTCACTCAAACGAAGAAACTGAAATATCGAACCGCCGTGTTGCATTTGTCACGACCTGTGAAATTACATTTGGCATTCATGACTGATACCGCACAACAATCAGACGACGCTTCGCCTGGACTTCCAAAAGGCAACAAAGGACTTGCACTGCTTCAGCTTGTCCGGATTCCGACCGTCTTCACCGCGATGGCGGACATCTTTCTCGGGTTTCTGCTGACGCATTCGTCGCTTGAACCCGTCAGCACATTTGCGTTTCTGCTGGCAGCGTCCGTCTGCATTTACTGGACGGGGATGATTCTCAACGACTACTTCGATCGCGATGTCGACAGCCAGGAACGACCGGGTCGACCGATTCCGTCGGGAAGAATTCCGGCTAAGTCTGCGTTGAAGCTGGGAGTGATGCTGAACGTCGCGGGTCTTGGGCTGGCGGCTTGTGCCGGACCGCTCTCTTTGCAGATCGCCTTGCTGCTGACGCTTTGCGTCTGGCTTTACGACGGAGCGTTGAAGAAAACTCCGCTGGCTCCCGTCCTGATGGGAAGTTGCCGATTCTTCAATATCCTGCTGGGAGCCAGCGCGTCTCCGACCGGTGCGATGTGGTGGTGCCCTCAGATGCACGTTGCCATTGGCCTGGGAATTTACGTTTGCGGACTGACCTGGTTCGCTCGTCAGGAAGCAAAAACCAGCGCACGAGCGCAACTGATCTCGGCGTCGTTTGTGATCAACGCCGGACTGGCAACGTTGTTTGGATTTGTGCTCACGGCGCCGGACAACTCGCAGCGCGAGACCGCATTGTTCGTGCTGGCTGTGATTTCGATGACGATCGTCCGGCGGTTGCTTCGAGCCATCTCGCAACCGGAACCTGCCCGAGTCCAGACGGCCATCAAGACGATGTTACTTTCGTTGATCATGCTCGACGCAACGCTGGTTTTCTTCGCCACGGGAACGCCCGAGCTGGCAATTGGAGTCGCGCTGCTGATGATCCCAGCGTTTCTGCTCGCTCGCTGGATCCCGATGACGTAGTGATTTCCGTTCGAATTGCCCCTTCAGAATTCGCGGGAACTTCCTGGCGTCACTCCGCGTCCTACGCTGCTGATTTGATTCTGACAACGGGTTTGATCCCGATCGAAGAGTCGAGAGTGTTCTCAGGGCAAGAAGCCTGATCCCGGGGAGCGGGATGTGCTCACGGAAGTCGTGGGAGAACCTTGAGACGCAGTAATCACAGGCCCGTCCGTGCTTGCACGGTCGGGGTTGTGACGAGGAGTGTTCCGGCGAGTCGCGGTGCTCCCTGTCGACTGATGCGTTTTTCGATGGAACGCGTCCGGAGCACTCCTTTTCATTTTCTTTTCTGTTGAAGCCAAGCGTTCGCAGGTTGGGCAACTGATTTCGTGTCGTCCGAGTCTGACGCAAACTGACTCGGACCGGCCACTTTGATCGAAGCGGTGATTGGAAACGTGTTTCCGGTCACCGCTTTTTTCGTGCACACCGCTCAAGGTCAATCAGCACGAACCATGAAGATTCAATGACTCACAGAAGTTTTGAACAGGAGAAAGCAGAGAGAACAGAGTCAGGATTCGGTCGCAATCATTCATTAGCCACGGATGGGCACGGATTTTGACGGATGACTATGGATGCCGCAGAAAACCAAAGTCCAGCAGAGAACGTCTTTGCGAACCTCTGCGTCTTCGCGACTTTGCGTCAGATCTCAGCAGTCAGGAACCGAACGATCGCACGACGAAAACTTTGCCAGCTTTCCACAGCCAGAATCAAAAACATCGCTTCCGGCTGTGGACGATGCGGTTGTAAGTGCGGAACTTAACGTATCAAACGATCGCAAACGCCGAGGCCGCTGCCCGGCTGGAAGTCACTTTTCACAATAGTTTCGGGGAGAGTCTGGATGATCAGGATTTCAAAATGGCTGGCGGGTGCCGCCGCGACAGTTGCCATGCTGCTGGGATCGGCCGACGCGGAAGCTCAGCGAGGACGACCTGATGGCGGACCATCCGGCCGGCCTGAACCGTCGGAAATGTTCCAGCGGATGGACAAAAACAAAGACGGCGAATTGTCGAAAGACGAGTTGCCAGAGTTTATCCGCGACCGAATCAAGGCCGCAGACACTGATGGGAACGGTTCATTAACCAAAGAAGAAGTCAAAGGGTTCTTCGAGAAGAACGGCGGACGTCCCGGCGGAGAAGGCGGACGGCCTGACGCCGGACGAGATTCGGATCGGCGTGGCCCCGAAGGACGTCCGGGTAGCCCACCATCGCGAGGAGACGGTGATCGTCGTGGTCCGGAAAGTCGGGATGGAGATAAACCTCGCCGGCCAGAAGGTCCGCCACCGTCACGCGGCGAATCTGACCGTCGAAGTCGCCCGGAAAGCCGGGATTCGGATCGGCCTCGTCGCCCAGAAGGTCCACCTTCACGAGGCGATGACGATCGACGTGGCCCGTCGCACGAACGCGACGATCGTGGTGGCCGAGGCCCAGGCGGACCTCCGCACATGAATGGACGCGGACCGTCGAGAGGCGGCGACGCTCAACGTGGACCCGGTCGCGATGATGGCAAACGGGGAGAAGCTAAAAGAGGCGGCTCGTCAAAAGGCGGTCACCGAACTCGCAGTGCAGGTAAGCGTCAAGACGGCAGGTCATTTGGACCTCCGATGCAAGGTGGACGACCTTCGTTCTCGCAACGCGGACCTGGTCCTGGTGGACCTCCGTGGGCACAGGGTGGACATCGCGGTGGACCACCGTTCGGCGGTCGTCCGTCATTCGGTCGAGGTCCTTCCAGAATGGGACCACCCTGGCTGCAACGCGGCCAGTCATTCGGGCGTGGACCATCGTTCGGCAACAGTCGGTCGGGACGTCCTCAGATGGGACCACCGTGGCTGAACCAGCGAGGAGCCTCGAAAGGCGGACCTCAAAAGGGCGCACCATCCAAAGGACGAAGCTCGTCACGCGGTAAGTCTGCGCGAGGGAAGTCGCACGGCGGACCACAGGCCGGCCGCGGACCTTCACACGGCTCTCGCGGAGCGGGTCCAGATCGTGGACGGCCAGAACACGGGCCGCGACCAGAAGCCGGTCGAGAAGGTGGACGTCCTCCGGGACCACCGCACGCTGGACCTCGTGAAGGCGGACCTCGCGAAGAAGGTGCTCGTGAAGGCGGACAACGAGGTGAGCATGTCGATCGTCAGGGACCTCCTCGTGGCGAAGGTCGACCAGA
>CALDJX010000342.1 GCA_937899075.1 uncultured Planctomyces sp. | reverse complement strand
CCTCAGCTTTATCAGAGCTGCGCTCTAACCAACTGAGCTATACGCCCTTCACTATTTTGGAATTCTTGCGTGCTGGATGTGTGATGTCCAGCGTTCGCAGGAAGGTTTCTTGCATCGACAGAATGAATCGATGCCCTGAGCGAAATCTGCAATCTTGTGAGGATTTGTCAGCGTCAGGAATCGTACGCGTTGCCTGTTTAGACAGAGTGATTCCGGAGAAGATTGACAATAATCCTGTCTTTATGGTTCGAGCACCGGCCAAAAAATCGTCTCAGCAGGAGTCTACCGGCTACGAATCGGGCGTCTTCGACTCATCCGTTACCTTAGAAACAGGCTTGCGGACGCCGTCGGCTCGAAATGCACCTTCCGCGAGATATCTCGAAACCGCATCGATCACCTCAGCATTGAATGGCAAAAACGAGTGCAGAACCGGCACCGTGATCGAATCCTCGGCCCCTTCGAGACAGGCACTTGAGACCGCGACAAGACCGTCATCGTCTCCCGGAATCAGAGGATTGTACCCGTCGGGCGAACCTTTTCCTCCGGCCACAACAGCGAAGGGAATCTTCGGAATGGGCAACTTTGCGATCTCGCCAGATTCGTGCGCCACCAGTTGCTGCCCGGCCGGCCCGAGAATCAGTCGATAAAGATGCCAGTCACGCAGAATATCGGCGACCTCAGCCCCCTTGTTGGGAGTCCCCATCATGACCAGGCATCTTGCACGTGGATCGCCCCCAGCTCCCAGCCATGACCGGACAACCAGCCCGCCCATGCTATGCGTCACGAAGCTGATTTTTTCGACCCCATCAAGCGACTGAATGACTTCACCGAGCATCTTTGCCGAGGCCGCGATATCAACACGAGTGCTTGGGTAATCGAACGGAACCACCAGGTAGCCGTCTTTTTCCAGACGCTCCTGAACTCGCTTCATCGCCTTCGATGATCGAAAAATTCCGTGCAGAAGGACAACAGCTTCGCCCTCCATTTCGGGAAGATCTCGCTCTTTCCGGATTTGATCGAGCTTCTGCCTGCACGACTCGAAACTTCCCCAGGCGTGTCGAACATCTCGCGGATCCAGCAGTCGAAAATGCCCCGTGTAGACATTTCGCTGGATCGTCCAGCCTTTGAAAAAATGCACATCGCCCCAAAGTTGCTTGCCACCAAGTGTTTTCATCGGAACGTTAACCTGAGAGAGCTTCTGTTTGAGACCAGTCGTAGCTGCTGGCTCTTCCGCAACCGCCGAGCGACTGACAAAGAAACAACATGCGAGAAACACAGCAACTCGACAGCTACGGCTACCCAGTCTGCAGCCAGACCCCGTCGTCCTTGTGCCCATATCCATTCTCAGTTCTTCGTCAGCCAGCGGCGGGAGCCATCTTCGTTCACGACTTCGGATCAAAAAGACGACCGCCCACGATCCAGCAACCACAACGGCGAAATTCACAGGAAAGATATAACTTCTTTGCGTCCGAACTTTGCAACAGCCAGAGGCCAATCTAATCTCCCGCGAATCAACTGCCCACGCCAATCGTTGGCACGGCACCTAAATCACGCAAAACCTCGCTCACTCACCACCCCAAAGTCACCGACGTCAGGATCTCGAATGATCTGCCCGTTCTGCCGACATGACGAAACAAAAGTCATCGACTCACGCTCGAGTGAACCATTCGTCATCCGCCGGCGCCGCGAGTGTATGAAGTGCGAACGTCGCTTTACGACGTACGAAAAGGTTGAGCAGGCCCTGATCAAAGTGATCAAGAAAGACGGCTCGCGAGTCCCGTTCAACAAAGAGAAGATTCGATTCGGCCTTGAGAAGGCTTGCTACAAACGCCCGGTCAGCCAGGAGCAGATTGAGTCGCTGATCAACGAAGTTGAGTCCGACATTTACGACGACTTTGAAAACGAAGTTCCGGCTCGATACATCGGCGAGAAAGTCTTCAACCTGCTGCGAGGAATCGACCAGGTCGCATTCGTCCGCTTTGCGTCGGTCTATCGCGAATTCAAAGACGTCAACGATTTCGTCGAAGAACTCGGCCCCATGCTGGACGACCGCGGGCCAGTCCCGCGCTGAATACTCGCCCGCAAGGCATCGGCCGTCGCCTCAACCGCGTTCGCGTCAGCCAGCATTCCGCTCAAGATGGCCGCTCTTGCCGCCCGACTTTTCGAGCAGTTCCATCGGGCCGATCGACATCCAGCGATCCACGGCTTTGCACATATCGTAAATCGTCAACGCGGCGATGCTGACGGCAGTCATCGCTTCCATTTCGACGCCGGTCCGACCGTGATTGCTGACTCGCGCTTCAATGCGAACGCGTCGGTCGTCCACGAATTCGTAGTCGATCGACGCACCGTCCAACCCCAGCGAGTGGCACAGCGGAATCAGATTCTGAGTCTGCTTGGTAGCCATAATCCCGGCTAATCGAGCGACTTCCAGAACATCCCCCTTGGCGAGTTGCCGATCCTGAATCAGCATCAGCGTCGCCGGTTCCATCGAAACAAACGCCTGCGCACGAGCCATCCGCTCCGTGATTTCTTTTTTTCCGACGTTCACCATTCGGCTCGCGCCGGAGGAATCAAAATGGGTCAGTTCGCCAGACATTTGTCTTCGCTTTCAATGGCAGAATCACACGGTTTCAGGACGGCGGCAGACGACGACTTTGGTTTTGCCGGCCTGCCGAGTGTAAATCAAAGTGCCGACGCCCTGCCCTTTCATGGGCAGTTTTCTTCGAACGGCTTCGGCCTGAATCGGAACGTGCCGGCATTTCACTTCGGCCTGTCCGAATTCGTGCCGACCGAACGCTCGCCGGACGTCGCGATCGTTGTTTGGCAGATTTTCCAGGACCTCGAACGGCCGGACGAACGGCGAATCCACCAGCGAGTCGCCCGTGAGATATTCCTCGGAATCGTCGAGTCGTCTTAACCCAAGTTTCTCGGCAAGAACGTCGACCAGGCCGGATCGAACGACGGCCGGATCGAGATCGTAAATCCACGCTCCCAGCTCGCCGACGTTCGTCCATGCTGACAGCGGCTCTGCGGCCAGCGTTTCTCCAGATGGCAAAACGGTCGCGCGAAACGGCGCATCGCCAGCCAGTTCGCCGAACCAGATCGTTGCTTCGCGACACTCCCCGTCCAAACTGACCAGTTCAACCTCGCAGTTCGCAAACTTTCCGCCGAAATTGCTGGCCGGGCTGAGTTTGATCGCGCCACCTCGGAATTCGTCGATCAGCTCAAGCAGAACCGGCAGTCCTGGCTGACAGTCCTCGATCCTTCTCACCCGACGCCATTCCACCGGCCGGCGATCCGGATCGATGTGCAGCAGGCCGTCGCGAGAAACCACGTCCGCAATGTCCGAGCACGTTGTTTTCACTCGATCGGCGACGCCGTGGGTTTCGGCATTCCAGTCGGTCATCAAACAACAGACAGCCGACAGGTCCACGCTGCTGACATCGCAGCCCTGCATTCCCAGAGCCACCGAATCCGCACCAATTCCGCAGCAGAAGTCCTGCACGACGCCAGAAAACCGCTTCGCCTTGTGAGCGGCCACGGCTTCCGAGGTCGCCTGTTCCAGACCTTTTGCCGAGAACCACATGTCTGGTGCTCGAGCGAATCTTCCGGCCGCTTTCACTCGAAGTTCGGCCTGAGTAATCGCTGCCCGGACAACTTCCGGTGGATATTCGGCACGAAGCCGCTTCTGGAGCCCCAGTTCTGCTCGTTTGTTCTTTGCAAGCCGCTCAAACAATTCGGGCGTCGCTTTGAGCTGCTCAAGAACTCGACAGGCTTCCTCGTCGGAAGATATTTCAGATTCAGCGGACACAAAAAGCCTTTCCGGACGGATTTAACAGAGTTCGCGGCAAAGCAGACCTGAAACAGCCCACGGCTTCAACTGACCGATCGAGAATTGGGCAATTCAGCCGAAAACGCAACTTCCGGAAAGATTCTGGCCTCAAGGTCTCCGCAACCGGAACGACTGGATGCACTCGCGAGGTCAGACGCCGCTTCTGCCTGATAGAGCGACCGTTCCAGCCCTTCCAGGCCGATATTCCGGAGTAACCGTTTCGGTTCATGCAATGCGAAGGAGTTTCCCACGATGACTAATACTCGAATTGTCCCGCTCGCTCTTCTGAGCGTCGTCGCCGTGGCCACATTCACCTGCGCCGGCCCAATCGCCAGCCTGTTCCAGTCGCCGTCCAACCAAATTCAGTGGCGCACCGACCTGAACGAAGGACATGAACAAGCCGTGGCTGAGAACAAACCGATGCTCATCGTGTTCGACGCCGACTGGTGCAAATACTGCGAAAAGATGGACGACAAGACGTTCAACGATTCCAGCGTATCGAGCTACGTCAACGAGAAGTTCATCCCGGTGCGGCTCGACCTTGCCGACAACGCGGAAGTCGCCGAAATCCTTGAAGTCGAGCGAATCCCCTGCTCGATCGCGCTCAGCCCGCGAGCCGACCTGCTCGGTCGAGTCGTCGGTTACGTCAACACCGTGCAGTACCGCGAAACTCTTGGCCAGGTCCGAGCCCTCCAGGCCCGCGTCGAGCGAAAGCTGGCTTCTCAGGAATAGTCCCGGATTAACTTCTCGATTTAACGAAAACGGTAAGGTGCGTTGCGCTCCGCTCCACGCACCCTACGAAAAATCGGGAAACTATCTCGTCGGGTGGCACAGGTTGCTCGCAACCTGTGCGGCGAAGCCGCAAGAGGTAGTCCAAAGTCAACGCACGTAGTTGCTCTTGTCGCTGCGCGACACCGGTTGGCAAGCAACCGGTGCCCCCCGTCGAAGACCAGCTGATCGCGGGACAGCTCAACGCTTTGGCGGATTACGGTAGTCGAGCGACGGTTTCTGGCCCTCGACCATCAGTGATCGATACGGCTGATCGCCGATCCGCCGCTCGTGCTCGGCCTTTCCGTCACGCAGCAGTTCGGGCTTTGTGTAGAGATCCCAGGCTGATGCTGCGAGAACTCGCGCCGCCAGATTCAGTCCTTTGCGGCCAATGGACGACCCACCCGCCGCGACGGCCTGCCAGGAGTGAGCGGGCGTGCCAGGAACCCAGCAAGCGGTTGTGAAGCCGGTCGTCGGAACCTGCCACGAAACGTCGCCGACATCCGTTGAGCCTTTTCCTACGGTCCCGCTGCGGTCTTCAATTTCGCGAATTGAAGTCAGAGGACCGGGCAAATCCAGTGTCGCCTGAAGTTTGAGAGCGAACTCGGTTTCAGCTTCGTCGTATTCGAGGTCGCAGATTTCTCGAAGATTCTGCATTGTCACCTGCGAAAGGGCGTTGTTCGGCAGAATCTCGCGGATTCCGCCGTCGAACCGAATCTCCAGGCGAGTCTCCGTCGCCAGCGCTCCGCCTTTGGCACACAGAACAAGCCGTTCGTAAAGCTGCCGGACGACTTCGCCCTCGGGATGCCGGATGTAGTAATAAACTTCGGCGAAGTCCGGGACGACATTCGGGGCTCGGCCGCCCGCTGTGATGACGTGATGAATTCGGGACTGGTCAGGAGTGTGCTCGCGCATCAGCTCGGCGGCGTAATTTGTGAGAGCGACCGCGTCGAGCGCCGACCGGCCCTGCTCGGGAGCGGCGGCAGCGTGAGCAGCCTTCCCGTGAAACCGAAACTTCACGGCCATGCGAGCGAGCGTCGACCTGTCTCCGGCAGAGTTCTCGTGGCCAGGATGCCAGTGCAGGACCGCATCGCAGTCCTTAAAGGCTCCGGCCTGAGCCATGAAAACTTTGCCGCTGCCGCCTTCTTCCGCGGGGCACCCGTAAAACCGAACGGTGCCTTTGATCGTTCCGGCTTTAATCTGCTCGGCAATCGCGATAGCTGCCGACGCGGACGCGGCTCCAAAAAGATGATGCCCGCAACCGTGCCCGTAGCCGCCTTCCTTGACGGGTTCTCGATATGGCACGGCATTTTGCGAGAGCCCCGGCAAAGCGTCGAACTCGCCAAGAATCCCGACGACAGGCTTCCCACTTCCGACCGTCGCGGTAAACGCCGTCGGTATGCCGCCGATTTCAGATTCGATTCGGAATCCCGACCCTTCGAGCATTTCACGAAGAACCGCTGACGACTTCGTTTCCTGATACCCCGGCTCGGCGAAGCTCCAGATTTCGCGAGCGACTTTCCAGACTGCCTCGTCGCGCTGATTGACCGACTCGAAGAGCGCCGGTTTCCCAGCTTCCGGTCCAGCGGCACGAGCCTCGTTCGGGACGCCGACAAGCAACGCCGGGAACCCCGCGGCGACAACAAAACAGTAGCAAAGACGTCGGATCATCAGCCGCGAACTCCTCGAAAGAGTAATGTGCGGCGCGATGATGAAGCGGCTACGGCGCGGTTGCAACCGGGGAACTGATCGAAGCGGTTTCTGCTGAGACGGCGAGGCACGTTTCGAAGCCAGACAGTAGTTCCGATCTCATAATCGAAACATCCTTCGGAGCGTCGATCCCCAGCCGAATTACGCCGCCCTTGATCGAGATCACTTTGATGGTGATCTCATCGCCGATTCGAATCTCTTCTTCCTTCTTCCGTGAAAGTACCAGCATTTCCCGTCCCTCCCTGGTTTGTTGAACAGACATAGTTCAGCCCGACTTCGAATCAATCTCCGGCCTCAACTACGAATGAAACCTACCTTGCAAGAACGAATTCACCATTCTTCGGTGGATTTATAGGATTTTCATAGCGACCGACCAGGAATTCTCGGCGGCAATCCGCCATTAACGAGGTGACCACTACAGTCTGGTAAGATTTACC
>CALDJX010000341.1 GCA_937899075.1 uncultured Planctomyces sp. | reverse complement strand
ACCGGCAGGCTTTTGAGATGGGCCGGCACGTGATCGGCTACGAAGTTCAAAAGACGCTGGCCGCCGTCGATCTCTTTGAGCAATGGATGAAGACGCTCGACATTGATGTGCCGATTGGTGTTGCGGGAGTCGGCGAAGGGGGACTGCTGGCGATGTACTCGTCCGCGTTGGATCCACGGATCGACTCGACGCTGGTCAGTGGATATTTCCAGACACGTGAAGCTGTCTGGGAAGAGCCAATTTATCGCAACGTCTGGGCGCTACTCTCCGATTTCGGTGATGCGGAAATCGCCGGCATGATCGCCCCGCGTCAGTTGACGATCGAAGCATGCAAGGTCCCTGAAAGTACCGGGCCGCCAGTTGTCGTCAGTGGATGTCGAGGCGGTGCGGCGCCGGGCCGTGTCGAAACAGCCACGCTGGGGTCAGTGCGGTCAGAGTACGATCGAGCCGTCGCAATTTACGACAAGTTGCAAGCTGGTCCGAAGTGTCAGCTATTCGCCAGCGGCGAAGGAGACGGGAATGCGGGGACTCGCGAAACGATGGAGTCATTCTCGAGTGATTTGCTTGGCGAGAAAATTGACTTCAGTGATTTGAAAACACCTCTGAAGCTCGATGATGACGCTGTGGCGACGCTCGCCGACATTTCGCACGACCGTGAGTTGCGGCAAGGCAAGGAACTACAGCGGCATGTTCAGAATCTGATGCGGCTTAGTCCGAAGGTTCGTGACAAGGCGTGGGCGAAGGGGGATCGGTCTTCGGTTGAGAAGTGGGAAGCGACTTCGGCCCCGCTGCGCGATTGGGTTTACGATGAGCTGATTGGGCGGCTGCCCGAGATGAGTTTGCCAATGAATGCAAAGAGTCGGCTGGTTATCGACGAGCCCGAGTATCTCGGCTACGAAATTACGCTCGACTGTTATCGCGACGTCGTTGCTGGCGGAATTCTGCTTCTGCCGAAAGACCTCAAGCCGGGCGAAAAGCGACCGGTCGTCGTGTGTCAGCATGGGTTGGAAGGCGTGCCCATGGACACGATTACTGAAGACTCGTCGAATCGAGCGTGGCGAGCTTACAAAGGGTTCAGTGCTGCGTTGTGCAAGCGAGGCTTCATCGTCTACGCACCTCAGAATCCGTACCGAGGTCAGGATCGTTTTCGGACGATCCAACGAAAGTCGAACCCGCTGAAGCGGTCCCTCTTCAGCTACATCATTCCTCAGCACCAGCGGACGCTCGACTGGCTCGCGACGTTGCCAAACATTGATGCCGATCGAATCGCGTTTTACGGGTTGTCTTACGGCGGCAAGACGGCGGTTCGAGTTCCGCCAATGCTGACGCAAGGCAAAGATCGTGTCGGATATTGCCTGTCGATCTGCTCGGCGGATTTCAACGAGTGGATCAAGAAAAACGTCAGCAACGAAGACCGTTACAGCTATCTCTTCACGGGCGAGTACGAAATCTTCGAATGGAACATGGGTCACGTTGCCAATTACGCCGAGTTGTCATCGTTGATGGCACCTCGACCGTTCATGGTCGAACGAGGGCACGATGACGGCGTTGCTCCGGACGAATGGGTCGCCTGGGAGTTCGCGAAAGTCCGTCGACATTACGCCAAGCTGGGCATCGGCGAGAAAACAGAAATCGAATTCTTCAACGGCCCGCACACGATTAACGGACAGGCGACCTACCGGTTCCTGCATCGCCATCTGAACTGGCCGTCGCCTTCAACCAACTGAAGTTACAAAAAAGACACAGTACGCAGAGTTGGCCGAGGACTCGCTGAAGAAAAAGGAGAGTCCTCTCCGAGGTTGTGAGTTTTTCAATTCGCCGGCGGTAGGCTGGAACAAGCGCCGCGCAGTTCCGGCAATTCGAATGGTTCTTGACATGTCCTCTGCCGGAACTGCGCGGCGCTTGTTCCAGCCTACTAAAAACTCACAGCCTCTCCGTGTCTCTGCGTTTTTTTCCTCTGCGGCCTCTGCGTTCAAAAAATTTCATCCAGGATAACAACAAGGAGTTGTAATGCTGTTTCGGTTACTGCTGTCGCTGATCGCTGTTTTCAGCTTGTCGAACTTTGCCTTTGCCGCCAAAGCGGAGTCTCCCAATATCGTCGTCATTTTTTGTGACGATCTGGGGTACGGTGACTTGAGCTGCTTCGGGCATCCGACGATCAAGACTCCGAATCTGGATCGAATGGCGGCTGAAGGCGTGCGGCTCACGCAGTTCTATTCGGCATCGCCGGTTTGTACTCCCAGCCGAGCGGCGCTGATGACCGGGCGGCTTCCAATTCGCAGCGGCATGTGCAGTGACAAACGGCGGGTGCTCTTCCCGAACTCCGGCGGCGGAATTCCGGCGAGTGAAGTCACTCTTGCCGAAGGGCTGAAGAAACAGGGCTACGCGACGGCCTGCGTTGGGAAGTGGCATCTCGGACATCTTCCGCAGTTTCTTCCGACGAGCAACGGCTTCGATTCTTACTTCGGGATTCCTTACTCGAACGACATGGACCGAGTGAACGATGCGCCGCGCGGTCGGGACTTGTTCTGGGATCCTAAGGTCGAGTACTGGAATGTTCCGCTGATGCGAGATCTTGAGATTGTGGAACGGCCGGCCGATCAGACGACGATCACGCGACGGTATGCGGAAGAGGCGGCTGCGTTCATCAAAAAGAATAAGGACGAAAAGTTCTTTCTCTATTTGCCGCACAGTCTGCCTCACGTTCCGCTGTTTCGATCGAAAGAGTTCGCAGGTAAGAGTCTGCGAGGGCTCTATGGCGACGTGATCGAAGAAATCGACTGGAGCGTCGGACACGTTCTGAAGACGCTGCGCGATTTGAAACTCGATCAGAATACGATCGTCTGGTTTACGAGTGACAACGGACCGTGGCTGACTTTCAACGATCACGGCGGCACGGCCGGCCTGCTGCGTGAAGGAAAAGGCACGACGTGGGACGGGGGAATGCGGGAGCCGAGCATCTGCTGGTGGCCGGGAACGATCTCCGCCGGACAGGTGAGCGCCGAATTGGGCACGACGATGGATATTTATTCGACAAGTCTTGCTCTGGCAGGAGCGACTCTTGAGAAAGAGCGAATCGTCGACGGGTACGACCTGACAGAGTCTTTGAAGGGGAACTCAAAGAGCCCTCGCGAAATCGTCTACTACTATCGCGGAACCAGGCTGATGGCGCTGCGAAAGGGACCGTGGAAAGCTCACTTCGCGACTCAGGAATCGTACACCGGCAACAACAAACTTACCGAACACGATCCGCCGGTTCTCTACAATCTGGAAGTCGATCCGTCGGAGAAGTGGGACGTTGCCGAGAAACATCCGGAAGTCATTGCTGAAATCAGAGCAGCGACAGACGCTCACGGTAAAACGGTCGTCGCCGTGCCGTCTCAGTTGGAAATTCCACTGCCTGACTAAATGTGGACGTGAAACATCGCCGCCAGTTTCACCGTCCGAGCCGTGCGGATAGACTGGCTGGTCGTCATTTCCTTTCGCCTACAGAGCAGGCATGTCTGACTCGCCGGATCCCAATTCACCGAAGCCTCGTAGAAGTTCCGATCGTCGTCGGGCCGGTGGTACTGCGCGAAAATCGGCAGGTCGTCGGCCGCCTTCGGGACGGAGGAAGCCGAAAATACCGGCGTTCATCCAGGTTGCTGACGACGCGGGTGACAAGCAGCAGTCTTCGGTCGAACTGCTGAAGAAGGAAGCGAAAACGGGAATCCCCGGCGTCGCTGTCAGCACCGCAATTCACGCGGTCATTCTGTTGGTCATGGCTTTGTTCGTCGTGCGGATTGATGTCGACACCGAAGGGCCGCTCAGCTTTGGCTGGGATTACGAAGTTGAAAAAAAGGAAGAAGTGACGCCGACGGTGATGGCTCCGGTGAAGATTCAGAGTGTGCAGCTCAATCAGCGACCGACACCGAAAGTCGTCGAAAAAACGGAACCGAAAGTTGAAACCAAACCCAAGATCGGCCGCCCGATTCAGCCTGCGGATGTCGCGAAGTCGCTGGCTCTGCGAACTCCGAAACGGACGATGGGAAAAGATGGCGGCACCGGGTCAAAGAATTCTGTCGAGCAGGCGATTAAGTCCGGACTGGAATGGCTCAAACCTCAGCAGAAAACAGGAGGGAACTGGCAACTGCACACGAGGTATCCGGATGCTGGAAACTCGGACCTGAGGACGGATACGGG
>CALDJX010000340.1 GCA_937899075.1 uncultured Planctomyces sp. | reverse complement strand
CTACGACGTCGTGGCTCGAATTGGCGGCGACGAGTTCGCGGCGCTTTTTTTTAACTGTAAATCCGAATCAATCGATCATCCAATCCGCAGAATCCAGGAGTCGATCCGCAACATCAAAGCTCCTGTCGGCCTGCAGCGAAGTCAACTGACACTGTCGATCGGTGCTGCAGTCGTTCGATCGGGATTCAGTGAGCTGACCACGGATGAACTTTTCTCATACGCAGACGCATGCCTTTATCGATCCAAGGCGGCAGGCCGCAATCGAGCGTTCAGGATAACACTGGACGAGCTGCAGTCGGCAACGCCTGAATGTATCGGTGCAGGTGCGGCAGAATACTCAGAAGGATCAGCCGACTACATCATCCATCCGGAAGACGGTTTGGATGATGACAATATTGATCTCAACAGACGTTGCGAAATCTCCGGACTGGTGTGACCCGCGAACTTAACGGCGAGGTTACCACGAGCGTCACAGTGGTCCGGAACGTGAAACGCGGTCGAGAGCACCGCAGCGGACCCACCATGACACCATGCATGTCACATCCTGACTCTGCCCGTCCATCAGGCATGGACCGCCCGCGTGACGTACGGATGCCGCGAAAGCAACGCTTCCCCGAGAACGCTCGGCCAGCGACACGCCGCGGATTTACGCTCGTCGACCTGACGATCACGGTGTTGATCATGGGCGTTGTGGCTGCCACGGCCTCGCCAAAGTTTGCCGCTCTGCTGACTTCCTACACAGCAGAGGCCGCCGCTCGACGAGTCGCCGCCGACCTGAACTACGCCGCTTCAGCAGCCGCACAGACAAGTCAGAGTGTCACTGTCACTTTCGATGTTTCCGGAGATTCGTACAGCGTCGTCGGCGTCGATTCACCCGACCATCCCGGCTCGGCATGGGCCGTTTCACTGACAAACGGTGGCTACAACGTGGATCTTGTTTCCGTCGACCTGGCCGCTTCACAGTCGGTCACATTCAACGCGTACGGACGCCCGAACAATCCAGGATCGATCATTCTTTCATCGGGCAGCGACTCAGCAACGATTGTTGTCGACGCCGCAACTGGAAGGGCAACCGTGCAATGAGAGTAGTCCCGGTTTCTCCAGCAAATCGTCAGGCGAGTCACGCGTCAAAACGCCAGACTCGGCGCGGATACACCCTGCTCGAAATGGTCATCAGCACGGGGGCCGCGACGGTTCTACTCGGCGGACTGATGTCGACGATCGTTGTCGCCAATCGAGCGTGGAGTCCGGACCTCAAGCCGGCCATCAAGACAGAAACAAGCGGCCTGACGCGGCAACTCGGTATCGACCTGAAGAGTGCCCTCTACTTCACCGAACGAACATCTACAGCGGCAACGTTCGCCGTGCCTGACCGTGACTCGGACGGGCAGCCGGAAATTCTGCGTTACTCGTGGTCGGGCACCGGCGGAGACGCGTTGACGGTCAGCCTGAACGGCGGAACGGCTCAGGTCGTCGTGGCGGACGTGCAGACTTTCAACATGGACTTTCTGCTGAGAAGCGTCATTGCACCGGTCATCCCGGTAAGCGGTCAGAATCGGTCAATCGTCTTCGTTTCGGAGTTGGATGGTGGCAAAGGCGGAGTGGTCGACAGAAGCAATCTGACAAAAGAAGATCAGGAACGCGTCGGCGTCATCGAGTCCTGGGGATTCACGGTCGCGGTTATCTCTGGTTATGCGTCCGACGATGAATGGGCGACTCAGATCGACAAAGCCGCGGCGATTTATGTGCCCGGCTCTGTGAGTGCCCCGGAAATCTCGAAAAGACTTTACCCGACTAACGTGGGAACAGTCTTTGAATACTCAAGCCAGCGTGACGAATCGGTCTATGCAACGCGTTGGGATTCCACATCTGGCACGGCCATCGATCTGGAGAACACGTATCACTACATCACGCAGACGCTGCCGCCCGGCGACGTCCCAATTGTGACGAGTTCTCAACCACTGCTAGCTCTCTCGCCGACAATGGGACCGGATTTTGAAGTGCTGGCACGTTCAACGGCGAGCACTTACACGGCGTCGCTGGCGGTTATGGAGACGGGCGCTCGAACCAGCAATTCCGATCTCGCTGCGGCACGACGAGTTTTTCTGCCGTGGGGCGCGTCGTCGACGTCGTTCAGTCAACTAACGACTTCCGCACTCACGATTATGGAACGGTCCATTTCGTGGGCCGCGCAACTTGATGACGCCGCAGTCCGCCGGCGAGTTCTCTACTTCGTGGAAAATATGACCACGTACGACACTCGCGACTTCGACCGGAAGATCATGTTTGAATCGGCGGGTCTGGAAGTCCGACTTCTGAGCCAGACGACCGAGCCCGGCACGCTGGCCGACGAGATCGCGAACAGCTCGGCGGTCTATCTGACAATTCGAGCCAGTACGGACCTGTTGCTCTCGGCGGTTAAGGATGTGCCGCAAGGTGTGATTACCGAGGGGCTGGACTGGATGACACCTTTGGGCTTTTCATCAGGTTTGGACAAGCAGAGCGTCACGACTTTGAATATCAAGGAGTCAACTCACCCGATTCTGGCCGGGATTACTGGCGATACAGTCACTGTCCTGAATATTAACTTTGTGCCCGTTGTACCTGGCGGAACGCTCGCCGCTGGTGCGTTGACGATTCTGGAAACTTCTGGCAAAGGCAAGGGGTCTGCAACCCCGGCAGTAGTCGTCATCGAAACCGGAAACCAGCGAATCGATGGCACCAGCTCACCCGGCCGACGGACCGTTATCCCCTACTACAGCACGCGCCGTTCCGACTTCACGGCGAACGGGTATCAGATCATGCAGCAGGCCATGGACTGGACGGCGTCGCAGCCGGAACCCGTGGCCGTCAAAAGTTCGAGTAGCTCGTCGTTCAGCAAATTCCTTCAAAGCTTCAGCCAATAGGAAATTGCCATGCGACATCAATCGCCAGCCGACGCTGGATGTTCACTGTTGAATGTTCGATGTTCGATGTTCAACCCACGCCGCGCCGGTTTGACGCTGGCCGAAGTCGCGATCTCAACGCTCATCGTCGGGCTGATGATGGTGGCTTCGCTCAAGTCAGTCGGAGGCGTTTACACCACCTGGACAGCCGCCGCCGACAAGTACGACGGCCTCTCGCTGGCTGATCAGCTTCTCGCCGAGATCATGCAGAGCGAGTACGAAGAACCGGATGCCACCGTCGCATTTGGCCCAGAAATCGGCGAAGACGTCACGGTCCGGAGTCTGTGGGACGATGTCGACGACTACGCTGCCTGGAGCAGAACGCCTCCTGCTACAAAGAGCGGACCTGTTGTGCCGGGTTACGACGACTGGACACGCACCACGACCGTTCAACTGGCATCGGTTACCGATCCAACAGTCGTTCCTGCTTCAGATGAAGGCCTCAAGCTGATCACCGTCACCGTGACCGATCCCGACGGCAACACAACCATTCGGCAGGCACTGCGATCCCGCTGGGGATCGCTTCAACAGGCACCACTCGTCGACGGCACCTGGGTGACGGAAGTAGACATTCAACTGACCACCGGCAGCGGAGCATCAACCAGCAGCGCCGCCAGCATTCCCAACGCCGCGGAGGACTTCTGATGCGACGACGGGATGAACATCGAACATCCAACATCCAACATCCAACATCCAACATCCAACATCCAACATCCAACATTCGACATCGAACAACAGAACTTCAATGTTCGATGTTGGATGTTCAATGTTCGATGTTCAAACACGCCGCGGCTACCTTTACGTTGCGGTCATGGTCACCGCCACGCTGGTCGGGCTGGTCGGCCTTTCCGCTGTCAGCGTTGCTCGCTTGAACCTTCGGACGACAACCCGCACCGCCGACTCGTCCAGCGCTGACTTTCTGGCGCAGTCGGCCGTCGAGCACGCTCTGGCTGTCCTGAAAAACGACACGGCCTGGCGAACGACCTATCAGAACAACACCGAGTATCCCGGCACGCCGATCTCGATGAACGGTGGCACGGTCACCTGGAAACTCATCGACGCTGACGGTTCACTGCTCGACGATGATTCAGACACGGTCCGCATTTACGGAATCGGGCGTCAAGGTTCGGCGACGTCGGTGCAGAGCGTTCAGCTTTACCCAATCGAGAATCCACTTTCGTGTACCGAGGCAGCCTTTCACTGTGCAGGCAGCATTACCCTGGGCTTTACCGCCAACTTCGACACGAACAAATCGATCAGTTCGAACGGCAGCATCGCCGCGACAGCGTTCGGCGCCAGCATTGGCGGCAACGCTTACGCTGCCGGTGCAATCACGGGAAACGTCTCGGGAACATCCACGTCGGGAGCGACTCCTCGACGGCTTCCGGGCAGCTCCGTCTTTGACTTTTACATGGCACGCGGAACCTGGATCAATGTTGCCAGCCTGCCCGTCGTCTCAGGAAATCCGACGATCGACAAAGCCGTCATCTCACCGGGCTCGAATCCCTGGGGAACGGTCAACTCAGCAGGCATTTACGTCATCGATTGCCAGAACCAGAGCGTGACCATCAAGAACTCGCGCATCCACGGGACGCTGGTTCTACTCAACGCCGGAGCGAACAGTTCGATCGAAGGCTCCGTCCATTGGGACGCCGTCGTGAAGAACCTGCCCGCTCTGCTGGTTCAAGGGAACCTGAAATTCGGCTACCACGATTCCGCGCTGGACGAAGCTACTCTGAGCAGAAACTTCAACCCCGCGGGATCGCCGTACGAAGGCGACTCCGACTCCGACACAACCGACACCTATCCGTCGAGAATCTATGGGCTCGTCTACGTGTCCGGGCACCTCAACCTCCCGGCCGACTCACTCGACTCCGACGTCACCGGATGCGTGGTCTGTACCACGTCGGCCGCCAGTTCCGACGCCGAATTCACCCACGACGTCACCTTCCAGAACTTCCCGCCGCCCGGATTCGCATCGGGCAACGTCATGGAGATTATCGCAGGCACCTGGCGCCGCGACGTGCTGCCTTAAGGCCGGACAAATCTGACGCAGAGACACAGAGACACAGAGACACAGAGCTTCGCAAGCGGGCTTCGTTGACTCTTTGCGATCCGCGACTCAGGTGACCGTGTCAAAAAGTCACTTCCCTGATTTGCGCAATAAAAAAGGCCCGGCAGTTTGAACTGCCGGGCCTTGCTGAATTTCTGCGTCGCTCGATGACAAATTAATCTGAGAATGCGTCGTCGAATCGATGGCTTGATGGTTCGAAGTCGACGTTCTTGCAGAACTGGCAGGACTCTCGAGCACCATGCTCGCGGTCCATCCCGATGTCTTCCCATTCGACTGACAGCGGTCCGTCGTAGCCGACGATGTTGAGCGCTCGGATGATTTCTTCGAAACGGACGGCTCCACGGCCAACGCTGCGGAAGTCCCAGCCTCGTCGAGCATCGCCCCACGGCATGTGGCTGCTGTTGATGCCGGTCTTGCCGTTGAGAGTTGTCGAAGCATCCTTCATGTGGACATGGTAGATGCGATCCGGGAAGGCTCGGATAAATTCTGCCGGATCGATCCCCTGCCAGATCAGATGGCTTGGGTCGAAGTTGAATCCGAATTCTTCTCGATTGTCGAGCGCCTTCAGAGCCCACTCAGCCGAGTAGATATCGAAAGCGATTTCCGTCGGGTGAACTTCCAGAGCGAACTTGACTCCACATTCCTGGAAGACGTCCAGGATCGGATTCCAACGTTCGGCGAGAAGATTGAAACCACCTTCAATCATGGCTCGGGTTGTCGGCGGGAAGTCGTAAATCAGGTGCCAGATGCTTGATCCGGTGAACCCGTTCACAACGCTGACGCCGAGTTTCTGAGCGGCTCGGGCGGTGTTCTTCATTTCTTCGGCAGAGCGTTCATTCACGCCAGCCGGATCACCGTCGCCCCAGACGTACTCAGGCAGGATGCCCTTGTGACGTTCGTCGATGTTGTCCAGAACGCCCTGACCGACGAGGTGGTTCGAAATCGCGAACAGTTTGAGGTCGTGCTTTTCGAGCAGATCTCGCTTCTTTGCACAGTAAGTGTCGTCCGACAGGGCCTTGTCGACTTCGAAGTGGTCTCCCCAGCAAGCGAGTTCCAGCCCGTCGTAGCCGAAATCTCGAGCCTTCCTGCAGAGTTCTTCAAGCGGCAAATCTGCCCACTGGCCGGTGAACAGCGTCACTGGTCGTG
>CALDJX010000339.1 GCA_937899075.1 uncultured Planctomyces sp. | reverse complement strand
TTTTTGTCATCAAAATGTTTGTCGTTAAATAAATTTGTCCCAAATTTTTGTTGTTTCTTCCAGAACCTCGGTGCCGGTGATGTCGCCGGGCATCAGATCCGGAGTGAACTGAACTCGACGAAACGACATATCGATCAGCGAGGCCAGCGTCGAAACGAGCATCGTCTTAGCCAGACCGGGCATCCCTTGCAGAATGCAATGCCCGCGACAGAGCAGCGCGATCAGCAGTTGCTCGGAAACTTCCTGCTGACCAACGATGACTCCGGCAAGCTGCGTTCGCAGTTCAGCAAACTTTTCGTGCATCCTGTCGACGGCTTCGGCGACATCGGCAGAAGTCGCGATCGCGCTTTTGACGTGACCGTTTTCTTTTGGATTTCCACTCGGCTTTGACGATGTTTCAAGTCGACTCATATTGATTATTCCGTCTCTGTTACGGTTTCTTCTGTGGTCTTGTCTGGTGGAGCTACAACTGTCGGTTTCGAATCACTCGCAGGTTTGGAATTTCTTTCGTCGTAGTCCAACGCTTCCTGAGCACTAATTAGAGCATCACGGTCGGTATCCAGATCTGCAAAGTGTTCTTTCTTGCCTGGAAATTCGTTGCTTGAGACGTCGTTGTCCCCGTTTCGGTCCATTCGGACAAACCAGTCGGGACCAGTCACAACGGGCGTTCTGGAATTCGGATTCACCTGACGTAACGCGACCAATTCTCGATGTACGTGCGGGCCTAAGCCAAAGCAAACGCGAATAGTTGCCTGGGTCTCTTCGTTGCTGAGACTTCCATCCAGGTTCTTGTCAAATTTCAGCAGGCTGTCGATCAGACCTCGTCGTTCACGAATCGTGAATCGTCCATCTTCATTTGGATCAATGACCGGCAGAATCGGATAACCATCGTTGACAGCTCCGATGGAAATCGGATCGCTCTTGCCGGACTGCACCGCAGAGAATGAAACCGTTGTTCCGCCAATGAGAAGATCGATTGATCCTGTCGAGTCCGCCGCGTTGGCTGACGAGCCGGACAACGTTGAACCGGCCGCTGTCACTTCGATTCGCGACGTGCTGGAGTCTTTCGTGTTGAACGCAATCGTAAAACTCAGATCGGGCTTCGCAGCTTTCAGCACTGCCAGCTCATCTGCATCGAGCTTGCCGTTTGCATTCACGTCGAAGCGAGGCAGCAGTGGCTGATCGCCCGGATTTGGGGTCGGATACCGAGCGGCAATGCGTCGATACATCGCGACGGCCGAGCTTTCGTCCGGGATGCGGAAAATCAGTTTTCCCGGACCGGAGTGCTGCGGCTTTCGCAGCTTGGGATCATTCGCGACTTTGGCAAGCTCGGTGTATTCGACGATGTCGTTGCGGTTGAAATCACACTTTTCGAACGCGGCGACCGAATTCGCCAGCTCACCAGCGGAAATCGTTCCGTCGCGATCGGCGTCCAGCACGTTGAAGACAGGACGCTGGTTCGCTCGAAACCGCTGGAAATTGTCGTTCAACATCAGCAACACCGGGCCATCGACCCAGTTCGTCAGCAGCCAGCGAACCTCGTCCACCGTGGCCGCTTCACCAGTCGCTGCAACGAAACGCCGCACTCGCTCGGCAACAGTGGCCGGCAACGTGTACTCAGGCACCGTCGGGGAGGCGACGGGTTCTTCTTCCGGTTCCGTTGTCTCTGCGGCTTCTTCTTGTGCCGTTGCGGGATCGTCTTCAGGTGCCGAGTCGCTTTCGCTCGATTCTTCTGAGGCGTCTTCGTCCGATACTGAATCCCCCGCCGTGTCCTCATTGTCGGGCGTTGCGGCTGGTGCTGACTCAGTACCAACGGCATCGACAACAGCGTCCGTTTCAGCCGGTGGTTGAGTCACTTCCGGGGCTGGCTTGGCTGCATCTTCGAGAATCTGCTGAATCCGCCGCTCGCGAGCCATCAAGAAGGGACGTCCATCAATCGTAATCGTGGCGTCAATCAGAATCGGCTGGGCGGGCAGAGCGAGGATTAATCGGAGCGTTGGATTGTTCAGCTCGGCTTCTGTTGGAAGAGTCCGGTGGTGATGGCCGAGTTGGTACTGCGGTAACTTGCCGCCAGGCGTCGTCGGCTGCGGACGTGGCCGTTGCATGACGACCTGATTCTGCATTCCATCCTGCGAATCATTGCCCTGCGAGGACGGCAGAACCTTGACCGGAACCGAAAGCGGAGCAACTGTTTCGTCGGCCGCTACGCGTAAGGCGACCAACGCGCACGACACGACAGCGGCGGCGACGAGTATTTTCGTGCTGCCACGCCGATCGACTTTTTGAATGACTGCCTGAGAACGGTTCAACCTGTGCCCTCTCAAAGTTGGACCACTTCGACTACTACTCTTTACGGCCCCGCGTTTCATTACGCAGCCAGGTTTCAAGCCAGCACCGCTTCGATGGCTTTACCTTCGGCCAGCGGAATCGGACGGCCGCTCGGTGCCATATTTGATTTGCCCTTGAGCCCCAGCGAATGACAAAGCGTGGTCAGCAAATCTTCTTCGTCGACTTCGCCATCGACCACTTCCATACCGTCTTCACTGGTCTTTCCGTAAGCCTGTCCGCCCGCGATGCCACCACCAGCCAGAACGGCTGACCACGCTCCAGGGAAGTGATCCCGGCCAGCGTTCGGGTTGATCTGCGGAGTTCTGCCGAATTCACCCATCCAGATGATCGTCGTCGATTCGAGCAGGCCGCGATCTTTGAGGTCCGTCATCAGCGTTGCCCAACCAGCGTCGAGATCCGTCGACAGTCGTTGCACCGCGTTGAAGTTATCCGAGTGTGTGTCCCAGCCGGGGCCGCCGCTGCTCGTGCCGAGCGACACTTCGACAAACGCGACTCCACGTTCAATCAATCGGCGAGCCATCAGGCAGCCCTGACCGAAGACTGTCCGACCGTATTCCTCGCGGAGTTTCTCCGGCTCTTTCGAAAGGTCAAACGCTTCGGCGTCTTTGCTGTTCATTAACTGGACCGCGCCTTCGTAGACGGTGTTGTGTGTCTTCGCCGCTCCGGTGCGAGTCTTCAGAAAGTCGTCCTGCAGACTTTTCCAGATGCCGAGTCGTTTCTTCATGCGGGCTTCATCGATCCCGGCGGCACGATCCAGCGACTGAACTCTCAAATTCGGAAAGCCCTGAGCACCGTTCGCCATTGCTCCCGGGATGTCAGAAGCTCCCACGATCAGCGGTCCAAATCGAGGCCCCAGGAATCCGGCTCCGAAGGCGTCCTGATTGAACGCTCGGAATGGGCCGACACTTACGTACCCCGGCAGCGCCAGTTCTTTGTTGCCAAGCTGGTTGGCAAGCGACGCTCCGATACTTGGATACTGCATCGGTCCCAGCGGCACCTTGCCAGTCCGCATGAGATACGTGCCGCGTCCGTGATCGCCTTCCCGAGTGCTTAGACCTCGCAGCACAGCCAGCTCGTCAGACATGGCGGCGAGCTTTGGCAGGTGCTCGCTGAATCTCAGGCCGGGCGATGCTGTCTGAATTTCTTTGAACTCGCCACCGTTTTCGTGATTCGGCTTCAGATCCCACGTGTCCGTTTGAGTTGGGCCTCCACTCATCCAGAGCAGGATGCAGTGCCGCTGACGTTTTGGATCGCTCACCAACTGGTCGGCAAAAGCCGGGAACCAACCACTGACACTGGCTCCGCCGATTCCGGCGGCAAGTGTCGACATCATTCGTCGTCGAGAGAGTTTGCTGGTCATGTTTATCAGTTTCCCATTGGCCGACAGCCAGAAGGTTAGTCACCGTTTTGTGCTCAGCCGAATCGATAATTCGACCGAGGAAATTGATTGGTTATTCGTAGTTTGATCCGTCGCGTGATTGTCGCTGCTCGATCGCTCCGGCGACTCCGCCAACGGTTCCGACGCAGATAAAGAGCAACGTTCCGCAAACCGTCAGAAGCAGAGTGGTGAAGGCTTCGACGTCTGACAGTTGCAAAGTAGAACGCTCATTCAACGCGATTATTAGAAACGCAACACCGCATAGGTAGCAGAAAAATTGAGCGATTCGGTAAGCAAGCATCGGCCTGGTCCTCTTGCGGCTTCAAGGTTCGGTCATCAAGTACAGATCAGTGATTCAAGGTGAACTCGGCACTGTTGAGCAATGCCCACAGGATGTCCGCAAGACCTTCCTGGAGCTCGTTGCCGTTGGCGTCCTCGCCGATGTAGCCGTCCAGAAGTTCCCACTCTGAAGAACGAGGCTTGCGTGACAGAGTCGCCAGATACAGCACTTCGATTCGTTCTTTGTTCGTGAAGAAGGGAGCATCCAGTGACGTCAGCAGGCCGCTGCTCGACAAGCCAGTGGCTCCGGAAATCAGTCCGCCGTTCATCAGCGTGAGTGCCTGAGGGATGCCGCCCTGGTATTCAGTGTTTCGTCCGACCGGTGTGCGGAACTGTTGAATGAATGCGGCACGGGAGGTGTTCCCGATGCGGGTCACGTTGACGGCCATTGCGTCGCCTGTCGGTCCGGAGTCAAGCAACGTCGCCACCGAGATGCAGTCGTAAACCTGTTCGGCGGTCAGCGTTTTGATATTCATCTGAGCGAAGAGTTCCGGACGTTTATCGTCGACAGAAACCGCTCCACTCGACAGTCGGTAAGCCTTCGAAAGAACGGCCGTTCGAAACAGCTCTCGCAAGCTGAAGTCTGTTCCCACGAAATGACCGGCCAGCAGATCAAGCAGTTCCGGAGAAGCCGGTTGATGCTCAATTCCGAAGTTGTCAATCGGCTCAACAATCCCTTTACCAAACAACTGGCCCCAGACTCGGTTGGCAGTGGCTCTGGCGAAGAATGGGTTGCGGGCTGCCGTCAGCCAGTCAGCCAACTGCTGTCGCCGAGCGGGAGCACCTTCGCCTTCGAGAACTTTCGAACCGTCCAGAAACTTCGGAGCAATTACCTGTTCGGTCTCAGGCAGCATGACTTCGCCGCGATCGACATCACTGACCCGCATGACGGTCGACACACTTTCCAACGTGCCTTTCGGCCGCGAGATGCGAGCAAAGAAGGCCGCAAATCCCCAGAACTCATTCTGAGCCCATGGCTCGAACGGATGATCGTGGCACTGGGCACATTCCAAACGCATGCCCAGGAAAACGCGAGCGGTTCGAGACGCGAGTTGATCGGGATCAAGTTTGGCGGCCGAGTAAAACAGCAAAGGACCGGACCGCACCAACCGGCCTTCAGCCAGCAGGAGATTTCGGACGACTTCATCGTACGAGTCGTCACTGGAGAATCGTTCGGCCAGCCATTGATCGAAAGCTTCCACGCCGCCGAAAGCTGTCAGGTCGACGCCTTCTGGAATGAGGAACGACCGCCAGGCTGTGGCCAGGTGCGAGGCGTGGTCAGGACTCTTCAACAGCCGATCGACAAGGCTTTCAAACCGGTTGGTCGACTCGTCATTTTCAAACGCTCGCACTTCACTGACGCTGGGCGTTCGTCCGGCGAGGTCCAGGTAAACTCGACGCAACAGCTCACCGTTGTCAGCCGGCATCGTCGGAGCAACGTCGTTCTTCGTCCACAACTCGTTAAGTAATTCGTCAATTTGACGGACGACTTCGTTAGCAGCCATTTCGACGGGTTTTACAGATTTCCATTCAGACGGAGCGTCGGTGAACGACTGCCGGGCAACCGGTGCTTCAACAATCGGCTTGTCAACAAGGGGAGCGTCGGGCGGCGGGTTGTCATTGCGATCGACGGTGGCGACTTGCGTCTCCGGTTTGTCGTTCGGCGTAGAAACTGGAGACGCGATTCGGTTGAGTGTATTTCCATCCTGATCAACATCGACGATCAACAGATGGGAAGGGAAGTTCTGCTTCCGCAGCGCCGCCACATTCGCCGGTGAATAAGTCAGCGCGACTTGCATTGCCTGAGCGTTGTCGTTCAGCAACTCGACCTGCGATGGCAACTGCGATGCCGGATCAAGGGTGATCTCCAGGTTGATTCGTTCTGCTGCGGAGTTTTCAAATGAAACCTTCAAGGCAACCTGATCCGCACCGTTGACGACGACTGAATTCCAGCTTTCGTCAACAAGATGCGCACCATCCAGTCGTCGAGCGTTGTTTGCGGCGAAGGTGTCGCCCAGCAGGAAGCCAAGCACCAGTCGATCGCGGTCGGATGTCGACACCTCTGTCGTCAGGTTTCGGCGTCGAATTTCGGAAGTTCCTTCAA
>CALDJX010000338.1 GCA_937899075.1 uncultured Planctomyces sp. | reverse complement strand
CGCGAAACAAGATCCGGGTCACCACCGGCAGCGAGGTCGAAAGTGGACATCGAAGAAATGCTCCAGCGTTAGCAAATAAAGTTCAAACATCAGGTACGAAATGACTCTTCAGAAGTCATGATTGCAAGGACGGAATTCTGTGTGGCTGCGTGTCGTGAAGCAATCGTCTGGCACCCACAAAACAGGCCGCCGTGCAGTTTGCACGGCGGCCTGAGATTGAGCGATTTCTAATTCGGAGTATTCGGCTGATTAGAAGCGAAATTCTCCGGAGACGTTGATTCCGCCGAAGTCGAACCGTTCGTGCGACGGTCTGGTGACAATCGCCGGGTCGGAATTCGCTCCGTTATCGTTGTAAAGGATGCTGGAGTGTGGTCGAGCGATCTGGTCCATGACCGTCGCCTGGTATCCGACAGTGAGTGCGAAGTTCTGCCGAATGTGAAGTCTGGCATAAAGGTTCAGTTCTCCGACGAAGCTGAACTTCTCGCCGGACGCTGTCGTTCTGGTTAACGGGTCGCCCTGACTTCTGAGAGACTGCGTGACTACCGATGTTTCATAAACGTTGATGCCTGCAGCCAGCTTTGGCTCGATACCCAGCGTCAGCCAGCGGCTGACCATTTCCGCTCGCAGACCGATCTGCGGAGCGTAGATGCTGTTTTCGGAGTACGAAGAAATCTGACTGACCAGTGGAGTGACGAGTTGATCCTGCTGATCGAACACGCCGACCTGATGAAGTTCTTCGTTGAAATTGATGTATCGAAATCCGACCATTGGCCGCAACTGGAACATCGGCTCGGGCAGGTAGGCATCGAAGATGAAGTTGGCTTCAGAGCCCCACAATTCCGCCTTCGTCGTTGAGGTGAACGAGTCATCATAAATGAGCAGGTTGTTGCCGAGCTGACCATTGGTCAGCGTGCTGGTCGCAAGAAACTGCGGTGGTTCCAACGGGTTGAGTGGGTTGTTGGTACTTTGGTCTCCAAGGCGGTCGATAAAACTGCGGTCTTCGGCCGGACTGAAGTAGAAGATGTTGGCTTCCAGTGTTCCGCCGATAAGCTGGATGCCAAGCGTGCCTCGGATACCTTGCGCATCAGGGTATTGCAGATCGCCGGTCGTTGGGACGCGTGCTTCGCCCGCCGGCTGACCACCCGTGTCGGTGACCGGAAATGGAACACTCGGGTCTACCTGAGACAGGATTGGCGAACCTAACAAGCGATCGCTGGGGTTCTTGAAGGCGTAGTTGAGGTACTCAATCCGGACGTACGAATTCCTGGCGACGTCACCTAAGAATTCGTCGAGCGGAGTGTTTTCGTAGTCCCAGCCGCTGTCAGGATTCCCACTGACGTTGTCCCAGGACCTGTTGGCCGGACCGGGTTGGTACGGGGGTGTCCAGGGTTGATAGCCGGAACCTGGTCCCTGCATCTCACCAGGCGAGTACCACGCCGGCCCTTGAACCTCGTACGGATGCGATCCTGGATCGCCCCATAACTGAGGTCCTTGTGCCTGTGCGGAAGCCGCTCCGGCAAGGAGAAGAACTGTTGAACAGAATGAAACGAAACGGCCAGTCATATCTGGATTCCTGAGGCCAGCTCGTCGGACGGGAAGCCCGGCTAACGCCGCGCGACACTGTGACGCACCGACAGTACCGGGAGATGTCTGATGTATCGGTTATGCGGCCTGGTGAACTCTTTCCGATTGAACCGTTGAACGACAAATTGTGAGGATTGTGCCGGTTGCCGGGGCGTACGGCTGAGGTTCCGCCGGTCAGAACTCCCCAAACAGGCTCCGGTCATCTGAACCGAATCGGCTGACTGCGTGTCTCAACAGACAGTTCAGGAGCCGACTTTCAGATCGAGTGAGCGTTCGATTGCACAAGGTCGATGGTCAGGCGTCTGGTGCAGAACTCTGCCGTCTGGGATCAAAAGAGAATTCTCAGAAATCGCCGTGGCTCGACCAGATTCGCTAATTCTGGCGTCCATTCAAGCGTCGTTAGCGTTCGAAGTTCCCGACGCATCGGGCGTGGCTTGGAGGCCCGAGCAACCCCTTTGCGTCAGACCAGCTTTAAGTAAACCCACAACGTCCAGGAGAATTACCGTGGCTGCCAGCCTGCTCACGAACGAGCAACCCATTACCGAATCCGGATACGCCAGGTTGGTATCCGAAGCCAATCAGCACGGCGATTCCGATCGGGCTTGCGGCGACGCTGCTCTGGTGGGCGGAGCGGATTTGCTGTGCGAATTTGACGAACTCGTTGCCGCTGGCATCGTGGAAAGTCTGCGAGCGCGAGGCTTCACCTGGTCGTTGCGGGCGACGGGCGATGTCGTGCTCGACGTTCTTGACCGCGTGGGAATGCTGGATGAATCCAGTCGGATAGTTCCTGCTCGGGATCTGGTGCTGCGTGCTCATGAAGTCGCTCGTCAGATTGTTCCCGGCAAGGCATGGAGCGACTGCTGAATTGTTGACGTTCGAAAGCTGCTGATCGAGCCGTACGCGTCGGTCAATCCGATTTCGGAACTCCGTGAGATTTGTGAATTCGGGATGGACCCGGATGCTCGGAAAACAAAAGTCTCTCCACAAACCGGTTTCGGGCGGCTATCGTGCGTTTTCGCGATGACGCGCTTCGGCCATTCTTTACGAAGCGAGCCATCGCGAACACGAGCTGACGCTGCTACGGACCGCCACTAACGCACCGTAACCTGGAGACTCTGGATGACCGCTGGTCTGCTCAGTCGCCCGACGCTGGTTCTTAATCGGAACTGGCAACCCGTCGGAATTGCGACCGTCTCGCGCACACTCGTCAAGCTTTGGAACGGCACGGCCCGTGTCGTCGACCCCAACGATTACCAGATCTACTCATGGTCTGACTGGGCGTTGCAACAGCCGGTCGACGACGAACCGTTTATTCAGACGAGCAGTCTGAGGCTGCGCGTCCCGGAAGTCATCACGCTGACTAAGTACGACCGCGTTCCGAGTCGATCGGTGGCATTCAGCCGGCGGAACATGTTCAAACGCGACAAGTTTACGTGCCAGTATTGTGCGAAACGGCCTGGCAGCGAGGAACTGACGATCGACCATGTGCTTCCTCGATCCCACGGCGGCGAGACAACCTGGGAGAACTGCGTTGTGGCCTGCGTCGATTGCAATTCCCGCAAGGCGAATCGGACGCCGGCTCAGGCCCACATGCCGCTGAAGCAGGAACCGGCTCAACCTAAGTGGAAGCCGATTTACGCGTCGATCGGAATTCGCATCGACAGCTGGTCGAAGTTCGTCAGCGAGGTCTACTGGAACGTCGAACTCGAAAGTTGAGTGAGCGAGCCTCTACGAATGCCCATCGTCCGACAAAGCCTGGTTGATGATCGCCGTGAGGTTGAGCGATCCTGAGCCGATGGAATCCATGATTGAATTCAGCTTCGTGTTCTCTTCGTAGTGGCGAAGGTGAAGCATGATTTTTTCGACTTCGAGATCCGAGTGTCCCTTCTCGGTCTTCAGCCATTCTGCGATCTGCTCAAACTCGTCATCAACGGCCATGACTGTTATCCCCTCTGAAATCCTGACTGTTTGCAACACAAACGCCGACGACTATCGACGGCAAGCGAAAGGTTAAGTCGGCAATCGACCAGCGAAAAGGACGGTTTCTACGTTTTCAATCGAGCCGCGGCGGACGCCGGCCTGTGATCACGGAAAAGTGATGTCCAGTGCGGTTGCGGATGAGCCGATGGTTCCAGACGTGGTCTGCGTTGGTGAATTGCCGCCCCCGTCGAACAGGGTGAAAGTCGCGACTCCTGGCGGAGTTTGAAGCTGCTCGATCAGGTAAAGACCGTTCGACGTGTTGTTCGTCATGTTGAGCCGAACTTCGGCGAGTCCGTCGTCAGCATCGCTGGTTGCCTGAAATGCTCCGGACAGTGCCTGGAACTGGTTTGACGTCAGAGTCGCACCGACGCGAGCGTTGTCTGCCGGGGCCGAAGCGGAAGCCAGCATGGTGATGGCGCGGTTGGCGGGGTTAACAAACGTGTTCGACGTCAGCGTGCTTGACACCACGGACAGGTCGTAAGCGAGTACGTTGATCAGCCCCGTGCCACTGTTGGAGAGTCTTGAACGTTCGACGTTCAATGTGACTCGCGACGAGTTCAGCGATTCGATGTCGATCCCGTCGCCGGTCGTTTGTCCGATGGTTGAATCGCGGATTGTGGCGGAGATCGTTCCGGAATCTTCGGAAGCCAGGCTGATGAAATCGGTGAAGCCGGGCATCGAATTTCTCGGCATCCCGTTTTCGATCAGCAGAGTCAGGTTTGCCGAATTGTTGACGCTGCCGTTCAGCCAGTTTCTGTCGGGCGTTGCGCCGTTGACGATGCCTTCGAATCGGTACTCGGAATCGAGGATCGACAGATCGAGACTCGCGTTTCCTTCGGCCACGATTCGAACGCCGTCAAGTGGCGAGGTCGTCGGCAGGCGAGCGATCAACTCTGAACTCTGAACGATCGCTGTCAGCGACGAGGCCGCCGGGACGCCTGCATCACCCGAGTGGAATTTCAACACGCATTCAGCATCGAGCAGGGCATTCGCAATGGTGATGTTGTTGGTGCCGGTGTCTTCGGCGATGCCGCCCACGCCCACGTGCCAGTTGACAAACTCGTTGCCAGTTCGAGTGAGTGGGTTGAGGTCCGTGCCTGAAATATTCGTGTTGATTCGGCCGTTGCCGCCAGCGACGGAATAAAATGCGTCCATCCGATCGAAGGCACTGTTGAGGACGGTGGTGTCTCCCAGAATGACCGAACTGTTGACCGTTGCGTTGAGTGTTCCGGCGAAGGCGTCCAGCCGGATTCCCGCTGCGCGAATGCCGTCATCGGTTTCTGAAAGCTGAGCATTCTGCAACAGGCTGCGGTCAACGTTGAGGTTCAACACTGCCGTTGCCAGCGCGAACGGACCGTCGCCGATCGATGCCTGAAGGTCCGTGCCGGCGTTTCGGTTGAACGTTGACTCGCTGACGTTCACGTTGACTGTCGACGAGCCGCCAGTCACGACGGATAAGCCGCCCGCGGCACTGAATCTTCCGAGTGCTGCGGCAGTGCCGTTTCGTTCGAGCGTGTTGGATTCAAAGTCGACGGTCATCGACGAGCCCGTCAGACCGACGACCTGAACGCCGAACCGATCGTCTCGGAGCGTGGCGTCGGACAGTCCGTCGCCCAGTGGCGAAAGCGTGTTCGTCGTTGCGTTGTCACTGATTGTGTTGCCGGAAACCTTAACGGTCAGGTCGCCTCGATCAGCCAGTGAAACGCCCTTTGAGTTGATGTTGAGGCCGGCCGGGGCAAAGTTGAACGACGCCAGGTCGACATCGGCGATCAGCAGGCCGCCCTGATTGTTCTGCGTGAGTTCGTTGTTCTGAATGCTGAAGGCCGAAACCGGAGCGGTCGGCGAGTTGACGGTGTCGCCGGACGCGTTGAACAGGGCGATCCCGAATCCAGCGTTGCCGCTCACAACGTTGTCGCGAATCGTCAGGCCATCGTTGAGGAAGCCGACGATTCCGCTGCCGACAGTGTTGGCAATTTCGAAGCCGCGAATTTCAGCGTTGTCGACAAAGTTGCCATCCGGGCAAAGCTTGACGGTGCCGACCAGGTCGTTCGATGTGATTGTCGGACGCATGACGTCGGCACGCGTTCGCTGACCCGGCAGAGTGATGACGCCGCTTTGGGTGCTGACCAGGTGAGGCGTTGTGTCGAGGAAGCCGTCGGCCAGAAGTCGCTGGCCGTTCAGCAGGTTGATGGATTCATTAAACGTGCCGTTCTGTACGAAGACGATGCCGCCTTCGCCAGCGGCAGCGACGGCTGCTGTCAGCGTGTTGAACGGTTGCTGCACCGTGCCGTTTCCGCCTGATGAAGCTGTCGAACTGGCCTGCACAATATTCAGCGGCGCGAGGGTGACGGGGCTGGTTGCCCGGCGATCCTGTCGCTGAGTTGTGATGCGGGATTTGCGAGTGACCAGTTGCGTGAACTGCGGCTCGGCGTTGCATCCGCCTGGCGCTGAAAGGAAGTCTGAAAAACTGCGGAATGCGAACGTGGCACTCGCGAAAACCTGAGTGTCGTACACATCGTCCTGCGAGACGGTGACGCCCAGCGTCAGGTTTCGGTTGGGACGAAGTTAGACGCAGCCTCGCAGACCTTCAAGCGGGTCTTCGTTCAGGAT
>CALDJX010000337.1 GCA_937899075.1 uncultured Planctomyces sp. | reverse complement strand
CAGACCGGAATTCTAATTGTCGCTAAACCGAGAGGCTAATTGTCGCCGAACACCTGCCATTGAAATCTGAAAAGCCATTACGAATTCTCCTCTACACCTCTAGCCTAGCGCTGAGCGGCAGGACTGATTTCTCGCAGCCAGCCTGGTACAACAATGTCACAGGACCGCAACAGCAGATACAAACTGTGGCGATTCTGAGAATCACTGGTCGCTGGTCGGTCGCGGCAGGCGACTGGCGGAAGAAAATACGAAACAGGGAAGAATTTTTTGCGTCTCTTAATGAACGCAGCCTTCCCGTTTCAGCAATGACCAGGTGCGAATACCGTCCTGAGTTCACGCCTCACCCTCGACGTCTGCCACTCCAGTTGAGTGCTATCGCGACCAGCGTGGGCGAGTAACTTCAGTTTACGTGAGGCATTTTCGGTACGGACTTGCTGGCAAGTCGCCTGGTCCTGTCCAAACAAAGGGCCTCTCAAAGAGGATGGACTCAAGCAACACTGCCAATGTCATTTCGACCATCGTCCGAGTTCCATCAAATCGACCATCAACCAGGCCGGCTCTGGCGGTCGGGAACGCAGGCCGTGCTGCAATCCTTCTTGCCACACCCCGATTTCACGTTTCACGACGACGTTTCGCAAGACTCAACGTGTGATATGCGAGCTATCGATTGAGCTCGGAACGAATCCACGAGTCGCTTGAATTGCCGTGAATGGGTCTGCATTCAGGCCTTCACGCCAGCCGGCCAATGGGTAACTGGTCGCCTTACTTAAGTATGCCCCGTTTTTCCCAAAAATTTAGAGATGGAACTCCATTTGCCGGGATTCAATGATCGGTATCAACTGAATCATCGCTGGACAGCACCAAGCTACCCGAAGGACGCGGTTCGGTCGGCAAAACAATCTCAAGTTGTTCTACATCGGTCCAGCCGAGCAGACAGATATCATCTGGATCAAGCTTGAGGCGATAGGTCCCCGGACCTGCATCGACGATCAAATTATTCAGCTCCGGAGTAATCAGCTTCTTAAGCTTCGCTCTTCGATCCTTGATTGCCTGCGCCGTCGGTGGTTTCTTTGTCTGAACAGCTCGTGGATTACTCAGGCACACAGCGTCAACACTCCTTCGCTTCATTGCGCTTTCTGCCAGAACACTCAACAATTCCCACGGCATGCTGTCGCGGGCGTGCCAGTCGACGTTCTCATCGCGAGCAACGCATTGACCATCCAGATAGCATGATCGCTGCTCCTCGATCAGAACGAGCCGGTGTGTTGATTTCATCTCCTCAATCAACTCGTCCGGAGACTGAGACTGACGCACCATTTCAGTGACGTCGATCAGTGCTTCAGCAATACGATTCGGTATATCCCATTGATGACTTCCTGAAATCTGCTGACGAACACCGCGTGCTCCAGCCACAATCTGTTCAACTGGTCCAAGCCAGCCCAGATCGATATCCATTCGCATTCCAGCGTAAACCTGCAACAGAGCAACACAGGAATCACGAAGACGCGGCTCCGGGCCATCGAAACATAGAGAACGTAACTTTCGAATTCGTAACTCCAACTCTGCCATCGCCTCGCGGATTGCATTCCATTGGGGAGTTGCCTCAAGCCGCTGTTCTCGACGCTCCGTGTCACTCACGACAAAAAAACGTTGAAGAGTCTGCTTCCAGAAATCGATTCGTATTTGCAGGCAACGGAATATGAAATCTCCGGGTACACGCAACGACAGATTGATGGCAGGAAGGAAATTCGCATGGTGCAGTGCGCCTACAGTTTTCAGGTTGTAGCCGGAGGTCGGGAAAAAATAGTCCTGCTTCGATGCCAGATCGCGCCAAGGTCTCTTTGCCAGGAACGTTACTCGTTCGAAACCACGTTGCATTTGCAGATATTCACGGCACTCGTATTTCGAATCCGCATCGTCTCGTACTTCTCCCGACAGCACTTCATTCAAGCGACCAGATTTCAACAGCCCTTCTGGAATTGGATTCTTCTCAGCGTAGTCTCTCAGTAATTTAGCACAGAGAAGCAGGCTGGACTCGACGGCAATAACTGCTCGCCGTTCCTCACACTGGTCATTGCTGCAAAGATTGTCGATGCCCCAGCGGGCACGCTGTCGAAAGGAGTTTCGGGTTGCCAGTTTTGCAACGAGTTCACACACGTGTCGATCAAGCCAATCAACAATCTGATCTGCCTGTTGTTGAGTCATTGCAACTCCGCCGGTCGGCACAATCGCAGCGTAACGACGGATCGCGATTTCCAGTTTGTCGAGCATCACACTCTCCAGCGAATGGTTTAGCAGCAAGGTGAGTACGCGGAACTACGATTGACGCTTTTAGGTTCGTTCATCGTTGCTGACAACCCTTTTCCTAGCCAGCGGAAAACTGGATTTAGCCAGACACCGCAGGTCAGCCAATGGGAGGTGACTCCATTCCCATCGAACCGAAATTCCATTTTTGGAAATCTTTTACGTCAGTCGCTCCGAGCGACCGAGCCGCGACCAGACGTCTTAACAATTCGCCAAATCCTGTCCTCGATCACTGTCCCCTGAAGGTGGTCCAACGGATCGGGATGACTGAAGCCGAAAGCAAAACTGGCGAATTCCGTGATGGTCGATCAATTGATTACATCTAAATCCGCAGCCGAGTCCCTCGGGATCAACGTTTTGACTCTATACGACTGGCTGAGTCAATCCGATGCAGGCACGTTCAAGCTACGCGGCGAGTCCGTCACGATCGAATACTATCAGGGCGGTGCTCGCGGACAGGGACGGATCCGGATGTCCTTAGCCGAGGTTCAGCGGCTGCTGAGTTTGATGCGCGTCACTTCGGGCTCAAGACCTGTTCCAACAAGACGTCAAGTGAAGATGAAAAGAACGCTGCAACACATCACCACTCGTCCTGGTCGCCCGGACGAGTAAAAAGGAACTACCCCTGGCGGCACGGCTGCCCCACGGCAATGGAGCAGCCATTTCCAACAAACCCCTGACTCAGCGAAAAACGAGTCAGGGGTTTGTCGTGCGCTAGCGGAAATTCAGCCGGCAGCTCTACTTTACATGCCCTTACCCAGTGCTGCCCACAGCGGATCGTTGTACTGATCAGCCCACTGAGCGTAGTGCTGCCAACAGACTTTCGGCGTATTCCCCATCAGTCCAGCCAGCACCTCGATCGTCGTCGGCTTGCCTGTGTAGTACCCCGACAAGGTTCGCTTAGCGAACGTGTGACGGCATGTGTACATGCACCGGTCATCCGGCATAGACAACTTTCGACGCAGTTCTCCAAAGCGCTGAACGGCATTGCAACGCTTCCAGTCGCGTCCGCGAGTCGTCCGGAACAACGGCACTTCAGACCCAAGTGGCGCGGATTGGATCAGTTCTTTGACGATTCCTTCCATCTGGTCACAGAGCATGATTCGACGATCCTTGCCTGTCTTCTTTGCTGCTTTGTGGCCCGATTTGCCATCTTTCGTTTTCGCCTTCAATAGAAAATACATCCCCTGTGGAGTTTGAACGACGTGATCCGCAGTGACTTTTGCCAGCTCGGAATAGGGTCTTGCGCCAGTCAGTAAACAGCCTTTAATGAACAACCCAAATGCGTCATCAGCCGTTTCATACATCGCCGAAACTTCATCCGGACTGAATGAAGTAACTCGCGCCGTTGCCGCAGGTTTCTGATACCCGGAAACTGGATTCGATTCCAAATCGTCAAACCGGCAGCAGTAATTGAATGCCGCAATGACACTCGCAATCACACTTCG
>CALDJX010000336.1 GCA_937899075.1 uncultured Planctomyces sp. | reverse complement strand
GCAACCGGGAAACTCGACGTCGAATATTCAGGTCTGTGAGCCGCGAGTTTTGCTGTCGGCTGCAAGTGCCTCCGCGACCGAAACTGTCAGTGCCTCACCAACTGATGAGGTGACCGATGGTGCTGATCTTGATGACTCCTCTCCCGTTGATGAATTCGGCGGCTATGAAGAGGACTATGCCGACTACAACTACGAATACCTGCAGGGCTACGCTGATGAACTGCAGGAAGGGTTCGAAGACCCTAACGCGGCTTATTTCGAAGAGGCCGCTTACGAGTATGCAGAACAGGCCGCCACTTACACCAGCGAATTCAGCGACCCGTATTTTACTTCGGAATATGCGGACGAGCTGTTTACGTCTGTCGATATTTACGCTGACATTGTTGACCTGAGCAGCGACGAGGGCACTGCGGGCAACACTCCGGCGGAGTACGAAGATCTCTCGTTGGACTCTGACGATGCCAACGAAACAGAGTCAGACGTCAACCCAATCTTCACACCTGGTGAAGCCAGTGAGTCTGCCATCACAGATTTTTCCCAGCAGATAGCCGACATTGCACTCAGCAGTGAGCCCGATTCGACAGCAACTGATTCGACAACAACCGAACCGGCAAAAGACTCTCGTGAGATCGCGGTTCCAGAAGAGCTGAGCCTGACCATTCCGAGTTTGCCGACGGAAGGCTCGTTGAGCAGTCTGGGCACCTATGTCCCTCTCGAAACGTTTTCCTTTACCACCTCCGTTGAGACCGCAGCTCCGACCGTTGTGAAGGCCATCACTGGCGAGAAGACCGGAAATAAAGTTTCAGATGGCAGCAGCACAGTCACAACAGACCTTGTCTGGGTCGGCCCTGGAGACTGGACGCTCACTGAGTCGCGAGCAACCACCTGGACGACAACGGAAACGACAAACGATGCTGACGGAGTCGATTTTGTCGAATCGGAATCCGGCAGCACCGGTCTGACCATCGTGGTTTCTGCTGATGGCAGCTTCTCATTGACTTCTGAAGAGTCCAAAAGTCTTTCCTACAGCTCCGACGAAGACTGGAATAACTCAACAGCTCCACTTCCTCCCGGTGTTGTCGCAACGGAAGCATCCCCCAACATTGTCGATGAAGGAGAATTTTCCGCCTCGACCGACAACTCACTGACACGCACCGTTTCAATCGCAGTGACTCCGGTGACGTTGTCCGATGGCAGTGCTGGGGTGTTGACGGAACTCGGCCTGTCTTCCACAACCCTGTCTTCTTTGTCAATCGGAGGCAACTCGACCTACGGCAAAGACAGCGGCACGATCACCAGTCCGGCCCCGATAACTCAGGCCATTACTCCAGGCGGAAATGGCAAACGGGCAATGTCGACCGCCGGGATTGGAACCAGCGCGTCGCGTGGAGGCTCCTTCGGACTGTCGCTTTCAGCAACGACGCCCGTCGACGCTGAAATTACCCGGGACGATATCACAGGAACCGTGACTGTTGCTGGCGCCTCGTCGCTGAGCGCTTCCGCATCGTCCGATTTCGAGGTCGACGACCAGACGCATTCAGGTAGCGAATCGAATGACACGGACAGATATCTGTATGTTTCCTTTGGCCTGAACGGCAGCGTTGGATTCGGAACATCGTCCGGGATTAAGGTCACGGCTGACGTCACCGATCCGGCGTCAGCAACAGCGACCGTGAGTTACGCGGAAACTGATACGGCAGATGACGACTCCGGCGACTCGCTCGTGACAATGCTCGCCGTCAGCGCGACATCCGATGATGGCGATTCAGCTGACGATACAGATGGCGGCTTGACTGAGGATTTCATCGAACTCGAAGACGACCCCGATTCCGGCACCACAGTCAACATGGGTGGCGGTTCTGGAAGTGGCGGCGGTGGTCACCTGAGTGTCAGCAGTCGGACCCGCCAGAGTGACAGCTACCCGGACAATCAGTTAAGCGTGGACGGACAACGTACCGTTGATCTCGTCAAAACGGTCACGTTTTCTGTCTCTGGTTCCGGTTCTTCGGGAGGCGGTTACCAGGTGACGACCGATGCCGGCACCGGCGACCAGGTGCTGAAAAACAGCGCGAGCGCTTCGACCAGCGAGGCTGTGGTAGTGAGTGTCGAGTCGATGGAAACGCACCTCTGGACTGGCACAGGCTATGTTGACATTGACGTGGGCTTTCCTGGTCCGGCGACTGTCGAACTGTTGACGATTTATCATGACCTGGAAAAAACTTCCTACTCCAATGACGGCACTGACAGTGTCATTGCCGCAGTTGCCTTGGACGACGGCCCGGATCCGGCGGCCTCAGGAGGCTGGGACGGCGGAACAGCTCAGTCCTACGAAATCGATCACTTTTTCATTACCAATCACGTGTTCAAAGACGCTGCTGGAATTGTCCAGTCCACTCATTACGTGAAGGATCACGAACGCCTGACCGGCGAATACGAAGAAACCGTTGAAAATGGTGTGTATACGGTGACAGCCGTCCCCGATCACGTGTCGCGTGCAACAGTCACAGTGATTGACGGGATCGTTCAGCCAGATGTCCCACCACCGCCGCAGCCGGCCCCCCAGTCTGCCTCAATCAATGCTTCGATCTTTGCCGAACCGGAAATCGGCTTTCTGAACGGGCTGAAAACCGGCGCCAAAGCACTGATCAATTCGACCGTCGATGCGGGTGTCAGCCTCGTCACACTGGGCCAGGTCGATGCACCGGACTTCGTCACTGTCGATCCGAACTCAGACCTGGGCTACGGCAGTTCCCGCCTGGCGTCAGATATTGCGATCGGAGCTCTGCAGGCCGCCGCGACAGGAGGCCTGAGTGGCTCAGCCGGGATGGTCGGCAATGTCGCCCGAGGCGTCGATATGATTGACAACGTCGGCGGAATCGTCGTCGGAGCCCAGGGCGTCGCCAACGCCGTCAACAACGGAGTGAACCCTCAAAACGGCCTGCAGATGCTGGGCCTGCTGGGCGCTTCCCAGCTCAAAGCGGGAGACGGCATAAACTTCAACCGCAAAGTCGGCAACGAGGCCCTGGAAGACGCCACAACCAACTCGCTCTATAGCCTCCCGGTCATCTCTTCCAACTGTTTCGTCGCTGGTACTCAGGTTGTCACGGGACACAGAACTGACCATTTCCTGGTTCAGACTGATTCCGAAACTGATACACTGACCGCTTCAAGCTCTACCATTCTGACGGTCGCAGCCGGTGTTGGCCTGATCACGGCCAACAGAAAACGTAAACAGAAACGAAGCGCAACCCGTCGGCACCTGAACGGACCGAGGATGACACCCCCACTTCTAAACTCGCCAGGTCGATGCGAAATTGGCTCCAGCGAAGTGCTGCCACCGATTGATTCAACGGCAACCGAGCAAGCTTTGAGTGCTATCTTCGAAACCAATGAACATGCAGCAGGCCGAGGCTCGACCCAACAACCGTTCCGTCGGTCGCCAATCCTCAACAGTCTGACGGCAGCGGCGCTTGCTTTTCTGGTTCTGCTGGGCGGCTGGTCGTGGTTCAGTCTGGATTCCGGGCTGCCGACCAGCAGCGAGGCCGTCGCAGCGGCTCGTCCGACAAACGGGACGGTCAACGAACACGGCCTGCGGACTCAGTCAATCGAGACCATCCGTCTCGGCCAGCGAGTCGTCGGCCGCAACCCGCTCCGACACGAAACCCAGCCCCCATCAAACATCACTCCTGAGGGCTGGCGGGCGATCTACCTTACGATGAGTCAGCACGGAGTCGAATACGATCTCCGATTTCTGAGATCTGTCGAGTGGCTACATGCTCAATACGCGCGAACCGGCTCGCCGATTCACCTGCAACTTCCCGAAATGGGTCTCGACGGCCCGGCCTTGGTGCAGGCCATCAATCCGTGCCCGCCCATCGAGTCCGATGACGGAACCGACCGAATGCTGGTCACCGGCACAATGGCCCACCTGGCCAGCAACGTCCTCGACCTTTCCATCACCGGCCTGGAAGAACCCCTCGGAGTCACCACTACCCATCCCATCTGGAGCGAAACCCGCCAGCAATTCATCAAAGCCAGCAACCTGACCGAAGGCGAACAACTCCGCTCATCCACCAACCACCCCGCCCTCGTCACCAAAATCACCCCACGCCGAGGCCCGCCACAACAAGTCTACAACCTCGAAATCAATGGTGAGCATGTCTATCAGGTCGAAACAACTGGTCTACTGGTTCATAACCAGTGCCACCACTTAGTATCCAAGTATGGCAACTTGAGCCGTCCAGCAGCGGCAAAGGCGATTGCAGACTCAAAGAAAATACTGAAAGATGCTGGAAAGTCAGTTGAAGGAAAAGGTCTTGGAAACAACATCCGCAAGATAGACGAGCACCTCCCGAAACAGCACTCGATTCTCTATCACGAGTCTGTGAGAGATCACCTTAAGGAAGTGACCAAGGGTATCGATCCCGGCAGTCAGGAGTATGTGTAACCGATCACGGGTCGGGATTGGTCTTTTCATGTTGAGGGAAATCTGCGACA
>CALDJX010000335.1 GCA_937899075.1 uncultured Planctomyces sp. | reverse complement strand
CGCATGGTTTTGTTGACGCTTCCGAAGATGGCTCACGCGTAGATGCCGGTCAGTGGCCAATCCGAATCATCCGGTTACGACATCTGAAAGCGGTCGACTTCACAAACATCGCCTGGGAGCTCGCCGGGAATCGGGCCTCAGAGACACAGCTGCGGAGTTGGCATGAAGCCGCGACAAACAGCGTTGTCGTTCGCGGGCCTGCTGCGGAGGTCGCTCAGATTGAACAACTGGCTCTGCAGCTTGACCAGCCGGCGATCGGTGCTGGCGGTGGTGAATTCATGGACTCGTCGTCCGAGTCGCCCGCCGATTCGAGGAAGCCGGACGTTTTCATCACCAACGAAGATTCAGGCTGGCAGGAGATCGACGGCCCGACCGTTCAAACGCAGCGGATGCGGAAATATGTCGCCCACCATGATCAGCAATCAGTCGCGCTCGCCAGCGAGATTCGCAGTCTTCGGCGCAAGTATTCGAGCAACCATCCGAAGCTTGCCGAAGCACGTCAGAAACTCGAAGACGTGCTGGAAGCGTCGTTCAAACTGCGTCTGCAGTTGCAGGGACTCGAAGTCGCGGCCATCAAAAGCAAGCTTGCAGATATCGAATCGCGAGTTCAACGGCGATCGCAGCTTCGGCAGCAGATCATCAACAGACGATTGCACGAGCTGCTCGGCGAGAAAGACGATCTGAGCTGGGAAGTTGCTCGAACCGGTCCCGCTCAGCCAAGTGGTTCTCTGGATGAGCTGTTGCCACCACCTGACGACTCATTCGGTCCTGATTCCACAGACTTTGGCTTTCCTGTAACAAGTAACGACGCCGTCGAAGAAGACTTGGTCCCGCCAACTCCCTTTGCAGACTTTGCAGACGGAGTTGAGGACGTGGCCCCTGGCGTTGCCCCGAGAGTTCCACCAATGCCGGTAGCAGAGTTCCCGATTGGCGTAGAATCCGATTCAGACACAGCGTTACGCAATCTTCCGGAACTCGATATCGACGACGATTTCGAATTCGTTGGTGGAGCAATGTCCGCTGAGACGCCTGTTAGTTCCCGGCGGCAAAACGGACTCCATGATTCTTCCCGCAACGAAGGCTCAACGTGGCAACTGGATTTAATCGTTGCGGAAAACTCGGTCGAAACAGCCAGCGTAAAAGTCGAACAGATCGAAAGCCGGCTCTCAAGACTGAAAGGCTCGGATCAGGAAGAGGACCTTGAGTATGAATTGCGATTGGCAACGCTTGCTCTTGATCAGGCGAAAAAAATGCTCGAACAAAAGCGTCGCTGGATAGAGGCTCAACCGAACTCACTGAAGGTGAATATTCGATATCTGGAGAAGAACCTTGAAGCGGCCAAGGCCGAGCATGAGCACAGACGCGACGCAATTGAGAAGGTGACGGGTGTATTTCCGCGGATAGATCGACGATCCACACTCGACATTGAGAAAGCAGAACTTCGTCTCAAACAGGCAGCGGCTGACCTGGCTGTCTTCGATGTCGAAAACCGAACATCGCAGAATTCAGAGACGCCGTTGCGGCCTTATCAGGACGCCCCTGCCATAAAACTCGAACACACCGTGATCGCTAAGCCGCGACCCACATCGCGAAGCAGAGCGGTCGATGATTCAATCGACGGAAACTTTCTGGACGAACCAGGTATCGCATTGCCGGAAACCAGTGTGCCGACAGAATCGCTCAAGCCTTCGAGTCCACCCGAAACGCCAACGGTCGTACCAGAACCCGATTTGAATCCGGTGAGGAGCCCATGACCGGCGCTTCGATGATCGGGCAAGGCTGGGAACCCGAACTTGCGATTGCTCGAAGTCCGTTGGCGTCAGTCCTGATCATCCAGCCAGCGGACTTCGCCGTCCCAGCCTCGTGAGCACATCGCTCCGTGAATCCGCTCGGCACGATTCAGAGACCGGATCAGCAGCATGCCGATCATTTGCGAAAGCGTCCTCCAGCGAAACCATAAGCTGCCGCCCGAGAAGCTCCTGGCTTTTCGGGCGGTTCGCATCTTGTCCAGCTCGTCCCACACGACGAAAACGTAGCGATACATGAAGGCGAGGATCGCGACAACAACGGCGGGGACTCGCAGCTTGCGAAGGGTGACCAGCAGCTGTTCGAACGGCATCACGTTGACCAGCCAGAGACTGACCAGAAACGCCAGGCAACCGCGAAACATGATCTGCAGCATGAGATCCCAGCCGCGGTCCAGCCCCTGAGACAGCGGCAACGAAATCGCCATCGAGCCGACAAACGGCAGGAAAATCAGCAGCCGTTTAATCAGGTATCCAAGCGGAATTCCGGCGATGCTGTGTCCCGCAAAAACGAGGCAGCCGAGCACTCCGTAAGCCGGCCAGTAGCGAACCGGGATGGCGACTCCGGCGACGATCACACTGATCGCCAGAGCCAGCTTCAGAACTGGCGGCATTCGGTGGCAGATCGAAACCGAGCGGCCGTAGCGGTCCCAGAAGTCACTCACCGGTTGCCTCGACCGCGATCGTTGGAGTGTTGACCGGAATCGCTCGTCCGATCAGGACTGCCGCCGCGAAGACTGCTAACGATCCGCCGATCCCTGCCACCGAGATCGATAAACTCTGCCAGCCGGTAATCGGAATCTGGTCGTAGTCTGCAAAGAGCCCCGCCGTGCTGTCTTCTGAGGTGGCGATACGAAATCTGTCGACGACTGAGTCGAGACCGTCTGGAAGATCCGATGCAAATGGCGCGGCAAAAGCGGCAACAGCCAGAGCGCAAACCAGTCCAGCGGCGGCGAAACGGCTCGCGGAACTCGCCACCGTTGCGTCGACCTGTTGAGCCATGTCGATCAGATCAGGTCGCTGTTGATAGATAACGCTCACGACGAATCCAGTGATGATGGCTTCGCCGACGCCGATCAACGCGTGCAGCGTGACCATCAGCGTGAAGATATTTCCAAAGTCGAAGTCGCTCGCCGCGTACGACAGTCGGAACTCCAGACAAAACACGGCGGAAGCGGCGAGCACCGCCAGCCAGGCCGCGACCACTGAACCAGCGACGGTCCCTCGAAAACCGCCGCCGAGCAACTTCCGAACGGTTGTCATCACCGCGTAACCGCCGATCGAACCCAGCACTGCCATGTGTAGAACGTTGGCTCCCAAAGCGAGCAGTCCGCCATCAGAAAACAGAGCCCACTGAGCAACCAGCACCAGCGTTACCGCAATACAACCGGCCCACGGCCCAAGAATCGCCGCGGCCAGCACTCCTCCCATCAGGTGCCCGGAGACCGGAAGTCCGATCGGAAAGTTGACCATCTGACCGGCGAAAATCAGCGACCCCATCATCCCGGTCAGCGGCACGGTTCGCTCGCCCAGCGAATCCTTCATCCGGTGCAGGCTGTACGCGACCGCGCCCAGCGAGACCGCTCCGGTCGCGAGGCAGACACTGGTGCTGAGATATCCGTCTTGAATATGCATTTTGTAGTAGCAGCTTGATGAGGAACTTGACCAACTCTTCCAACGCGATGGGTGGCTCAGGTTGCTTGCAACCTGAGCGGCGCAGCCGCAAGAGGTTTACTCGACAGAGCACGATATTTGGAGACGACCTCTTGTCGCTTCGCGACACCGGTTGCAAGCAACCTGTGCCACCCCTGGAAAAGATTCCGTGTCTACTGTTTCTTCTTTGGCTTCTTCTTGCCGGCAGGTTTCGTCTCAGGGATCGGTTCGATCTTTGGCAGTTCGATTGGTTTGATGCCTGTCCCCTCGTAGCCTGCCAACGGCTTCCCGTTTTCGTCGAGCTTGCCACACGTCCAGAGAACTCCGCGAGCGAACATGCCCAGCCAGACGTCGTTGTTCATGGTTTCGTTGTGGTGGCCGAGCGACGTTCCGAAGACCTTTGCTTTGCCGAACGAGTTGATCCAGGCGACGGTGTGAACCTGCTTCGTGTCCTTGCCGTAAGCTTGCAGAAGCGGCGTCGCGTTGGGCCAGACCTTCTCGATGATGTACAGCTCGCCGTTGGGCGTTTTCCATTCGAGCGGGAAGCCGGCCATGACGGGGTGATGCTCGTTGACGTTTTGAGCAACGACCTGATGCTTGCTCTCATGGCGCCGCGACGTGACGCCGATCAGTTCCCGCCACGCGTCCGCTCCGACGGGAGCGTTCCGGTAGCTGTGCAGTGAACAGTGAATGAAGATCGCCGGCACCCCTTCGAAGTGAGCCTGAGCAATCGCTTTGACGAAGTCGTCATCCACCACTCCGCCGAAGCATTCGTTGTGAACGATCACGTCGTACTTCTTCGCCCAGCCCGGTTGGCTGTAGACAGAAACTTTGTGGTCTCGACCCGTGCCGCCTTCGTGAACGACGTCGAAGTCGATGCTGATTCGCTGCGACAGACCCTGCTCGATGATCAGCTTCTGATTGTCGTAGTCGTGGCAGCAACCGCCCGTGATGATCAGCCCTTTCAGCTTCGCCTTGTCTTCAGCAGAAAGCGTAGCCGTGCAGACGAGCATCAAAAACAGGGAGAGAGCAATACGTCTCATGGTGTGAACTCCGAGGGGCGGGACTCGCGGGTTGGCAGGTAAAAGTGCGAATCGGACACTTTACCAGTCGCCGCACCGTCAACCAACTGAGACACAGGACCAGAATTGGCACGTGAAACGGTACGCGTCATTCCCGCGCAGGCGGGAAACCAGCCGACGAACATTTTGGTACGGTCAACACTGGGTTCCCGCCTGCGCGGGAATGACGGTTATTGCGATCACTCGCCGGGTTCGTGGCCGCGAAGCTCCAGGAAAATCAGGTTGAGCGCTGGGACGATGACCAGCGTCAACGCCGTGGCGAAGATCAGCCCGAACGTCAGCGTGACGGCCATCGGGATCATGAACTTCGCCTGGAAGCTGGTTTCAAACATCAGCGGAGTCAGACCGGCCGCGGTGGTAAGAGTCGTAAGCAGGATGGCTCGCAGGCGAAGTTTCGCGCCGTCGATGCTGGCTTCGAAATGGCTGACACCTTTCCGAACCCGGCTGTTGATAAAGTCAACCAGAACCAGTGAGTCGTTCACGAGAATTCCGCTGAGAGCCACCATGCCAATCAGACTGAGAATCGTGATCGGATTATCGGTCAGCAGGTGACCGATGATGGCTCCCTGAATTCCGAACGGGATAGCCGCCATCACGACCAGTGGTTGACCGTACGAACGAAACAGACCGGCGAGCATCATGTAAATCAGCAGGAGCGCCACCGGGAACGCGAGCTTCAGACCCGCGAAAGACTTTCGCATCTCTTCAAAGCTGCCGAGAAACTCGATGCGTACGTTCGGATGATCAGCCTGAATACTTTCTTCGAACTTCTTCTGCACGCCACTCAGAATGTCTGAAGTGTTGCCCTGTTGATCATCGACGTTGGCATAGACAGTCACGGCTCGCGAATTCTGGCTGCGGTACAGCGAGGTGACTCCGTCAGTTTCACTGAGTTCCGCAATCTGCCGCAACGGGATCCAGCTTCGTTGCCCAGCGACGTTGCCGGTTGGAATCCACATCGACTCGAGGTTGTAAACACTTTCGCGAAAAGATTCCGGATACCGAACCATGATGCGAACGTCTTCGCGGTTGCGCGTGATGCGGCGTGCTTCGCGACCGTACAGAGCCGATCGAACATGAGACCCCAGAGCCGCGACGGATCCGCCGCTGGCACCGGCTGATTCGAATAATCGAAGCTGAACTTCGCGCTGCCCGGCGTCGTAGTCATCGTCAAGATCGAAGACGCCCTGATAGCTGCTGACTTCTTCTCGAACCAGCGACGCCACTTCGACCAGTTCTTCGGTTTCTGCTCCGCTGATTCTGACGACCACGTCCTTACCGCCGGGACCGCCGTTCAAGGCCAGCCACCGAACGGCGTTGATCTCTGGAAGAGTTCGCGTGAACTCCCGATAGCCCGCGAGCAATTCGTTGCTGGATCTTCCGCCCGCGCTTTCGCGAGCGTCAGATTCCTGCAACTCGATGACCAACTGTCCGAGGTGCGACCGATTCTTGAATCCAACTGCGCCTTCACCGGCGACGTCGACCTGGATTCCGACGAAGGCCTGAACGCTGACGACCTCGGGATCCTGTTTAACAAAATCGCTGATCTGCATCACGCGGGTCCGCACTCGGTCGGCAGGGCTGCCGATCGGAAGTTCGATGTCGCAGATGACGGTCTCGCTGTCCATGTCCTGGATGAAGACGAATTCAACGAGGCCGCCAGCGACCAGTCCAAATGAGATGAGCATCGTGGCAACGGCAATGCAGATCGTCAGGTACTTCCAGCGAAGGGCCTTGCGGAGAAACGACTCGTACTTTGTCTGCAGGACGTTGACGACGAATCGTTCCTGCGCAGCTCGCAATCGCTGAAACGTCTTAACAATTCGGCCGGGCTCGCCAGCGGCCTTGCGACGACGTTCCTCTTCCTCCGGACTGGGAAGATTTCTCAGATGAGACGGCAGGATGACGAGCGCTTCGACCAGCGAAACGCTCAGAGCCGCCATCACGACGATCGGCAACTCGCCCATAAAATCGCCGATCGTTCCCTGAATAAAGAGTAAAGGAGCAAACGCCGCGATCGTTGTCAGCACGGCGATGATGACCGGCCACTGAACTTCCTCGGTGGCCGTGACGGCGGCCTGTTCTGCAGGCTCGCCTTCTTCGACGTGTCGGCAGATATTTTCGCCGATGACGATGGCATCGTCGACGATGATGCCCAGCACGATTATCAACCCAAACACGCTGAGCAGGTTGATCGAGATGCCGAAGATCCACATCACGATGAACGTCCCCAGGAACGACACCGGCAATCCCACCGCTGCCCAGAACGCGACTCGCCAATTGAGAAACAGCATCAGCGAAATCAGGACCAGCACGAGTCCCGTCTTCCCGTTTCTCGCCATCAGATCCAGACGGCCTTCGATGAAGCGAGCAAGGTCTGTGTTGAGTGCAACTTCGAAACTATGGTTAAACGGGTTGGCTCGACTTTCGTCGTAGACTTTCTGTAGATCGGGGCGGCCAATGATCGCGTCGACGACGGACGAAAAGGCCTTCAGCGGACCGGCCTGCCACCATCCATCACCGGACGCGTTCAACGGTTCGTTCTTCTTGCCCGCGATGTACGCCTTCACGACGGCCGAAATCAGAATCGCATCCTGCGACTTCGTTTTGTAAACGTCGCAGCTCATGGACGGCTTTGAATCGAAGTAGCCCTCGATGTCGACGTCGACGAATCCGTCGGCAATTGTTGCGACGTCCCGCAGCAGGATTTTCTTCCCGTCGGCACCGCCGGAGCGGACGACGATGTCTTCCAGATCCGAACCTTCCAGTTCTTCGCCAACGGTTCGAACGGCGATGGTCGTGCGCGATCCCTTGAGCTGGCCGCCTGAGACGTCGAGGTTGGATCGGCGGATCGCATCGGCGACCTCGTCAAAGGTCACGTCGTACTCGATGAGCCGCTCGGGAATGATCTCGACGCTGATTTCGTCATCGCGAACGCCGCTGACGATGATCCGGCTGACTCCGGGCAGGGCGAGCAAATCGTCGCGCAGATCTCGCGTTGCCTGTTTGAGATCCGCTTCGTCTCCTTCGCCAAAAATTGCGACGGAGATCACCGGCAGCATCGGCTCGAAACTTTTGACAGTGACACGCTCAAGATCGTCGGGGAGATCCGGCAGCGCATCGATTTCGCGTTTCACTTCGTTGAGAACTTTTTCCGCATCTTCGACTTCGTTGTAGAGAGTCAGTGTTGTGACACTCTGACTTTCCGAGACGGTCGAGTCGACCTTTTCGACGCCTTCCACATTGCGAACGGCTTCTTCGATTTTGATCGTGACGGCCTTCTCGATTTCCTGAGGCTGCACGCCGGGATGAATCGCCGTGATGATGAGTTTGTTCGGCCGAAATTCTGGAAACATCTCGCGGACAAGCGTCAGCGCAAAGATCGTCCCGCCGGCCAGAATGACCAGCATCAGCATGTTGACGAAAACCGGGTTTCGTACGCTGAACCGAGCGAGCGACATTTAAGAAGTTGCCTGAATGACGAGTCAGTGTGGTGAATTCTCGATTAGTTTTCGCGGTAAGTCGGCGAAGCCTGAAGGTTAGCTCGGAACGTCCTCTAGCCACAGAGGCACGGAGACACAGAAAAGTTCAGTTGGACGAAACTCTGTGTCTCGGAGCCTCTGTGGTGAGTTTCGGGAATCATTTTCCGTCGATTCAGGCCGGATTCTCAGAATCAGAGTCAGCGTCTCCCGGTTCCGGGTTCGCGACGAAGCGATATCCCGTGCCGCGGACCGAAAGAATGTGCCGAGGTGCGCTTGGCTCAGGCTCAATCAGACGACGCAGTCGCATGACAAAATTGTCGATGGAGCGTGTGCTGAATGCAGAGGTATCTTCCCAAACATTCTCCATGATCTGATCTCGCGACAGTACCCGACTCTCGTGCTCGATGAAGTACCGCAGCAGTTGTATTTCCATTGTGGTCAGCGGGTGAGTTGTGCCACCGACGGTTAATTCGAACTGGTCGAAATCGACGACGATCTTATCGCCGAACTTGAATTGTGCAGGCAGAGCAGGTGACGTTCTTATTTTGACGGCAGACGTCGCACGTGCCTGTCTCCGGTTTGTCAGGTTGCGGACCCGGCTGAGCAGTTCCGGCAGCGCGAACGGTTTTGAGAGGTACTGATCCGTGCCCGCGTCAAAGGCCATCGCTCGGTCTTCGCTGAGCGTTCTGGCGCTGAGAACAAGAATTGAAACCCCTTCGTCGCGGTCACGGATTTCGCGAGTTGTTTCGTAGCCGCTCATGCCGGGCAGCATCAGGTCCATCAGAATCAGATCGAAGGGTGGATCGGCTGCGTCAAACAGGTCGAGGGCGAGGTGTCCATCGCCGGCAGTTTCGACTTCGTAACCTTCCTGCTCGAAGTTGAACTTCAAGCCTTTGGCGAGAGCCTCTTCGTCTTCAACGATCAGGATTTTCATGACTCCGGCCTCCCCGGAAGTTCGACTTCAAACACGCTGCCCGAACCGTCCAATCTGTCATGGATGGAAATGCTTCCTTTCAAAATGTGAGCCAGAGTCCGGCTGATGTACAGCCCCAGACCGGTCCCCTTCTGCCGGCGTTCCAGTTCGTCGCCACCGCGGTAGAACATCTGGAAGACTTTCTTCCGCAGATCGGAAGGAACGCCTTCTCCGTTATCAGTGATTCGAACGATGACCCGATCGGCACCTTTCATCCGAACATGCACTTCGACCTGCGGAGGATCGCCGGCGTACTTGACTGCGTTATCCAGCAGGTTTCCGAAGATCATCTCCAGGACGACCGGCCGTGAGTGCACGATGATGGGTTCAACGTCGAACGTCACCACCTGCTCAGGCTCCTGTTTATGGTGAGCGCACGCTGAAATCGCACAGCGTCTGAGTAAACGTTCAAGCTGAATGTCTTCCGGATCCGACTGATGACCGATCGCGTCCAGACGTCCGACTTCCAGAAGCTGACTGATCAGATGGTCGAGCCGTTGAAGTTCGTGCTCCATGGTCTGGTAGAAGTCGGCTCGCTGTTCGTCGCTCAGCTCACGGAGCTGCAACGTCTCAAGGTACAGCTTCAGAGCGGCGATCGGCGTCTTCAGCTCGTGAGTCACGCTGTCAACAAAGTTTGACTGCCGCTGGTTGAGCCTGACCTCTTTCACGGTGAGAAACATGTAAAACATCATGCCGACGAAAATCAGCGCGAACATGATCGTGCCGATCGTCAAGGCGCTCCAGGAGCCTCGTTGAGCCAGCAGGATGATCCAGCAGACCATCAGCGCGACGTTCAGCGTCATCATGATCACGCTGAGTGTGATCGGAAGTCGCAACGTTCTTCGTTTGCGAATGTAGCCTGCTTTGGATCCCATGCTGCGCATTTCGACAGTTTGCGTGGGAAAGTCAATCCTTCACCAGAGATACTTTCGAGGAGTGTCGGATAATCGCGTTCCGCGCACGAAAAGGGACCACCGAGTGGTGGTCCCTGATGTTTCTTTGAAGCGATCGATGCGTCGGGATTTGTTGCCCTACGCAGCTCCATTTTCAGTGGGCTTTGCAGCCGCTGCAGGCTTCGCCGTTGGAGCGTCTGTCAGGACAAAGATGACTCGAACCGGGCGATCAGTGGCGATCGTTTTTCCCGACGATGCAAAAGTCGACGGGTAACTGCCCGGCTCGGAAATCATATTTCCAAGAGGACTTCCGTCCTGGACAGAGACAGCTCGTGCTGTTCCGGATGCTTCGCCGGAATCCACCAGTCCAAGCTCGGACCGAAGATCAGAATCCAGTCCGGCGATCGGCAGCGCGTCTGAAACGGACAACGTTTCTACCTGAAGCTTCTGAGCCATCTGCTCGATCGTTCGGCTGAGTTGCTCCGACTTTGATTCAACAAAAACAGCAACCAACCCTTTTCCTATTTGATCGCCAACGGGCAGCGCTTCACTTGAGCCGTCCAGAGGAATCTCTTCGTGAGCAAGCAGAACTCGCAGCGATTCCAAACCAGCGTGACGATCAACAACCGTCAGACGAACGATGGTTACCGACTCGCCATCCTGCCGCACGGCTTCGACGATGTCTCCGATTTCGGCTTCACTTAACTTTGCACGATTGATCTCGAACTGCCGCGTCGGAAGGTCGACGGACATTTTCTGTTCGCGCTTGTTGGCCTGTAAGGTTGTTGGCGTTTGCTGAGCCGTCACGATTTCCGGGGCGACTGGATCGACAACGGCGACGTTCTGGCCACCGTTCGAGGCGAACCACAACCCGCCTCCGACAACAACAGCGATACCGGCGGCTGTCGTGAGCACTCGAAGCAGTCTTCCGCTGCGAGCGACCTTTGCTGAGTCGTCGCCTGCCAGCAGAGTTTCCCGCTCGATCGATCGCATGACCGCCTGCTGCATTTCGGCCGGTGCCTGACTGACTGGCAGACTTTTCAGCCGACCGGAAAGTCGCTGCAGCTCGTTCAGCTCTTCGCGAAGTTTGGGAGATTCGGCCAACAGCTTTTCGACTTCCGCCCGCTCATCGAGAGGCAGTTCGTCGTCCAGCCAGGCTGACAGTCGTTCATTGGATGGCGTGCCGTTCATGGCTCGTTGTCCTGCCCTGCAGGGTCGAATCGAATGCGGCCACACAGGGCCGGTCTCAATCCTTTCGGATCGAATGCCGCATTCGCATCAAGTTTTGATCGGAACTCAGCTCGCCGATTTTCGGCCAATTGAAGTCCCGCCACTCTATTCAGATCCGAGCGTCAGGGAAATCCTGATGCTCACGTCACGTAAATGCTTTGAGAGAAGTTGGTTACGGTTCATCCGAAGACTGAAGACACAACGCGGGGTCTCAAAGATGCGGATTTCTGACGTCGTCCCGACAGAAAAGTTCCCTGTTTCGCAAAGGAATTTCGAATGCGTCCTGAAGTCGCCGAAGGTCGTCCGAACGGCGGATTTCTGCGCTTCTGTGGAGTTTTCCGGAGATTCGTACAAAAACGATTTCACTGACTGTGCCGATTATTCCGATTTCGAGACTGAAGAGCGTTACGCGCGACTGCGCGGGGGCTCTGCTAATTGAATGGCTGTGGCCGGTCTGGAGGGACCGCCGCGGCTGAAGCTCGGGAATTCGCCGCAGGGAGGTGGCACGTGTCCTGGTTCCGTCAAACGTTGAATCATTCCAGTATTTTCGGGAAGCCCGGCCGCAAACGTGCAGGCCGACGTTCTGCGATTTTGACCGAGCAGCTTGAGCAGAAGCTCCTGCTCGGCAGCCTCGTTCCGACCGAGACTGGAGTTCCGACCGGCGAGTTGCTGCCCATCTCGACCGTCGATCTGCTGGCAAAGCACGAAATCGACAACCTGTCCGCCGCGGACATTTCGTTAATGGAAGCGGGCGATGAGTTTCAGCGAATGGAACTCCAGTTCGCCTGGCTGGCTCGGCAGCAAGAGACGCCGGCCGACGGCAAATCGACCCGCGACAATTCTGCGAGCGCGGCTGACGATGCCGGTGCCCAACGCGTTGCCGGCGCCGAACGCGCAGCCGGAACCGACAGTGAGCAGACGGGTCGTGCATCGAAGACTGAGAACTCGGAAGCGTCGCGAAATGAATCGAGCGATTCGGCTGACGATGTCATCATCAGTGAAGAAGCACTTTCTGATCTTGGGAAATTGCTGCTCGACGGCGAAGAGCCTGACGACGACGAATCTGCCACTGAGAAGTCGGAGAATCCAGAATCGACCGAGTCGGAAAAAAACGAGGATGATGCCGATCCGGGACCGGTCGCTCAGACGGACGAACTGTATCTCGAAGACCAGGATGCTAAGAAGGGAAGCGCGAATCAGATCTCGTCGAACTTCGATCTGACGTTTGGTGGCGGGGCGGGGCCGGTTGCGGCCGCTCAAGCTGCAACACCTGGTGCGGCTCCACGAGGCAGTTCGAACGACTCAGGCGGAACCACTTCGGCAGTGCCAATCGACGTTGCTGGAACGCCGCAGGCTGCCAGCGGAATTAGTGAATCGGCGACGGCCGCAGACCGAACATTTGACGGCGAACAGGTTGTCATCCGGTACGACTTCCGAGGATTCGGCGGCTACCAGAACGAAATCACCGCAGCGGAAGAAGCCAGCGCCGAGGCCGCGTTCGGTAAGTGGGAACAGGCGACGGGCAACCGAGTCACCTTCGTGCAGGACACGACGTCTGCCGATTCTGACGTCGTGATTATTTACAAAGGGGCACTTGAAGCTGTTGGCCAGGAAAGTACTCCCGGAGAAGTGCTCGGTCTTGGCGGCACGATTGAAACTCGATTTGAATCCGGCGAAAGCGTGTTTCAGAGAATCATCCTTGTCGACCATACCGAGAATCTCGACGCCGGCATCGACAACGGAAACCCGGACGGCACGTTCGACTTTGGAACGATCGTCGGCCACGAAGTTGGTCACGTACTCGGTCTGGAAGACTCAGCGAGCGGATCGTTCGGCGACATCATGAACGCAAACTACGATCGTGAACGAGGGCTTGAGACCTACGAATACGCCGTGAACAATTCGGCCATTGGTGAGATCAGCGTCGTCGCTCCGGAAGACGCTGCGCTGCACGGTCTGCATGCCATGTTTACGGATTATCCGCAACTGACGGCGGCGGAAGTGTCGGCGATTCTTGGTTACGCGACTCAGGTTTCAACGAGCGACGACGCCATCATCGCGATCGTCGATCGCGGCGGAAACATCCTTGGCGTACGAGTCGAAGCAGGCGTCGACGCCGGACTTCAGGCGGATCCACAATTGCTGACATTCGCCATCGACGGAGCCGTTGCAAAAGCTCGCACGGCCGCGTTCTTTTCGAACGGCGATCCGGTCAACGGCACGTTCGCGCCGCTGACGTCGCGGCTCGTTCGTTTCATCAGTCAGTCAACGGTGACGTTCCGCGAAGTCAACTCGAACCCAAACAGCAACGATCCATTCTTTGAAGGCCCCGGCTTTGTGGCTCCGATCGGTCTGGGCGGTCACTTCCCGCCGGAAGTCGCATTCACTCCACCGGTCGACCTGTTCGCGATTGAGCACACAAACCGCGATTCCATTCAGCATCCAGGCGAAGACGGCGACCGCGGCACGGCCGACGACATCACACTCAGAAACCGATTTAACATCGACACTGCCTTCGTGCCGCTCGACACGGATGGAGACGGTTACGCGGACAACCCCGACGTCGACATGAACGGCATGGCCGACAGTCTGCGGCTTTCGGCTCCCGAATCCTACGGCTTTGTGTCGGGAGTGTTTCCGACGGCCCAGGCACGAGGCATCGCCACGCTGCCGGGCGGCGTCCCATTGTTCCGAGACACCGATGGCAACGGACAGGGCGAAACACTGATTGGCGGCATCGGAGTCTTCTTCCCTGGCACGGACGGAACGGCTGTCTTCGAACAGAACTTCCAGGCCGGAGTCGGGCAAACTGAGAACGCTCGCAATAACGCGCCGAAAGTGCTCGAAGCTGAATTCATCGCCGTCGTCGCCGCCGGTGGAAGCAATGGCGGTAACGGACTGGTCGCTGGAGCCAAACCGCCGATCCACCCGGTCGCCGATCTGGACATTCCATTCGGACGCCTCGACCTCGTCGGAATCCAACTGGAAGTCATCGGGCCAACGGCAGGGATCCTCGGCCTGCGTGATCTGGTCAAGTTTGGGAATCAAAACCTCGGACCACTAACCGGAGCGGTCAACGGAACTGATCAACCAGTCAACACCGGCGGCGACCTGGCGATCAACGGTCAGTCTGTGCCGTTTGGTTGGCTGGTTACGCCACACGATGGCGGAGACTTTGACGGCACCCCCGGACCGGACATCACCGCAGCGGAAGTTGAGCAGATCATCAATGCCGCTGTGGCTGAAGCAAACCTCGTTCGTGCGGCGGTGCGACTTCCGGTCAGCAGTCGCACGCGGATGGTGATGGCGGTAACGGATAAATCCGGCGAAGTGCTCGGTCTGTTTCGGATGCGTGACGCAACGGTCTTTTCAATCGACGTTGCCGTCGCGAAAGCTCGCAACACGGCTTACTACGCCGACGCAGCGGCTCTGCAGAACATCGATCAGATTCCGGGCGTGCCGGCCGGGACGGCGTTCACCAACCGAACGATTCGATTCCTGTCCGAACCTCGTTTCCCGGACGGAATCGACGCTGGAGCTCCGAACGAAACATTTTCGATCCTTCCCGACATTGCAGACGCGACGGGCTTGCCAATCGGCGGGCAGCCAAACGGAGCAGCTCTTGTCGAGACAAACGCTCCGATCAACATCAGCGCGTTCGATTCGGTACTCGGCAACGACGCCTTCCATCCAAACACCAACTTCCGAGACCTCGGCGACGGACTTGTCGGAACAGGCGATCCGCTGACTGACCGAAAACGAAACCAGAACGGCATCGTCTTCTTCCCGGGCAGCACGCCGGTTTACGGTTCAAGTGGGCAATTGATCGGTGGGTTTGGCGTTTCTGGTGACGGTGTCGATCAGGACGACGTGGTAACCTTTGCGGGCGCCCAGGGATTCCTTCCCCCGGACGCGGTCGTGCGGGCCGATGAAGTCATCGTGAACCAGGTGCGTCTGCCTTATCAGAAGTTCCTGCGAAACCCTCACGGTTGATCGCTGAAGATGGCGACTGCCCATTGTGGTTTCGTGGTGCAGCTTCAGGCCAGGCCGCTGGTTCTGTGACGTCTCGCAGAGTCTCGACAGGGTGGTCGCGATGATCCCAGGGAAGTATCGATCCTTTGTGTTGGCCGGTTTGCTGCTGAGCCTCGCTCCGTCTTTCGCGACAGCCGAAGAGCCCGAGCCGAAACAGGGCATCTTCACAAAGCTGAAAGAACGGCTGGACCTCAACCCTCGGACGAGCTTCTTCGGCCAGCACAAGCTGAAGTACAAAGAGGCTCCGAATAACTGGGCACAGCTCCAGCGAGCCGGCAATCCGCAGTGCATCGCCCCGTGGGCAAGCTGCGAAAACGACCGACACTACGACGGCTACTACATCGGCGGTGGAGCGACCTTCGGTGGCGATGCTCGAGTCTGTCGCCACGAGGGAACCTGGGGGTGGGACTACGCTCCGTGGTGGTCGAAGGTCAAACTCGGCTGGTTCCACGGCCGCA
>CALDJX010000334.1 GCA_937899075.1 uncultured Planctomyces sp. | reverse complement strand
TGGAGCAGATGTCATGACGACGGTCTATGAAGATTACATGGTGCCGGCCCTCCCCAAGGCGGACTCGAACCAAGCTGATACACGAGGCGAGGATAGTGGACAGTGAAACCCCGCAAGTCGTTGGTTGAAAACCACTTACGAATTCATGCCCCAAATGGCACAAACTGATTGAACTTTTTGAGACCAGCGATTCACACCGAAAAGCCCATGAAAAAAGCCGCCGATCACATTTGATCGGCGGCTCTTGTTTATGAAGTGGAGGATAACGGACTTGAACCGATGACCTTCTGGCTGCCAGCCAGACGCTCTCCCAACTGAGCTAATCCCCCGATGGTGGGTGCAACCATGAGTGAGGATTCCTCACCAGGATGCGGAGTTGTCATCGGCAGAAAACGGGACGATTCTCAAGATAATTGCGAATAATTCGCCAGCTTCTCGATTTCAGACGCCCTAACACCGCGGCAGTCGACGACGCGCGGAAGTTAGTTTCGGGCGACTGCGGTGTCAAGTTGGCTGGCTTGGTCTCCTGAGATACGGGGGCTGAAGCTCGAAGTCGGCGCGACTTGCGATTTAGACAGGCTGCCGAAGCACAGGTTTGGCGAACCCTGAATCTGACACCGCCTGACGGAGATTCACTGGTTGCCGAATCTCGCAGTTTACTGTTGAGATCAGCAAGTGGCGGACGACTCGGGATATCAAAGCTGCCATAATCTCCGTCCAACGAGTGCCGACGGATGTCCCTCGAATTCGCTGGAGTCCTGTCGCACGTCACGGCGACCAAACCCGAAGCGGATTATTGACGTCTGATTTCCGAGCAGTTGTTACTTCGTACCTGCCCCTCAAAACAAAGAGTCGAAACACAAGATGCAGTTTGAAATTCCAGAACTGCTGATCCTCGCGATTCCCGTCTGGTTTCTGTATCGCCGGTTTGGGCAGGCGACGGGCGTCACCGGGTGGTTGAGGATTGCGCTCCTGGTCGTTCTTGTTTTCGCTCTGTCGGGGCCTCGGATTAACATTGGCGGGCGAGGTGTTGATGTCGTCGTTGTGGCTGACCGATCGCTCTCTCAGTCGGCGGCTGCTCGGGACAATATTCGCGAACTGATCCTCAATCTGCAGGATCATGTGACCACAACTTCAACGAGCGGCGACCGTCTTTCGCTCGTTACCTTCGGAACCGATTCGCGAGTCGAGTATGAACTCGCCAACCGAATCAGTCATACGGAATTTGCGAAGGACATTAATCCAAACGGCAGCGACCTGAATTCCGCCATCCTGACGGCGCTCGACCGTGTTGATGCCGATCGGCCGGCACGGATCCTTGTTCTGTCTGACGGCGAGGCGAACGGAGCCAATCCAGAATCTGCAGCGCGGCGTGCGATGGAGCAGGGCGTTCCGATCGACGCTCGCGAGTTTGAACGGTTGCAGGTTGGTGACGTTGCGATTGAGTCTGTGCTTCTTCCCGAGACGGTCACGCCGCGCGAACCGTTTCAGTATTCCGTGTGGGTTCACGCTGGTCGCGAGGCAACGGGTACGGTCCAGGTTATCCGAGACGGTCGCGAGATCGCTCGCCGCGACGCCGACTTTTCGTCTGGAATGAACCGTCTGCTTTTTCGAGACATGCTGGATGACGGCGGGCTGCATAACTACTCGGTAAAGCTGACGCTTGAAGATGACCCCTTGCCCGAAAATAACACCGGTGCGGGAATTGTCCGAGTCGATGCCGGTCCGCGTGTGTTGCTGCTGAATTCTGACGGGCAGACAGGGAATCTTGAGCGAGCACTTAAGGCCGCCAGGATCCCCGTCGACACGGCAAAGGCCACCGATCATCCGCTCACTCAGGATTCACTCGACCGTTACCGCACCGTCGTCCTGGAGAACGTTCCCGCTGAAGATCTCGGACGATTGAAAATGGAACGGCTGACGCAGTTCGTTGAAGATCTCGGCGGCGGCCTGCTCATGACCGGCGGGAAGCGCAGTTTCGGAACTGGCGGCTACTTCAAAAGTCCGCTTGAAAAGATCCTGCCGGTTTCTATGGAACTGCGTGAGGAGCATCGCAAACTTCGAGTCGCCATTGCGGTGGCGCTCGACCGATCCGGCAGCATGACCGCTCCGGTCAAGGGTGGGAAAACCAAGATGGACCTCGCCAACCTGGGCACTGCCGAGTGCGTCCGGATGTTGTCGAGTCAGGACATGATTACGGTGATCGCCGTCGACAGTTCGCCGCATGTGATCGTCCCAATGTCGCCGGTCGACGATCCTGAGAAGATCGCTAGCAAAGTGCTCGGCATTCAGAGCATGGGCGGCGGCATCTTTGTCTACGAAGCCCTCGTCGAAGCCGGCTCGCAGCTTATGAAGGCTGAGGGCTACTCGACTCGACACATCATTCTGTTTTCCGATGCGCAGGACAGCGAAGAACCCGGTGCCTACAAGGCCCTGCTGAAGAAGTACGCCGAGGCTGGAATCACGGTCAGCGTGATCGGCCTCGGAACAAACTCGGACAGCGACGCGAAGCTGCTGGAAGATGTCGCCAAGCTCGGCGGCGGCAACATCATGTTCACGGCCGATGCCGAGGAGCTGCCACGACTGTTTGCTCAGGACACGATGAGCATCGCACGTAACACGTTCATCGAGAGTGATCCGGAGACGCAGCCAGACGGAATCCCCGGCACTCGCGTTCCCGATGCGTTGCTGATGGGGAATCTTGGCAGCGGAAGTTTTCCCACGTCCGCCGGCTATAACCTCAGTTATCTTCGGCCTGAAGCGACTGCGGCCGTGCTTTCTCAGGACGAGTACCAGGCTCCGTGGTCGTCGTTCTGGTATCGCGGACTCGGTCGAGTTTCCGCGATCACTCTCGAAGTTGACGGCAACTTTTCCGGCCAGTTCGGAACCTGGGACCAGTACGAGGATTTTCTCGTCACACACGTTCGGTGGCTGCTGGGCGGCGGCGACTCGGCCGATGCTTTTATTAAAGTCGAGCAGTCCGGGCAGGACGCGATCGTCACGCTTGAGCTTGATCCAGAGCGACCCGACCAGAAAAAGACGCAGAGTCCCGAACTGATCATCGTGCCGCCCGGCCAGGAACGTGAAGAAGTCCTGCGACCGGACTTTGTCTGGACGGGTTCTCACGAACTTGAATCACGATTTCGTCTCGACCAGACCGGCACGTACAGAACGCTGGTCAAGACTGGCGAGCGGACCTTTACGCGCGGCCCGACAGTGACGCTGCCGTATTCGCCCGAGTTCGCACCTCGGATCGGAATGCCCGCCGGCCGCGAAGTGCTGTCTCGAATCGCGGAACTCAGCGGCGGCGAACTTCGGACCGACGTCATGAGTATCTTTGAGAATCCGCCTCGGTCCGCACGAACAGTCTCATTGCTCACGCCGCTGATGATCGCCGGAATTGTGCTTTTGTTATTGGAGATCGCTGGACGGCGGCTCGCACTTTGGCAACGACTTAGTGAAGCCGCACGAACTCCGATGGCGGCTTCGGTCGCTCAAGCGGAACAGGAAAAAACTGGTACGACCGGCTGGCTGGCGAAATTTCGTTCGGCCAGAGAGCGGCAGCGGACTGCTCGCGCGTCCCGCAAACGCAGTTCTGAGAAGCGGCAAAGCACGGTGGCACTCCCTAAAGAATCAACTCAGCACTCGTCGCCAGAGTCAGATGAAAAATCACCAACGACCGACAAGACTACTGCGTCGGTCTTCGAACAGGCGAGGAAGCAGGCACGAAGACGCTTTAAGAATTAGCGATCTTTTGAGATCGGACGAGGGCACCATTCCTCGTGAGCCACTGGCTCCGCCAGTGTAAATCATTGGAATTCGCCGATCTGAGAAACACTGGCGGAGCCAGTGGCACAGTTTCGACCGACCATAACCATGAACATTGAACCCGGAACAAACAAAACCATGAGTGACACAACAGGAAAACTGCTGGCAGGAAAAACGGCGATTGTCACCGGATCAGGAAGAGGGCTCGGGCGGGCGTTTGCGGAAACGCTTGCCAATCTCGGCTGCAACGTCGGCATTCATGGAATGCGTGAGAACGGCCCGGCCGAGTACGGCGAAGGCACCACGCTCACGGACACTGCTCGGGAAATCGGCGAGCAGCACGGAGTGAAAACCGTCCGCGTGCTCGGAGACCTGACTGACAACGAGCAGGTCGGACGCATCGTTCAGGAAGTCACCGACGCTTTGGGGCCGATCGACATTCTTGTCCACAATGCCGGAGGCGACATCGCCGCTAAAGGTGGCAAGCCAAACCCGAACGACGCCGTCATGATTAAAGAGGAAGACGTGCGGTCGGTGATGGATCGCAATCTGCTGAGCACCGTTTTCATCAACCAGCACGTTTCTCGCAGCATGATGGAGCGGAAGACGGGCCGGATTATCAACATCAGCTCGATCGCCGCCTTCCAGGGAAATGTCAACTCGGCGATTTACTCGACAGCGAAGGCGGCCGTTGTGGAGTACACGCGGTGCCTGGCTCTGCAACTTCGACCGTACGACGTTACCGTGAACAGCCTCGCTCCTGGAGATACTCGGACGGGCCGTTTTCTTGGCACTCGCGAAGTCGATCAGAACCGCCTCGCGGAATCAGGAACACTGGAACGAATCGCTCTGGTCGACGAAGTCGCGCGAGTTGTCGAATTCTTTGCCGGCCCGATGGGGCAGTTCGTGACTGGCCAGGTTCTGCGAGTCGACGGCGGATCTCAATGCTGGCCTTCGTGACCAGCAGCCCAGGTAAAACTGAGAATACGACAGTCCTCCCAAACCAGACTCCTGTTGAAACGGTTGCTCTGGAATTTCGAGTCAAATCGACCGTCCGCATTACCTTGCTGCCAGCAGCAATAACCTGACAACCCGGAAACTCCGCCACCAGACACCAATGGATTGGGGCCAGGCCTCTCAATTGTCCTGCGCGGACAGCCGATCAACCGGATACTGTAAAACGAAGACCTTGTAACCAGGCAGATGGTGCGTCGACACGCGAAGTATGCAGAACAAACGTTTCAACGTGGAGCGTCACCTCATGCGAGTGTCGGGTGTTGTGCCCGGCCTGTCGGTCTTTAGAATGAATTTAATGACGGAGCTGCCGGTCACTCGGCATCCTGTTTAAGAGGTGGCAACCCTGCCCAGCTTGGCTCGGCAGAAAAACCACTGTTACTTTTGAATCACTGACTGGTCGAGACTCATGGCAAAGAAGTATCTCAGTCTTCAGGAAGCCGCTGACCTTCTCGGAACCTCAGAAGAGAAGCTCAAGCAGGCACGTGCCGACGGCGACATTCGTGGGTTTGCTGACCGAGGCAACTGGAAGTTCCGCCAGGAAGACGTGGACGAATACGGTCGAACCGTCCAGATGGACTCCAGCCCTGAAGTTCCGTTGATGGATGTTGACGACGGCAACGTCCTGACTGACGACGAAGCCATCTCAGAACAGCCAACGATCATCCGTAAGCAGGAAGAAGACAGCAACATCTTCGGCGACGACGATGATCTGGGCGAAGGAGCATCCGACAGCGGCGTTCGACTCGTTCTCGATTCAAAGCTCATCAGTCAGCCACTCGGTGATTCCGGCGACGACGTGATGTCCGACTCAAGCGTCGACATCCCACTGTCTCTGGGTGACTCGGATGACGAAATTGCACTGGACGACGACGACAGTTCGGAAGGCGTCAGTGTTGCGATTCCCGTTTCGCTGAGTGACTCCAGCCAGGACGGCCTGGTTCTCGAAGACGACGATGACGATGTGATGGACCTCGGCCGGTCCGACAGCGATGTGCGACTGGCCCTCGATCTTGATGACGAAGAAGGCAGCGCGGTTATCCTTCCGGGAGCCGATTCGGACAGCGACGTCCGCCTGCTCGACCAGACTCAACCGATGATGCTCGGCGATGCTCCTGACCTTGGCCTCGGCCCGGATTCAGACAGCGACGTCGCCATGGTAAATACGGGATCGGACAGCGACGTAAAACTCCCGTCGGATTCCGAAGGTATCAGTGCCGAGGATCTGAGCCTCGACAGTGACGTCAGGCTGATCAAAACGGACTCCGATAGTGATGTGCGGCTGCAGACGTCCAACTCGGACAGCGATGTAAGACTACTGTCGCCCTCCCCGAGCCTCGATACGGGCAGCGACAGCGACGTCGCGCTGGTCGACCACACAGACGGCGGCATCGAACTCAGCGGTGACAATTCAGACGACGACATCGTGCTCGGTGGTGATGACAGCGGGATCGCCCTCGACGTTGGCGGCGACAGCGACATCTCGCTTGACATCGCTGACGACTCTGGCATCGCACTCGACATCGCTGACGATAGTGGAATCGCACTGGACATTGCTGACGACAGCGGGATCGCGCTCGACGTCGGAACCGATAGCGACATCTCGCTTGCCGCCGCCGAAGACAGCGGCCTCTCACTCGACATCGGAACGGACAGCGGGATCTCGCTCGACGCACCAACCGACAGTGGCATCTCACTGGACGCAGATGATCTTGCAGCGACAGCTCCGGCGATGAGTCTCGGCAAGTCGAGCAACGAGAGCACTGCCGACACGATGGTTCAGATGTCCGCTTTCGACGGAGTCGATGATGACGATGACGAAAGCGACTTCGAACTGGGAGCCCTCGAAGGCGACAGCAGCTCGGACACCAGCGTTCTGCTCTTCGACGATGAAGATGACGACGCCGACGACCGCGCCGCAACGATGATCAAGAAGAAGGGCGCGGACAGCGAAGAAACGTTCGACCTGGACGCCGGAGAAGTCTTCGACGAAGAGTTCGAAGACGACGATGACCTGCTCGGAGAAGACGACGAAATTGAAGACTTCGCCGAAGACGAAGAGTTCATGGCCGACGAGGAAGACTTCGACGAGTCGTTCGCCTCTGAGGACGGTGCCGCAGATTTTGTGGCTCCAGCCGCCGTTGGTGGCCCCATGCGAGGCCCTGTCGAACAGGACTGGGGCATGGGCGTCTTTGCCTGCGTGCTTGTCACAACGATTCTGATGCTCGTTTGCACGGGAGTCACCTTCGACCTGGTCCGCTACGTCTGGCAGGCCGGCGAGTACGGTGCCGTGGCCGGGCCAATGGTCGACATGATGGGCATCAAGTAGGGCGTCGGGATCTGGATGGGGACCAGGTTACCCTCCGCGTCGCGACCGTGCTTGGCTATGATCCGTCTCTGATCTGACAGCACACTCACAACGGTCGAACGGAGTCGACGCTTGGAATCCGAAAAAGCAGACGCGATCGTGATCCGGCTGGCTGACTTCAGCAATACCAGCCGAGTCGTCACGTTCTTCACGCGTGAATTCGGAAAAACATCCGCCATTGCCAAGGGTGGAAAACGGCTCAAAGGCCCGTTCGACTCTGCTCTTGACCTTGTTTCGACGTGTCGAATAGTGTTTCTGCGTAAGTCCAGTTCAGCATTGGACATCCTCACAGAAGCCAGTCTGACCGATCGATTTCGACCGCCTTCAGGCAGCCTGAACAGCTTCTATGCGGGGTGTTACGTCGCTGAATTGCTCGCCGGATTGACCGAAGAATACGACCCTCACGAGACTCTTTTTGATGCGGCGGTCTGGGCCTTGCGGCAGTTTGCACTCGGCAAAGACGTTCACTTTTCACTTCTTAAGTTCGAGTTAGTCACGCTTCACGAAATTGGACAGCTGCCGTCGTTTGACGAGTGTGTTCACTGCAGCGATTCGATCAACTTCAACGAAACACAAACATTTCGAGTGTCTCAGGGCGGGCTTCTTTGCCCACGATGCCCAAGTACCGACTTCAACGATCACGAAATTCAAGCCGGCACGCTCGCACTGATCAAGAATCTTGCGGCTGGCCCCGACTCACTGACCTCTCGCATGACCGCATCACCGACGCAACTTCGGGAAATGCGATTCACTCTGACCGCTACGATTTCAAGCATCCTCGGACGTCGCCCCAACAGTCTCAGATACCTTCAGTTTTGAGACACCCTTTCACATCACATCGGCTCAGTCCTCCGAGCCATCGCGACATCCCCACTTCCCATCTCTCCACTCAATTCAATAAGCGGGTTCACGGATGACCCCTATTTCCGTTCAACGATCCAGCCGCGTGCATCCATCGAGAATCGACACGACCATTCGTCGATTCAACGTGACGATTGCGCTCGTACTGCCTGCCCTGCTTCTGACCGGCTGTCAGACGATGTGGACGCCGCCGTCGCCCGGTAACTGGATATCAAGTCTCACCGGCCGAGGTTCGGACATCGACGCGACCGCTCTGCGTGACCGAGACGACGACTCACCACGAAACGTCGATGACGTCATTGGGCCTTTGCAGCGGCAGGCCATGAAGCGAGCCTCTCCGCGCGACATCTCGCCGAAAGATGAGAAAGACCACGCGGCTCTGAAGATTGCGCAAAAGCAGTTTGACGACGGCCTGTACGGCGACGCAGCTCGCAGCTTCTCAAAGATTGCGAAGAAGCGCGACCGATCGAAGTTCACCATCTTCGGTGACAGTGCCAAAGATCGCCCGGCGTACGACCCGATCCGCGAAGAATCAGTCTTCTACCTGGCCGAGTGTCAGTTCCAGCAGAATTTCCTGGCTGACGCTGCGTCGAATTATCAATTGCTCGTCAAGGACTATCCTTCGACGCGATACATGGACGAGTCGACCGGACGTTTGTTTGAAATCTCAAAGCAATGGCTCGGCGTCGAAAGTTTTGCGACTACCGACGAAATCCGTCAGGTCAACGCCGAAGAAGGAGCCGGCAATGCTCCGCTCTCTTCGCAGCAGACGGAGAGCCGTTTCAATGCTCTGCCAAACTTCACCGATCGAAGCAAACCAGTGTTCGACAAAGGTGGGCACGCTTTGAAAGCCCTCAAGACGATCTGGCTGAATGACCCATCGGGACCGCTGGCTGATGATTCGCTCATGCTCGCCGCAACGTACCACTTGCGAAGCGAAAACTATCGCGAAGCCGACCGCCTCTTCACAATTCTCCGGGAACAATTTCCAAAGAGTCCGCATCTGCAAAACGCCTTCGTGCTTGGTTCACACGTCAAGCTGATGTCGTATCAGGGCGCCGCCTACGACGATCAGTTGCTGCTGGATTCAGAACAACTCAAGGAGCAGGCTTTACGACTGTTTCCTGATCTCCCGGAAGGAGACCGCGTACGGACCGAGCTGAAGTTCATCAACGAGGCCAAAGCGAAAGATGTCTGGGCGAAGGCGGTCTTCTATGAAAAGAAGCGAAAGCCGAAAGCAGTCTATATTTTGTGCAAGGAAGTACTGGAGAAGTTTCCGACCACTTCGTACGCACCGCTGGCCCGAGCCAAGCTTGCAGAACTCGGCGTCAGCGTCAGTGGTGGTGCTCAATCAGCAGCACCGTCGTCGTTCCCGCTTCGCCCGCTGGAAGAAGTACCGGCTCAGGCAGCTCAGCCATTCCAGCCAGTTCCGGAGATCAAAGACCGGATGCCTGACCAGCAGGGCGATCAGGTATTCCCCAATCGCCAACCAATCTTTGACGACGCGCCGGCCTCTCAACCGTCCGGCGTTGGTCGAGCCCGGCTGTAGTCACGAAAACGTCGATGCGACGAGCATCGCGTAGCCAAGGAGAAAACCGTCGATGCCGGAACTTATGGTTCAACAAAGAACGACTCCGGCACAGCGGTATCTTCCGACCAGACGCCTCGTTCTCGCATCACTGTGCGGCCTGATGTGTGCAGCTGCTTCCGGCTGCGGATACATGATCGGTCCGGCCCACGACGCGCAGCTCTGCACCATCGCCGTCCCGATCTTCCGCAACGAAACTTTCCGGCGGCAACTCGAATACCCGTTGACGGAAGCCGTGCAGAAGGAAATTCAGAAACGAACGGCCATGCGGATCGTGACGGGCTCAGAAGCTCAGACCAGGCTGACGGGCACGATCGTCGACGTGGGCAAGACGGTGCTCGGTGAAAACAGTTTCGACGACCCGCGCGAGCTGCAGCTTGGCATGACGGTCCGAGTCAAATGGGAAGACCTCCGCAACGGCAGGATCATCTCGCAACAGGACGTCCTGCTGGACGCCAACACGGTTTCGCTGTTCACGCAGTCCGACTTCGCCCCCGAAGTCGGCCACTCCCTGGCGACCGCCACCCAGGACAGCATCGAACAAACCGCCCGCCGCATCGTCGACATGATGGACGCCCCCTGGTAAGTACCGGGAATCCTTGGTCCGTTCGTTGCCTAAGTCTGGCGTCATGCCCGATGATGTGCCCTCACTTGGATATATCCACACGAGGGTACGATGTCTCGAATAAAGCCACTTCTTCAAGCTTTTGTTTTGTGTCTTATTGTGGCCTCAATTTCGGGGCAAATTGATGACACATGTTCGGCTCAGGCTAAGTTGAGAGTGGCTGGTGAGTCGCAAGCCAGTTCAGTATTCGCGAGGGAGAATCTTGTTGCGTGGTGCATTGTTCCTTTTGATGGGAAGAAGCGGGGGCCGGCGGAGCGGGCGGCGATGTGTGCGAAGCTGGGGCTGAAGAAGGTTGCTTACGACTGGCGGAACGAGCATGTGCCGACGTTCGAGGAAGAGATTCTCGAATACAGAAAGCATGGCATCGAGTACTTCGCTTTCTGGGGCGGGCACGAAGAGGCGTACAAGCTGTTTAAGAAGTACGACCTCCATCCGCAGATTTGGAGAACGCTGGGCTCGCCCGAGGCTGCGAATCAACGGCCCGTGTGAAAGCTGCGGCAAAGCAGATGCTGCCGCTGGTCGAGAAAGCTCACGAGCTCGGCTGCAAGGTTGGACTCTACAATCACGGCGGGTGGGGCGGCGAACCGGAGAACCTTGTCGCCGTCTGCGAGTACTTGAGGAAGCATCACGACGGCGAGCACGTCGGCATCGTTTACAACCAGCACCACTCGCACAGCCGCGTCGATGATTTCGCGGCGAACCTGAAAGCGATGAAGCCGTTCCTGCTTTGCTTGAACCTGAACGGAATCACGCGGGACGGCGACCAGCACGGCAAGAAGATTTTGCCGCTCGGTGAAGGTGAGTTGGATGTTTCACTACTGAAGACAATTCGCGACTCCGGCTACGACGGACCGATCGGAATCATCGGCCACACGCAGGACGACGTTGAGCAACGGCTGCAGGATAACCTCGACGGTCTCGATTGGATCATCCCACAGCTCGACGGCAAACAACCAGGTCCGAAGCCAACTCCCAGGACGTGGTCACCGCAGTCGGCCGTTCCAGTTCCGGCATCACACCAGAACGTTGCGGGCGTCTCGCTCGAAGGACGGGCCGAGTACCGGACTCCCCCGATCACCGTCGAAGCACGCGTCACCCTGCCGTCGCGAAGCAACTACAACATCATCGTTGCCAGCGATACGAAACAGTCGGGTGCGCACTGGGAGCTGTTTTCGATGAACGGCTCGGGGAATCTCACGGTCTACACGCCGGGCCTGAAGCCTGACCACACAAACTCGACGGCGATGATCTGTGACGGCAAGGCTCACAACGTTGGCATGACCTACGAAGCCAACCTGATCCGCCTGTTCGTCGACGGGAAAGTTGTCGCCAGTCAGAAAGTCGAATCGCTCGGACGCGGTGCGGTGCCGGGAGGTTTCGCCATCGGAAAGCTGGTCGAAGGCAGCATTGGCAGCAGCGGACTGCCCGAGTGGGTACGAATCAGCAAGGGAGTTCGAGCGTCGCTTTGGAATATGGCTCATGCTCCTTCGCAAGACGACACCACGTTGCTCGCCTGGGCCCGGCCAGAGAAATCACACGCCAATCATCATGCTGCGCCGCACGGAGGCAACTCGGCACCGATGGGAAAAGTTGCCGAATATTCCTCTGAACTTGTTTCTCAACTTCTCGCTGAAGCGAAGGAACACGGCAACGCTGCCCGAGGAATCATGGTCTTTGCCAATGCAAAGTCCGCGTGCCTGAGCTGCCATAAATTTGGAAGTCACGGCGGGACCGTCGGACCGCCGCTCAACGAACTCGGCAAACAACGCAAGCCTCACGAAATCATTGAGGCCGTGCTGTGGCCGCATCGGCATGTGAAGCCGGAATTCAATGCTCATCTGATTGTGACGTCAGAAGGGAAATCCGTCCGCGGATACATCGTTAAAGAAGACGCTCAACAGTTGCAGATTAAAGATCCAACTCTGCCGAAGGATCAGGTCGTCACGATTTCCAAAGGCGATATCGAAGCTCGACGCGAGATCGGCACGCTGATGCCCGACAACCTGACAGCCACGATGTCGAAGTCTCAGTTGCGTGATTTGTTGAGGTTTCTCCTGGGCCTCGGCACTCCGGACGGCATTCCGATGTCGGATGTCGAATCGATTATCCACCACACGCACGCTCATCTGCATGGCCCGGTCGCTTTCGAGTTTGATCGCCGACCGCTGCACCCGGAACTGTGGCCGAACTGGCAGACGAACATCAACCGGGACCGCATCTACGATTTCTACGCGAAGGAAGCCGACCACTTTCGTGCGATCGGAAAATCTGGAAAGACCGTCCCGCCATTGCTGATGGAGTTCCCCGGTCTGGATGGAGGCCAGCTTGGGCACTGGGGGAATCAGGACGAAACAACGTGGGCCAGCAACGCCTGGAATGACATCAAGCTGGGGACCATTCAGGCGGGCATCTTTCGCGGCGACGGCGTCACGGTGCCTCGCGGAGCCTGCGTGCAACTCGGTGAGAACGGCGAACTGGCCTGCTGCTTCAATCCCGACACGCTGTCGTACGACGCTGTCTGGAAAGGTGGCTTCCTGAAGTTTTCGTCAGTGCGTCACGGATTCCTGCACGGAGTCACGATGGACGGGCAGGCTCTGCCCAATCCCGGTCGAGGCCACGGTCCCGCCGGCAGCAAAGTCACTGAGCCATTTACTTATCGAGGTTTCCATCGTGTCGGGAAGCGAATCGTCTTTTCTTACCGAATCGGCGACACCGAATACTTCGATTCGCCGTGGATCGAAGACGGTAAGTTCGTGCGGCAGGCCAGCCCGACTGCGACGCACCCGATGGCCGATCAGCTCGGACTCGGAAAACAACAATGGCCGGAGCGATTCGAAACGGAAATCGTTCACGGAGATGCGTCGCCCTACTCCGTCGACACAATCCAGCTTCCGAGCAGCACGCCTTGGAACGTTCCCTTCTTCGGAGGCGGACTCAGTTTTCTTCCCGATGGTTCGGCACTGCTCTGCACGATGCACGGCGACGTGTGGCGAGTTTCCGGACTCGGTTACCCATCAAGGAAAGCGGTGTGGAACCGCTTCGCGTCGGGGCTTCACCACTGCCAGGGAATGATCGTCGACCTGAATGGAATCTTTGTTCTGGGGCGAGACCAGCTCACGCGCCTGCACGACTCCAACAACGATGGAGAAGCCGATTTTTACGAGTGCTTCAGCAACGCGTTCGAAACGTCTGCCGCCGGACACGATTTCATCTGCGGCCTCGAACGCGACGAAGCCGGCAACTTCTACACGGCGTCCGGTAACCAGGGCATCGTCCGCATTTCACCGGACGGCAAGAGGGCGGACATCGTCGCGACTGGATTCCGCAATCCCGACGGCATCGGCCTGACGTCTGACGGAATGATTACCGTACCATGCTCGGAGGGTTCGTGGACGCCTTCGACGATGATTTGCGCGTTCAGCCCAGATGGAAAAAGAACCGGTCCATCGGCTCCGTTTTTCGGTTTCGCAGGACCACAGAACGGACAACCACCGCAACTGCCGCTGGTTTATCTTCCGCGCGGTGTCGACAACTCGGCCGGTGGTCAGCAGGCAGTCACAAGCGATCGCTGGGGACCTCTGAAAGGTCAACTGCTTCATTTCTCATTCGGAACCGGCTCGCACTTTCTGACACTGAAAGACGAAGTTGACGGGCAGCCGCAGGGAGCGATCGTCCCTTTGCTCGGTGAGTTCCTCTCCGGAGCTCACCGAGGCCGGTTCTCTCCGCACGATGGCCAGCTTTACGTGGCGGGAATGCAGGGTTGGGGCAGCTACACGCCGCAGCCCGGCTGCTTTCAACGAGTTCGCTACACCGGCGATTCCGTGCAGCTTCCGGTTGGCTACAAGGCTTATCGCAACGGAGTGCTGATCGATTTCTCGCAGCCGCTTGATAAGAAGATTGCGGAGCAGGCAAACAATCACTTCGCTCAGGCATGGAACTATCGATACAGCGGCGCGTACGGCTCGCCCGAGTTTTCCAGCGAACATCCGCTCATGCGCGGACACGACCACGTCTCCATTTCGTCCGTCCATGTCGTCAACAGAGGAACCGGTCTCTTTCTTGAGATGCCGGATCTGCAGCCGGTCAATCAGTTGCACCTCCGACTTCAATCCGGCGAAGGAGAATCGCACGACCTGTTCGCGACGGTCCACAAGCTGCGCAAAGAATCATTCACCGACGCGTCTGGCCTGATGAACCTTGCCGGTAAGACGATCAACCCACATCCCATTCACGCTGATCTTGCCATGGCCACTCGCAGCGTGCCGAATCCTCACGAGAAACGGCGCAAGGGTGGTCGCCAGGTCACGATCGAAACTGCCAGCAATCTTTCGTTTGCCACGCGGTCATTCACGGTGCAACCGGGCGAGCTGATCGAGTTCAAACTTTCGAACCCCGACGTCGTCCCCCACAACTGGGCACTTCTTAAACCGGGCACGCTCGAACGAGTCGGCAAGCTCGCCAACCGTCTCATTTCAGATCCAGACGCCGCCGTCCGACATTACATCCCCGAAACCGACGACGTCCTCGCTTACACAAACGTCGTGCTGCCCAAAGACGAATCTATCATCTACTTCAAAGCCCCAAAACAGCCCGGCCGCTACCCGTACCTCTGCACCTTCCCTGGCCACTGGCTCGTCATGAACGGCGAGATGATCGTCGAATAAGTCAGCAGGATGGGATTTGCGCACCGATTTTTTGCAAACCAACGCTGGCACAATTGGTGGGCAGAGCGCTAGAGCCCACCCTTCACTGGAGGTGGGATTCCGCCCGTTAGCACGAGTGGCAACGGATGGTTGGAGTGCCAATTGACTGGATTGATTGTCACTGAGTCCGTTACGAAGTCGCTGGCGCCCGTGAAATTCAGTGTGCGTCTTCCAGTTTGCTTGCAAACTGGATCGTGCTACGACAGGAGCCGTTGTATGCACGTTGTGATTGTTGGCCGCTTTTTGAAGTGAACCTCTTGTGGCTTCGCAACATAGACTGACACGCAATCTGTGCCACCCATTCATTCTGAGTCAGGATCAGAAGGCTCAACGGGGACCACCCACGTCGAGTGCCACCGGCCAGAAAAATAAACGGAGCCACCCGTGGAATTGCAAAGCTGGTCGACGCACTTCGAGATTCGGGGCAGTTCGTCACTTGGCGCGATTGACAACCTCTGGTTGGCGTCTCATGGTTAGTCACGCTTAGTTCCAGTTTCGCATATTTTAGCGGTCATCCGGCGAGCGTTGCGAGGTAG
>CALDJX010000333.1 GCA_937899075.1 uncultured Planctomyces sp. | reverse complement strand
ATAACGCCTTCGGCGTATCTCGTCAGAATCGGGAAGTTGTTTCGGGACTAATCCTTATTCCTTAGCTGAACACTCCTGCAATTTTCAGCGACCGCCCAAAGTAATACAATTGGATTACTCTCAAGGAGCGAGTCTACTTTGGCCGATCTGCTACTTTGGCTGATCTGACCGTGGGGTTCAGGAATGCCGTGGGGTTCAGGAATGCCGTGGGGTTCAGAAATGATCGAACAGCAACCGCTTACCGATGCGCAGTCTCGGGTTCTGGATTTTGTGGCTGGCCAGATTCGGGCAACCGGCCGGTCGCCGTCGCTGCGTGAGATTCAGGCAGAATTGAAGTACGGCTCACCTCACACCGCTCGTTTTCACGTGAACAACCTGATCGAGGCCGGATATCTGTGTCGGCAGGATGGGCATCGAGGGCTGCAACTGGTCGAACCGGCCGGGATTCTACTGGCTGGAACCGTGGCAGCAGGGCCTCCGATTGAGGCGATCGAAGAACGGGATGAGCGGATCGATCTGGGCGACTTCTCGAATGAAAACCACTTCGCTCTGCGGGTCCGAGGTGACTCGATGATTGAAGAGGCTATTGCGGATGGTGATCTCGTCATCGTTCGGAAACAGGCAACATGCTCGGATGGTGACCTGGTCGTTGCTCGGATTGGCGAGGAAGCGACGCTGAAGCGGTTTTATCGAGAAGCGAAGAAGCGTCGAATCCGGCTTCAGCCAGCGAACTCTGAAATGGAGCCGATTTTCTGCAGGGCTGAAGACGTGGTGATTGAGGGAATGGTTGTCGGTGTCGTGCGTTTGATGGGTAACAAGTGAGGCACCATTGTGGTTGTTCAGAGAAATTCGGCGACACTCCCGACTGAACAGGATCGTTTGGCCGCGATCCTTGAACTCCGGTCAAGTCTGCGAAGCTTGACGCACGGGCTCCGCCTTGAGGCTCCCAGGCGGGATGTTGTTTCAACGTCCATTTCGTCGCTGGATGCCATTCTTCCCGAGCGAGGTCTGCTGCGAGGAACACTCAGCGAGTGGATTTCCGCCGAGGCTGGTGGCGGAGCCGCTTCGCTGGCAATGCAGGTCGCCAGGCAGTCTCAGCGCGAGGGGCCGCTGATTATTGTTGACCGGTACAGGCAGTTCTATGCGCCCGCCATATTCGCAGCCGGAGTGCGGTCGGCCGACGTAGTTCTCGTGAGGCCAGAGTCGAGGGCTCACGAATTGTGGGCGATTGAACAGTCGCTCAAGTGTCCCGGAATCGGAGCTGTACTTTCACGGATCGACTTTCTGAAACCTCAGGAATTTCGTCGGTTGCAGCTTGCCGCTGAATCCGGAACGGCAATCGGTCTGCTGCTGCGTTCAGCGACGGCTCAAAATTATTCGGGCTGGGCAGATATCCGGCTGCTGGTTTCTCCCTGCATGTCGCCTTTGAGGGCATTTTCCCGCCGAGTGGCTGTGCGATGCGTTTATGCAAAAGGCGGGTTGGCCGGTCAAACCATCGAACTGGATATCTGCGATGAAACGGGTGCTGTGCGTCTGGCTGCCGGATTTTCCGATCCAGCGGCTGAATAATGAACTGCCGGAAACGAAATCCGCAGCTTGCGTTCTTTACTTCGAAACGGGTAACCGAGCGCAGGTCGTCATTGCGTCTCCCGAGGCTAAACGTCATGGAGTCCGCTCAGAGATGCCGCTGGCCGAGGCGCAAACTCTCATCGATTCTGCCCTCTTTCTGCCGCATGACGTCGAGGCCGATTCGAAAGAGCTCAGGCGGCTGGCCACCCTCTGTTACGGATACAGCCCGTTCGTCGGACTCGAATTTTCCGACGGGGCGCACTGCCTGACACTCGACATTTCTGGCTGCGGGCACCTGTTCGGAGACGAATCTGGCCTGGCTCGCCAACTGGTGATCAATCTGGCCGAGTGGGGATACTTCGCTCACGTTGCTGCGGCAAACACTCTCGGAGCAGCCTGGGCAATTGCTCGCTACGGACACTGTACCGGTTCCGATCGTCGCTTGCGGTCGTTGCCCGTCGAGGCCCTGCGGATTCCAAATCAGCTCGTCACCAAACTGCGAGAGTTCGATCTCCAAAGAATCGGCCAGATATCGGCACTGCCAGAAGACTCACTGCCATCGCGTTTTGGCCGCCTGCTGAATGAGCGAATCGGACAACTGTACGGTCGCCTCGATGAGATCATTGTTCCCGTCCCTCAACCAGAGCCGATCCGAGCGACATGGACGACGGAAGAAACGATCTCCGCGCGGCAAGCCATTCAGTACGTCTGCCCGAATCTGCTGACGGAGATCCTCAACACACTGAAGTCTCGCAACGAAGGACTTTTGAAACTCACACTGTTGATCAAAAACGAATCGGCCGAGACGACTTCGATCGAGATTCGACTGGCTCGGCCAGACAACTCGCTACCGCATGTGCTGAAGCTGCTCGAACTGAAACTGGAAAGGATCGCCATTCCCAAGCGAATCTGCACCGTTCAGATGGAAGCATCCGTCATCGCGCCGCTTCAGACTCGACAACAAAGTCTGTTTTCGGAAACTCAGGATTCGGCTGATACTAACCGGGCGGTGCGAAGCCTGATCGAACGACTCAGTGCGAGACTTGGAGAAGACGCAGTCGTTCGGCCTCATCTGCTGCCCGAAGCGATCCCTGAACAGGCCGTGGGATTCTCATCGCTGGCCGGCGCAGCATCCGGACAGAAACCGCCAGCCAACGAAGTTGCACTGGCGACGACCACTCGCCCGTTGGTGCTGCTTTCGCCGCCGGAACCCGTCCGAGTGGACTCGGTCGACTCCGATGGAATCCCCCGAAGTTTCTACTGGCAACGGCAACACCGAGTGGACAGGAACACCAGCGTCGAACGAATTTCAACGGGCTGGTGGCAGGACTCCGGAGCAACCCGTCGAGACTACTACCTGCTCGAAACTTCCACAGGGGCCCGGTTCTGGTTGTTCCGGAATCTGTCGAAGCAATGGTTTCTGCACGGACTCTTCGAATGAGGTCACTCAGGGATGTGAATCGTCATCACGTCCTCAGGCAGCGGATCCAGAAGGCTTTGCAAATGAGTTCGCTCTGTGATTTCCAGATCGCAATACCGAGCAACCTGCTCCATCTCAGTGAGGATGACAGGTTGCCTCTGACGTCCCGTTCGATTGGCAGCAATCAACGGATTGGCTTCCGTCGTCAGCATCGTGCACGAGTCGACCGTTTCGTCTTCGCCTTCCCAGTGATCCCACAGCCCGGCGAAAAAAAACAGCCCGCCTGCAACGGTGTAGCGAGCCTCGCCGCCGCCAGTATACGGCTCGTAGAACGAACTTCCCGCCAGCACACATCGCTGCGACGAGAACGCCTTGCGGAAGCCCCACGTAGAATCTGCGGTTTCGCTGCGAGCGTTGAAACGCTCCCGCTGGTACTTCTTTCGAGTTTTATAATTAGCCGACGGCTTCCAGTGAGACGGCAGCCAGCCCCACTGACGCAACTCGATGATCCACTCATCCGTATCGACGTCACGGCGAATGACCACAACATCGCTCATCGGATACCGGTCTGTATCCGGGGCCAGATCGAGTCGAAGTTGAACGTCACCAAATGGTTCTGCAATCTGTCGCAGATTCTGTTTTACGTTAAATCGATGGCACATGGCAAAACGCTATCGCGTCACGCCGACGACAGCCAGCGACAACCTGCTGACAGCATTGGTTGAAAGGAATCCACCATGCCCGATCAACCTCCGGCAAAACGCCGAGCGACATCCGCACCATTAAATTCGCAGCCGGTTGGCTGCTATGCCGAGCTGCATTGCCGCACGAATTTCTCGTTCCTGGAAGGCGCGTCGCATCCCGACGAGCTGGTTAACAAAGCCGCCGAGCTGGGACTTTCAGCACTGGCGATCACAGACCGCAACAGTGTCTCCGGTGTGGTGCGTGCTCATACTGCGGCAAAGAATGCCGGACTGAAACTGCTGATCGGAGCCGAGATTACTCCTGTCGATGCCACGCCTGTCGTGCTGCTGGCAACGGATCGCAAAGCCTATGCTCAACTTTCGTTGCTGATCACTCATGGCCGAAGGAATGCTGCCAAGGGCGAATGCCTGTTGACGATTGACGATGTCGCGAAACATTCCGACGGGTTGCTGGCCTGCGTGCCGTTGTCTCCCTGCCTGAGTCATCAGCAGAACTCTCTGTACCGTTATCGCGAGTGCTTCGACAGTCGCTGTTACGGTTTGGCCGAGCTGCACCACGGACCTCACGACGAGTTACTGCTTCATCGGATGAGCCGTCTTTCAACCGAAGCCGGAGTGCCACTCACCGCAGCCAACGACGTTCACTATCACACGCCCGAGCGGCAGCCGTTGCAGGATGTTCTCACAGCAATCCGTCACGGCTGCACGGTCGCCGAGCTGGGGTGTCATCGTTTTCCAAACGGAGAGCGACACCTCAAATCTGCGGACACGATGCGTCGGCTGTTTGAGTCAATGCCGGAAGCAGTTGCCCGCACGCAGGAAGTCGCCGATCGGTGTAGTTTTTCCCTCGACGAGCTGCGGTATGAGTACCCCGAAGAACTCTGCCCGGAGGGTCGAGATCCCGACAGCTATCTCGAGCAGCTTACCTGGGAAGGGGCAAATGATCGCTACTCGAACGGCATTCCCCGCAAGGTTGGCGACTTGCTCAACCACGAATTGAAACTGATTCGCGAACTGCAATATGCCGCTTACTTTCTGACAGTCTGGGATCTCGTCCGCTTTGCTCGTCAACGAGGCATTCTTTGTCAAGGACGCGGGTCCGCGGCCAACTCTGCCGTTTGTTACTGCCTTGGCGTGACGGCTGTTGACCCCGATCGTTTTAACACTCTTTTCGAGCGGTTCATCAGCCATGAACGTGATGAGCCGCCTGATATCGACGTCGACTTTGAACACGAGCGTCGGGAGGAAGTCATTCAGTACATCTACGAGAAGTATGGCCGCGAGCGAGCAGGAATGACTGCCGCACTGATTACCTATCGGACACGGTCAGCGATTCGCGACGTTGGCAAGGTGCTCGGGTTCTCTGTCGATCGGATCAATCGTCTGTCAAAGTCGCATGACCGCACGTCGCCAGAAGAATCTCAGAGCTGGCTGCGATCTTCCGGCCTCGATCCAAAAGCAAAACGCACAAAGCAGTTCCTGGCACTCGTCGACCAGATCAAGCACTTCCCACGACATTTATCTCAACACGTCGGCGGGATGATCTTCACTCGTGGACGATTATCGGAACTGGTCCCGATCGAAAACGCATCGATGCCTGGTCGTACGGTTGTCCAATGGGACAAAAACGACCTCGACGCACTCGGCATTCTCAAAGTCGACTGTCTGTCACTTGGAATGCTGACGGCGCTGCGAAAATGCTTCGACCTGATCGACAAGTTTGAAACCGAACACTCGCCGTCCAACCCTCGCTCGAATCTCACCCTGGCCACCATTCCGGCAGAAGACCCCGGCGTCTACGAGATGATTCAGAAGGCTGACACGGTTGGAGTCTTCCAGATCGAAAGCCGGGCTCAAATGAGCATGTTGCCACGTTTGAAGCCAGCAAGGTTCTACGACCTGGTCATCGAAATCGCGATCGTCCGGCCTGGGCCGATTCAGGGAGACATGGTCCACCCGTATCTCAGACGTAAAGCCGGCCTCGAAGCAGTAACTTATCCGGACGAGCGAATTCGATCCGTGCTTGACCGAACGCTTGGAGTTCCAATCTTCCAGGAGCAGGCGATGCAACTGGCCGTGGTTGCCGCAGGATTCACTCCCGGTGAGGCTGATCAACTTCGTCGAGCAATGGGTGCCTGGAGACGCCGCGGAATCATCGACGGGTTCTATAAAAAATTCATCGACGGAATGCTCGGCAATGGTTACGACATCGACTTCGCAGAGCGACTCTTCAAACAGATTCAGGGTTTCGGCGAGTACGGATTTCCCGAATCACATTCGGCGAGTTTTGCTCTGCTTGCTTACGCCAGTTCATGGCTGAAACGGTATCACCCTGCCGCGTTTACAGCAGCACTGATCAATAGCCACCCGATGGGCTTCTACGCTCCGGCCCAGCTCGTCGCCGATGCGAAACGACACGGAGTGGAAGTGAGGCCAGTCGACGTTGGCCATAGCGAGTGGGATTGCACTCTCGAAGAAAAGAATCAGCAACCGGCTCTGCGATTGGGATTCCGAATGATCAGTGGTCTTGCCCGGGACGTCGCTGAGAACATCGTCCGGATTCGGAATCTGCGTCCGTTTGAATCCTTTGATGAGTTCCGAATGCGAACTCGCCTGAACTCGTCAATGCTGTCTCGACTCGCCCGAGCCGATGCCTTCTGCTCTCTGAAACTTTCACGACGTCCAGCACTCTGGAACTCATTACCCGATCAACACGATCAGCCATTGTTCAGTCGGCAACTCGACAAAGAAGTTTCTCCAGCGTTACCGCAAATGTCTGAATTCTCTCAGGTGATTGCTGATTACCGGGCAACAGGACTCTCCTTGAAGGGGCATCCACTGGAAGCCTTCCGGACAATGCTGGCAGGACAGGAAGTGACTCCTGCCGCTTCACTGCCAGGCTGCAAACCAGACCGCCGCGTCCGAGTCGCGGGCATTGTGCTCATCCGTCAGCACCCAGGGACAGCTCGGGGAATCACCTTCATGACGCTCGAAGACGAAACGGGAACGGTCAACCTGGTCGTGCACCCCAACGTCTGGAGCCGCTTCCGTACGATCGCGAGAACATCCACCGCCCTCATCGCCCGAGGAATCCTGCAACGAGAAGCGGACGTCACGCACGTCATCGTCGACGACCTGCGAGACCTGTCCGCATCCATCGCCGGCGGCCGATATCCATCTCGCGACTTCCAATAAGCCGCCTTCGACCGACGAAACGACAGTCGACATGTCGGGAGTCGGGAGTCGCTCGAAACTGGCGAAAACCCTACGAAAAAAGGCTCATTCTCACGATTTGAGAATGAGCCTTTAAAGCGACCCCGAGGGGACTTGAACCCCCAACCTCCGGATCGACAGTCCGGCGCTCTAACCAATTGAGCTACAGGGCCTTAACGCGGTCGGCTCGATGAGCCAGTTGACGTTGTGCGGCGGGATTTTAGCTCCGACGCCACGGAGGTCAATAGATCGGCCAAATCAGACGGATTCATTAGCAGAAAATGCCTACGCCCGTTCGGACTGCTATGGCTCAGCCGGAAAATCGGGCATTCATGGGAATTCCGTTTCGGCGATTTACGCGGGCGAATCACGTCGCGGCTATTCGGAATCCTGACCGAATACCAGCAGATTGTCTCGGTGGATGATCTCTTCGTAGGGCAGATTCGCTGGATCTGATGGCAAATCGGCTAATCGCTGGCCCTTCAGCCGAGTCGTGGTCGGGCTGTCGTAGTTGGTGAGGCCGCGGGCGAATTCCTGCCCATCTTCCCCCAACAGAGAGACGACATCGCCACGCCCGAAGTTTCCCTCAACGCCGGTAATGCCGATCGCCAGGAGTGATCGTCCGTTGGTTGTCAGTGCTTTCTTTGCGCCGGCGTCGAGCTTCATTTTTCCGCGAGGTGCAACGGTGTACCCGATCCATCTTTTCCATGCGGGAATGTTGCGGCCCTGGGCGAGGAACAGGGTTCCAATTTCCTTTCCGGCCATGATTTCGTCGAGTACGCCGTCTCGCCGACCGTTCGCGATGATGACGTTTTCACCGACTTCGGTAACTTTTCTCGCGGCCTGCAATTTGGACTTCATGCCACCCGTGCCGCCTCGACTCTTCGAGTCAGCAGCGAGAGCCAGCAGCTTTTCATCCCAGCGTTCAACGACCGGAATTACTTTGCTGTCCGGCGAGTCCGGATTGCCGTCGAGCAAACCGTCGATTACCGAAAGAACAATCAGCAACGAATCTTCCAGCAGGTTACTGACCATCGCCGCCAGTTGATCATTATCGCCGAACTGGATCTCGGTGATGCTGACGGTGTCGTTTTCGTTGATGATCGGGATGATCGAAAACTCGAACAGCGTGTTCAGTGTGTTGCGAACGTTGAGGTACCGTTCGCGGTTTCGGAAATCGTTGGCCGTCAGCAGAAGCTGCGCGGCGCGGAAGCCGTGAACTTCCAGGCAATCGTTGTAGAGGCGGATCAAGTGAGCCTGACCAGCCGCGGCCGCCGCCTGAAGGTGCGGAAGATCCGTCGGCCGCTGCTTGAGATTCAGCAGGCCCATTCCAGCACCGACGGCACCGCTCGAGACAAGCACGACTCGTCGCCCAGATTGCCGGATGCGATAAATCTGCTCGGTCAAGGCGGCAATGCGTGAAACATCCAGCGAATCATCGTCGTTGGACAGAACGCTCGTTCCAACCTTGATGACGACCGTGCGGGCGGTCTGAATGATTTCCTGTCGGATGAGACTCTGCATGATGTTACGTCGAAGAGCAGCCTTGGCGGCGTTCAACCCTGCTCAGGAAGAACGGCCGAGGATCAGGCTTACGTTATGACCGCCGAAGCCAAACGTGTTGTTAATTGCGTAATGAATGTCAGCCTGTTGAGCAGAAAGCGCGACCAGATTCAGATCGCATTCCGGGTCGGGAGTATCCAGGTTGATCGTTGGTGGAATGATGCCCGTCTGCAAAGTTCTAACGCAAGCGACAGACTCGACCGCGCCCGCGGCGCCGATCAAATGCCCGAGCATACTCTTTGTCGAGCTGACTCTGAGTTGCGGAGCGGATGTCCCAAACGCCTCTTTCAAAGCCAGCGTCTCGGCGACGTCGTTCGCTTTTGTTCCCGTACCGTGAGCGTTGATGTAAGTGCGGGACGCGATTTCTGACCCGTCAACACCAGCAGACGAAAGAGCATAACGAATGGCCTGAGCCGCTCCCTGCCCGCTTGGTTCGGGCCTGACCAGATGACAGGCGTCGGACGTTGAGCCGTAACCCAGAACTTCGGCATGAGGAGTCGCGCCGCGGCGAGCGACACTCTCCTCCGATTCCAGAATCAGAATCCCGGCACCTTCGGACATGACGAGCCCGGACCGGTTCAGATCGAAAGGTCGAATCGCTCGCTGCGGATCATCGTTGAATTTGGTCGCCATCGCCCCCATGCGGCAGAAGGCTGCGATGCCGAGACGCGTCAATGAAGACTCGGTTCCGCCAGTGATCACAACATCGGCGGCGCCACTTCGGAGAAGTTCGGTGGCTTGAATAATCGCCAGCCCGGAACTTGCACACGCTGCACTGACCGTGAAGGCGGGGCCGCGAATTCCGAATGTCAGGCTCACATTGGCCGGCGCCGCATTCGGCATCAGCAGGGGAATCGTCAACGGACTGACGCGATCCGGACCGCGGCTCAGCAGAATGTCTGTTTGCTGCTGCAGAGTGTCGAGTCCGCTGAGTCCAGCTCCGACGATTACTCCACAGCGGTGTCCGAATTCCGACGGCACGATTCCGGCATCGTCGATCGCCTGCCTGGCGGCCGAAACTGCAAACCGGCTCGCACGGTCCATCCGCCGCCACGCAACCTGTTTGGGCAGCTCGAATGGAGCCTCGTCGAGCCCCTGGACTTCTCCGCCGATGGTCGCCGCCAGGCCTGTCGTGTCGACCCGCTGAAGCCGGCCGATGCCAGATCTACCTTCCGTCAGGCCTAACCATAATTGTCCAACACTGTTTCCCAGTGGTGATACAACGCCCATCCCTGTGACGAAGACTCGTGACATAACGCCTGAATTAAACCTTTAATCGCTGGCCATTGGGTGGCTCGTGGCCAGTCTTGAACGGAAACGCCCGCGAGCTGCGGGCCTTCTCGGTCGATTTACATTCGGGAGGTCGGGCATTGCGAAATGATTGCGGAATGACCTGAAAACCGGGGGGATTCTAGGAGTCTGTCGCGGAAATCATAGCCGAAGACATGTGATGGCCGCGGTGAGCGGTTTCAGGTAGATCAGGCTCTGTTTGACGAACTTCGGGGCGAGGGACGCCGAATCGTGACTCCCTGATTCCGTCAGGCGAACACTGACCTGAGGAACTGCAAACAATTCTTCGCATTCCGGCAACTTCAACCGGGCCGAATTGGCAGATCACCCGCCCCGACCAGCACGTCCTTGCGGCAGGATGAGCACTTCAGCAGTTTCCACTACATACGCGGCGGCTCGCTCGGCGATACACTCTGAGAGTCGGTCGAACTACGAAAAACGTGGACAATATCGATTGATTCGGTATCGAATCTGCCGAGTTGGTCACCGTCGCGTTTCGGCGAGCCAAAGTAGCCTGAAAACAATCCCGGCTCTGAGGCTGTACGAGTGGAACCGAGCTGTGAGTTTCAGATCTCAGAAACAGGGATCGACTCGAAATTCGATCATTTTTTCCCGCGAGACACCGGCGTCGCCCGGCGACCTCGCATCAAGATCGTCGTGAGGTTGCTATGCAACGCCGTTCAGATTCAAAACTATCGTCAGCCGCAACGCGCGATCATCGGCGGAACGGAAATGCCGTCGTCGTGATCCTTGCCGTGCTGGCAATTCTGGTCGTGGCGGGAGCGTACTTTTTCGGCCCGACTTTGATGTCTCAAATCAATGCGGGCAGCGAAACTTCAGACAGCAAGGCGATGACTCATAAAGTCCGTCGCGAGAATCTGGTCGTGACGGTGACGGACGACGGGGAGCTGCAAAGCGCCAGCAACGTCGACGTCAAATGTGAGATTTCCGGCGGCAGCACGATCCTCTGGATCATCGCTGACGGCACGGTCGTCGAGGCCGATCAGAAAATTGTCGAACTGGACTCATCCGGCATCGAAGAACAGCTCGCCGCTCAAACCGGCGTTTACGAAAAAGCACTGGCCGCTCAGATCAAGGCGACTGAAGACGCGGCCGCGGCCGACATCGCCGTCAAAGAATACGTCGAAGGAACGTACCTGAAGGATCTGCAGGAAGTCGAATCGTTAATTACGATCGCTGAGGAAAACATGCGCAGTGCGCAGAACGTCCTCGACCACACACAGCGAATGTCGAGAAAAGGATTCGCCACTCCATTGCAGGTTGAAGCCGACGGGTTCGCCGTGAAGCGAGCCAAACTGGATCTCGACTTTGCAGAGACCTCGAAGAAAGTCCTCGAAAAGTTCACTCGCGAGAAAACGACACGAGGACTTGAGGCCACCCGAGACGCGGCTCTGGCGTTGGCCCGGTCTGAAGTTGCGGCCGTCGAGTTGGAAAAAACGAAGCTCGATAAACTCACCAAGCAGCTTACCAAGTGCGTTATCAACGCGCCGAAGGCAGGCATGGTGGTCTACTTCGCCGAACAGAGTCGATATGGAAGTTCCAGCAGCAACATCGAAGAAGGGTCGCCAGTCCGCGAGCGTCAGACGATCATTCAGCTCCCCGACCTGACTCAGATGCAGGCCAAAGTGCCGGTGCACGAATCAAAAGTCGAACAGGTTCACGCCGGTCAAAGAGTTTACCTGAAAGTGCTGGATCGAGAATTCCAGGGTTCCGTAACGTCGATCGCCAACCAGCCAGCGTCGAAATCCTTCTTCTCAGCGAAGGTCAAAGAGTACCCGGCGGATGTTCGCATCGAAGGTGACTGCGAAGGACTTCGGCCGGGGATGACAGCGGAAGTTGAAATTCTGATCGCCAACCTTGAAAACGTTTTGACGATTCCGGTGTCGGCCGTTGTCGTCAAAGGCGAGCAGTTCTTCGGCTTTGTCAAATCTCCAGAAGGACCACAGAAACGTGAACTGCTCCTGGGACTCAGCAACGACAAATATGTTGAGGTCAAAGACGGCGTTAGCGAAGGCGAAGAAATTCTCATGAATCCTCGAGCGGTTATGGGCGACCAACTTAAGGACGAAGAGTCTGAAGAAACGAAAGACGAATCCGCCGGAGTCTCCAGCCGGTTTGGCGAGTCAAGCGCCACTCCAGAACCAGCAGCAGGTGGTGACAAGCCATCAGGTAGCCAGTCTGGTGGAGGAAGTGATGGTGCTTCTGGAAGCGGCTCGCGACCAACGCAGACCTTCGCCAGCATGGACAAGAACGGCGACAAGAAACTTACCAGCGATGAATTGCCCTGGCCCGGCGCCATCGACCGTCTCGATACGGACAAGGATGGATCAGTCTCGGCAGCGGAATGGGCAAAACGACCTGCGCGACCATCCTCCGGCGGCGGGGACGGTGGTGCTGGCCGTGGGGACGGCGCTGGCAGTGGTGGCCGGTCTGAATCGGGAGCCCGCTAGTGCTCTCGTACGTTCTGCGCACACTCAAGCTCGGCGTAAAGAGTCTGTCTCTGCACGCGCTGCGATCATCGCTGGCCATGGTCGGAATTCTGATCGGCGTGATGGCCGTCATCTGGCTCGTCGCGCTGGGTGAAGGAGTCAGCGAGCAGGCTCAAAAGCAGATCGAACAACTGGGCGCTCGAAACATCATCATCAAGAGCGTCAAGCCCGCTGCGTCTGGAACCAGCGGCGACCGAACGTTTGTCACCATCTACGGTCTGACCGACGCCGATTACGACCGACTTGTCGAGACCATCCCGACGGTCGAACGTGCGGTCCCCATGCGCGAACTGTCCACCGTCGTCCGGCACGAGGGCCGCGCGATGGGAGCCCAGCTCGTTGGTTGCGTGTCCGACTACTATCAGATCAATCATCTCAGCATGGCTCAGGGAAGATTCCTTGAGCAGCAGCATGAGATCGACAAGGGCACTGTTTGTGTCGTGGCCGCTGACGTTGCGGTGGAACTCTTTCCTCTGGAAAACCCGATCGGTCAACGCCTGCTGATTGATCAGGATTTCTACACCGTCATCGGCGTCACAGAGAGCCGCGAGTCTTCCGCGTCGATCGGTGGCAGCCTCGCCGGGCGGGAATACAACCGCGACATTTACATTCCCGTCACAACCTTCCGCACGCGTCTGGGTGACGAGCTGACAACTTCGCCGTCTGGCGGCGTCGATCGCGAACTGGTCGAGATCAGCCAGATCACGCTCATGATCAAAGACGTCGAGTCTGTCGAAGAAAGCGCAGCCGTCGCTCGAATTCTTCTCGAAAAATATCACGTCGAAAATGATTACACGATCGTCGTTCCCAAGGAACTGCTTCGCCAGGCGGAAGTCCTTCGAGCGATGTTCAACGTGCTGCTGGTTCTGATTGCCGGGATTTCGCTTCTGGTCGGCGGCATCGGCATCATGAATATCATGCTGGCAACGGTGACCGAGCGAACGCGCGAGATCGGCGTCCGTCGAGCATTGGGAGCCCGCCGCGGCGACATCATCACGCAGTTCCTCGCCGAGACCGTCGTGCTGACCGGCACCGGTGGGCTGACGGGAGTTGCCTTTGGGTTCCTCTGCGGCCCGGCCGTCTTCGGAGTTCAGTACGTGTTGAAGAATTTCCTGCCGAACGTCTGGACGACTCTTCCTGCGGCGATTCAGAATCTGGAACCGATCGTTGCCCCGTGGTCAGTCGGAGTGGCATTTTCAATCTCGGTGATCGTCGGCGTCCTGTTCGGCCTGTACCCCGCTCGCCGAGCAGCCCTGATGGACCCCATCGAAGCCTTGCGACACGAATAACGAATCGGCTTTCCGCCGTCGTCGCCACTCATCAACAGCCGCAAGGTTGCTTCCGTCAATCGACAGGTCAAAGTACGGCGTCGTACGACGCGCCGAGCCGACGTTTGCCCGGCAACTTTACTCTTCCACACTGCACCGATCGGTTTCTGTTGAAATGGCCAACCACCGCGATAAGCGTCCCCAACGGAAGCAATGGCAACGGCAGGCTCCCGTATTGCTGGACACGTCTCAACGCCCGCTGGACATCGTCGAAGACCCGTCGTCATTGCCGGCCGTGCAGATTGATACCGACTTTCCACACCCGAACGTTTACCGAAAACGCCTTCGCAATATCCCCGAGGCAGCGAAACCAGGCGATCTCGTTTCGATCTCGCACACCGACGGCCGGCATCTTGGTTATGGCTATTTCAACTCGACAGCGGGCGTCGGCCTGCGTTTCATTCGGTGGGGAGAGGAACCTCCCAATGACGAGTTCTGGGATGAACTTCTGAAACGCGCGGTGTCGTTCCGTCGTGAAACATTGAACCTCGGTGAAACCACAACCGCCTGCCGCCTCATCCATGCTGAAGGCGACCTGCTGCCCGGAATCGTCGTCGACCGTTATGACGACGTGCTGTCACTCGAAGCGTATTCTCTGGCGATGTTTCAGCGCGCTCAGGCGATCGCCGAACGCCTCGCAGCCATTTGCGGCACCGATCACTGGATCGTCAAACCCAGTCCGCAGAGTGAGACTCAGGAAGGCTTCTCCGCTCCGGTCATCAGCTCTCCGGATTTGCCACGCACCACGACCATCCATGAATACGGGACACGATTTCGCATCAATTTCAACGAAGGTCACAAGACGGGCTTCTTCTGTGACCAGCGTGAAAACCGCATCAAACTTGCCGGCTTCTGCGAAGGGAAATCAGTCGCCGACATCTGCTGTTACACCGGCGGCTTCGCGATTCAGGCAAAGAAAGCCGGTAAGGCTGCTGACGTCACCGGCGTGGAGCTCGACGAAAACCCGCTGCAACTGGCGAAGTCCAACGCCAACCTGAATCAGGCGAAAGTCAACTTTGTCCAGGCAGACGCCTTTGCCTGGATGCGCGACATGGTTCGCAACGGCCGCCAGTTCGACGTCCTCGCCCTCGATCCACCGAAGCTGATTCATTCGCGCGAGGAAATTGAAGAAGGACGACGGAAGCACTTCGATATTAATCGCCTGGCTCTGCAGCTCGTTCGCCCTGGCGGAATCATGGTGACATTTACGTGCGCGGGCCTTTTAACCACCGAAGAGTTCGACAAACTTGTCCGCTCAGCCGCGCGTCAGGCAGGCCCGCCGATCCCTGGCACCGAGTCAGAAGAAAACCCGCGGCGCCAACCGCGAGAAATCCAAATCTTCGACCGGACCGGTGCATCCCCTGACCATCCCGTCCCCGGAAGCTGCCCCGAATCAGAATACCTGCGGGCGATGTGGCTGCGAGTTCTATAGATACTTTCCGGTGATCGATTCTCGACACGCGACGATATCGGCGACCGAACCCGTTGCCACGACGTTCCCGCCGCCGGGTCCAGCTTCCGGCCCCATGTCGATGATGTGGTCCGCTCGCCGAATCACATCGAGGTTATGCTCAATCACGACCAGCGAATGCCCGACTGATATCAGACCGTCGAAACATTCCAGCAAGCGAGCGACGTCTGCCGGATGCAGACCGGTCGTCGGTTCATTCATAATGAGCAGCGAGCCCGTCCGACTGTTCGACGCCAGACACGCAGCCAGTTTCAGCCGTTGCGATTCCCCGCCGGACAACGTCGCCAGAGGCTGGCCCAGAGTCAGATAATCAAGACCGACATCTTTCAGAGACCGCAGCCGTTTTTGAATCTTCGGTTGGCCTCGAAAGAATGAAAACGCTTCGGCCGCCGTCATCGCCAGCACGTCGGCGATCGTTCGTGCCCGCCACTGAACCTCAAGAATGTGCGGCAGGTAACGAGTCCCGCTGCAATCCGGGCAGGTCATCGACACGTCGGCCAGAAACTGCATGTCGATCTC
>CALDJX010000332.1 GCA_937899075.1 uncultured Planctomyces sp. | reverse complement strand
GGTCGCTACGGCGTTCGCGTTTCTGAGGTTTCGAGGGCAGAGCCGGCTGAACCACATGCTGACTGTCGGCGCGTCGGTCGCGGGCCTGTTTGCTCACACGATCTATCTGCTGGTGCGAAGTGACAACGCTGACCTGCCGCCGCTGATGGCTTCGTCGCACGACTGGATGCTGGTGCTCGCCTGGGTGGCCGTGCTGATCTATCTGTTTCTCACGATGCTCGACCACAAGCTGCCGCTGGGGGCGTTTGTGCTGCCCGTCGTGCTGGTTCTGGTGAGCGCATCCCGTTTTGTCAGTCCTGAACCCAACGAACTGGTCAGTGCCCAGGAGCTTTCGGCACAAGCGGCTCGAGGCTGGGTGATGCTGCACGTTTCGATGCTGATTTTCGGAATCGTGGGCGTCATCGGTGGCCTGATTCTGGCGACGATGTACCTGATTCAGCATCGTCGTTTGAAACACAAACAGGGAATGCAGGAAGGCGTCGCCTTGCCGAGTCTCGCTCGACTGGCACGCTGGAACTGGTGGGCAGTTGTGGTGTCCGTGCCGACGCTCACGTTGGGCATGGCCGCGGGCGTGCTGCTTGGGGTCGTCGCCAAACGAACAACGACTCAGCTTTCGTTTGGCGATCCGCTGGTGATTGGCTCGGGAATTGGCTGGCTGGTGATGCTCGGACTTTTCTGCTGGCTGGTTTCGACAAAACGGGCAGCGGCGAAACAGGTTGCACTTCTGACGGTGTGGGCCTGCGGGTTTCTGTTGCTGACGATCGTCGGTCTGCAGGTTCTGACTGGCAGCGGCCATAAGCTGCTGGCTGGGTAGGTCGGCGCGCGGTCGGGATTACGAACTCCAAGCCGAATAATAATCTCCAGGACGGAGGCGACGAGAATCAGGATGAGCGGCCATTCTCACGGGCATGACCACGGCGGAAGTCATTGCGGACATCACGGACATTCGCACTCGACCGCGAATCGAAAGCGGTTGCTACTGACGCTTGTGCTCGCTGCCGGGTACATGGTTGCTGAGATCGTCGGTGGATTGCTCAGTAACTCGCTGGCGTTGCTCGCCGATGCGGGGCACATGTTTTCGGATGTGGCCTCGTTGGCGCTGAGCGTTTTTGCGATCTGGATTGCTGATCGGCCGGCGGGCTCGCAGCGGACTTTTGGTTACTACCGGGCTGAGATTCTTGCGGCGATGGTCAACGGCGCGACGCTGGTCGCTGTTTCGGTTTTTATCATGTACGAAGCCTGGCATCGGTTCAGCGATCCGCCGGAAGTCCAGGGCGGGCTGATGATGTGGATCGCCGTCGGCGGGCTGATCGTCAATTTGTTTGGGCTCGCGGTTCTGCACGGCGGCAAAGATGACAGCCTGAATGTCCGCGGCGCGTGGCTGCACGTCATGTCGGACACTCTGGGAAGCGTGGCTGCGATCGTCGCCGGACTGTTAATTCAGAACTTTGGCTGGTACATCGCCGACCCAATCATCTCGGCCGTGATCTCTTTGCTGGTTGTCGTTTCTGCGTGGCGGCTGCTTTCGGATTCGGTCTGGGTACTGATGCAGGCAGCGCCTTCGAATGTCGACGTGCCGGAAATGGAAGCGGCTTTGATCGAGACACCGGGCGTCGCCGAAGTTCATGACCTGCACGTCTGGACGATCACCAGCGGCATGGATTCGGTGTCGTGTCATATCGTTTCCGACGGTTCGCTGCCGTACGACAAGGTTCTGCAGAGAGTCCGCGACGTCGTGATCGAGAAGTTCTCGATCGACCATGTCACGATCCAGATTGAACCCGAAGGTTTCCTGGAACCTGACACTCCGGTGTGAAGTCTGTCGCGGTCGGACTTTGATCTCGTTCCGGCTTCGGTGTCTGCCGGAAGTGCTGATTGCGCAGGCGACGACCGGTGCAATCGTTGGAGCCAGCAAAGGCTGCGCTGTCGTTGGCGTCTGCGTTTCCCGTTGTGGCGACAGTCTGGTTGTAATGGGCTGACGCGAAATCGCCGAGCCAGGAGCAGGGTGTGGACTAGGTTTGCGTCGTAGCCGGGCAGTGCCTGCGCGCTCGACAGCAGAAATTCGATGCTGCTTGTCGGCGATCGGCAGGCGGTTCTCGGCGCGGACCGAAACAGAGTAAGGCTTCAGGGGCGAGGTTGATGTCTGAAACTTCGACGTCACATAAGCAGTGGATTCAGCACGCGGTCGCCGCAGCGAAAGCAGGCAATCCGTCCGTCGCAAAGATCCATCTTCAGAAGGCCGCTGAAGTGGCTCCAGAAGACCCGGCCATCTGGCTGTGGATGGGCTGGCTGGCAGATTCTCCGTCCAGCGCCGCACAGTGCCTGGAACTAGCGAGAACCGACAAACGCCTTGAAAAAATTGCCGTCGCCGGCATCGAGTTCTCGAAGGCGCTGGCAGAGTTCCAGCCTGGTCGATACCTGGAGCCGGAAGATTTCGTCGAGGATGATGACTCGACAGAAACGGCTGACGATGACGCACACACTCTGAATCCGGTGGAAGCTGTCGAAGAAGTTGTTGCGGCCGTCGAGTCTCTTCAGCACGAAGATGAGGCTGAAGTGTCGGCCTCAGACAACGTTGAGGAATCGGCTGAAGCTGAGAAGCCGCGTGAAGTTGAGAAGCCGGCTGAGCAGGTCGTGAGCGAAGCAGTTGAGCCGCGGCTCGAACCGAATTCTGTCGACGAAGAAACTTTGACAGAGCAGTTGGAAGTCGACGAGCGGGAGCCGATCGAGAACGTTGACGAGTCCGGCGGTTCCTCCGAAGCAATGCCCGAAGACGTCGAGGCCGAGTTGATGCAGTCTGCCAGGGAACTGTGGCAGGCCACTGACTGGCAGGCCACCGACTTGAAGGCCACCGACGAGCGGATCGATGAGCCAGTGCCGCCTGCCTCAGAAGCCGACGAGGAAACACGATCCAGTCAGCAACTCTGGCAGCCAGCGGGCGATGACGCTCCAGCGGATGAACATCCTTCTGACCGGGCTGCAATGACTCCGGAATCGACTGAGCCGGTTGTGCAAAAGTTAGCGGAAACCCTTTTCGACGAGTCCGAAGAAGAGTTCGCGTTCGCGACAGATGACGACGAGGAAATTGAGTCAGAAGACGCTTCTCAAACAGCCCTGCCGCCGGCACCGGAACAGAATATTCGCCACGCGCAGAGCGACGCGGATCAGTGGTTAGGGCAGGAAACTTCTCAGCCGCCGCAGGCACCTGTCTGGCGAAAGGCTCAGTCGGACTGGTTCAGTGTTGACGGCCCCGCAGAACCTGACCCAACAGAACCTGAAACGAAAACGCTGCCACTGTCGGTGGAGAATGTGTCGGCGAGGAATGAGTCGCCCGTCCGTCCGTCGCAAAACACACCGGAAGTGCAGTCTGTCGTCGATCACGATCGAGTGGACTCAGAACTGGCTGAAACTCAGGTGACTGAGATCTCGAAGGCGGCTCCGACTTTGAATCCTGAATCGACAGTCGTCGTGCCGCGAGTCACGGCGAGCGATATCTGGCAGTCGGCCGCGATCGAAAAGTCGGCTTTGATGGCGGCTCCTGTCGCGGACCTGCCGGCTCCATCGTCGGCCGGTGTTGGCTCGGCATCGCGGCAGGGCGAATTCTTTGCTGCCGATTTTCAGAATACTCAGCGGGTGGCCAGCGGTCCGGCGAAAGCCACCTCGCTGGATCAGAAGACGGTGCTGGTCGTCGACGACAGCCCGACAGTCAGGAAGCTCGTCGCGATCACGCTGGAGAAACGCGGCTACAAAGTTGTGTCGGCGTTCGACGGCGTGGCGGCCATTAAAGAAATCGCCGCTCACAATCCGTCGCTGATTCTGATGGACGTTAACATGCCGCGGCTGGACGGCTACCAGTTGTGCAAGCTGGTCAAGAAGCACGAGACGACTCGCGACATTCCCGTTCTGATGCTTACCGGCAAGGATGGAATGTTCGACCGGCTGCGAGGTCGGCTCGTCGGCTGTGCCGGAAGTCTGGCCAAACCATTCTCGCCGGAAGAACTGCTGGAAGTTGTCGAGCAGAACATTGTGCGGGTGAAATAGTGATCCTCGGCCGAAAGGCAGGATGTCACGCCAGGTAGTTTAAGCGGGCCCCCGAAAGTTGAAGTCGTGCCGATGGATCTCCAGAAATTTGGCGAACAACTTGATGGATACCGAACGGCCGATCCCGCGGTCCGCGATCAGCGTCTGGAGCATGACTGCCTGATTCTGCTCAGTCGAATGCAGTTGCTGCTTGAAAAAATTGGTGCCAAATCTTCGCAGCACGACATGACAGCGACGGTCGAAGCCGGCCGAGCTCTGCTGGTCGAACTGCTCGAATTTGTGACCGTTCGATTTGGCGATAAAGCGGTTGCGAGTGATCTGACAGAAATCTGCAGGCTTCGTGATTCGATGCGCGATCTGCAGCGGCTGATCGGTCGAACGTTCTGGGCGAACCTGTTCCGAGTCGAGTCGTCGCACAACGACTATCGCATCCAGTTGTATCGTCAAATCGGCCTCGACTTTGCCGACGTTCTGAAAGACCTGATGTCGGTTATCGACGGACATTTCAACAGCCCGAAAAAGACCACCGAATGGCAATCCAGCTCGCGAGTGCTCATTGAAGACTTCCGGCAACGCTGGTAACGGGTCACGAAGCGTCTCTCCGCTGAGTGCCACAGGACGCTCTCCGCCCTTGACTCTTGAGTCCCCGCCCTTGACGCTCCCGCCTGTTCGGCGAAACTCATCGTAACTCGGTACGGATTCCGAGACGTTAGTCGGGCATTGCAAGCCCGTTTTCGCCAGTCAGCCTTTGCGCTGGAGCGTTTCATGTTTTCGGTCGGACGGATCCCGGTCCTGAAATTTCACCTGCTGACCTTGTGCGTGTCGTGCCTGATGCTCGCATGGGCCCCGGCCGTGAATGCGCAGCCCGCTCAGCCTCCAGCCAAATCGCCGCCGGACTCCAGTACCAAGTCACCCGCCGAACCGCGAACCATCGCGGTGCCACTCACGACGAAGCGAGCGGCTCGAGCCATCGATACTCGTTGGATTGCCCCTCCAGGATACGTCACTGACCGGCAGTTGGTGATGCGGCTGACTCGGTTTCAGGCAGCAGCTCAGGGGCCGTGGCCTGCGGAATTCAACTGGAATGAAACGCTGCGGGAAGCTCACTCGGGAATCCTCGCCGCGCCGGAAGACACACTCGTCATGGCCATGCCGGCCGGGGTGACTGAGGGCATGCTGCGGCTGCCGTACGGAGTCAGTCTGCCGCCGCTGCGTAGTCTCAAAGGTGTCGCTGAAGAAATTATCGCGGACCTGCCGCAAGTCGGTCGCGACGCGTGGCTCCGTCTGATTTCGGATCGGGCGAATGCTGAATACAGCGAAGCGGTTCGCAATGCCGACTGGGCAACGATCAACAGAATCGCCAGCCAGGATGTTCATACGCCTGCTGGCTACGCCGCTGTCGATCTGCTGGGAAATCGGCATCTGGATCAGAATCGACCACTGGCTGCCATCCGGCAGTTTCATCGATTGTTGACGTCCGCTGCCGCTCGAGAAAGTCGAGAACCGAGCCTTTCCATCCGCGCCGCCGTCGCGTGGAACAATCTTGGGCGACCTGCCCAGGCCCGACTCTCGCTGATTGGTCTGTCGCGCTGGCTGAACGAGCATCCTAAAGTCGCAGCAGAACTTCCAGACAATTTCATCGACGATACGACTGCGTGGCTGCAGGATAATCAGTCATCGGGAATCACCGCGGTCGATACCGGAATCGGCGACCGATTTGCATCGGCCGGGCTGTTGCCGAAGGCTTCAGAATCGGCCTTCAGTCCCGACGCCCAGGTTTTATGGAAGTCGCAGACGTCCGGCTTCAATGTTCCGGTCACTGATTCCGTCACCGAAGAAGATCGAAAGAAATTCCTGCGGCGATTCGACGAAGAAGATTTCAACGCGGAAGACCCATTCCCGGTATCAGAGACCGAAACAGCCGCGCTCGTCGAAGTCGGACTTGCCCACCTGGCACGTCGCGATCATCGCCGAAAAACGAAAGCATTACCCGCGAGTGAACCGGTCATTGCGAACGGGCAGGCCGTGTTTCGAACGCTCAATCGAATACGCTCGGTCGACCTGAAGACAGGCTCACTCCGCTGGGAATCTTTCATCGCAGACTCCGCATTTGCTGAGCAGTTTGATCTGCACCGGGCCGATCGCTCAGTCAACGTACCTCAGGAATCAAATGACATCACCAATCCGTTGAACAGTCGGCAGTCGGCAGTCGTCTATGTCAGAAGTCGGCTGGATCGAACAAGCGGAACGCTCAGCACTGACGGCAGGATCCTGTTTGCTCTCGAAGAAGGCGGCGTCACCGCAAAGGCCACCGCTTATCGGCAACCGGGAGTTCGGCAAACGTCGCCGCAAAGCTGGAATCGACTTTGTGGGTTCGATCTGGCAAGCGGTATTCTGCGATGGCAGATTGGCGGCCCGGAAGGCGAACACGAACTTCCCGCGGCGGGCATTTTTTTTCTGGGTGCTCCGACAGTCGTCGATGACTCGATTTACGTATTGGGTGAGCAGTCCGGCTCAATTCAGCTGCTGTGTCTGGAGCCGCTGACGGGCAAGGTCGAGTGGACTCAACCCGTTGCAACAGCCGCCGCAGCAATCACCCAGGAAGGTCTACGACGCATCGGCGGCATCAGTCCCCGAATCGCCGAAGGGTTAATCATCTGCCCGACTGTTTCGGGGCTGATCGTGGCGTTTGATCCCGAACTGCAACGTCTCGCCTGGACAAGTAACTATCGCACAGTGATGGCCGCACGATCGATACCACAAGGCATGTTTCGCGGCCCGACGCCGGTCAGCATGTTCCACGTCGATTCACTTGAGCGTTGGCGTCACGATGCAACTTTCGTAACCGCAGGGCGAATTGTCATGTCGCCGCTGGATTCGCAGCAGCTGATTTGCCTGGATGCCGTGTCTGGTGACACGATGTGGTCACAGCCGCGCGGCCAGGGATTATTCGTTGGCGCGGCGTTCGAAAATCAGGTCATCGTGGTTGATGATTCCGCCGTGCGATCGCTGAGTCTGAACGATGGATCGCAGAACTGGGCGGTCCAGCTGAACCAGCGGACCCCAACGGGCCGAGGTCTGCGAATCGGACCGTTGTTTCATCTTCCCGTCGCGGCCGTTGTCGAGGATGAATCGGCGACGAACAACGAACTGACCGACGATCTCGCGAGTGACCAGTCGTTCGAACAAAGCGGAAGACTGGTCACCATTGATCTTCGAACCGGACGACTGCTGGCTGAGTCCCAAACTCCGGATGGTCAGCCGCTGGGAAATCTGGTCGCCCACGAAGGGCAGCTTCTCGTCCAAAGATTTGACTCGGTAGTTGCCCTGGAATCACTGGCCGTCGTCGAGTCGAACCTCGCCAGGCAGCTTGAACAGAAACCTGGCGATTCAAGCGTGCTGGAAAGTCGAGCGAGAATTCGACTGCACGAAGGAAAACTCGAAGAAGGGCTGCGCGATCTGCAACTGGCAGTTCAGGACAGAACAGCAAAGTCAGCGTTAAACCTGCTCGTCGAACAGTCGCTGGAGCAGCTGCGGCATGGCCAGGTTCTGGTTGACGAAACGCGGCAGGTGCTTGCCGATGCCAATTTGAGTGCCGTGCAACGTAACGCTCTGGATGCTGTGAGGTTTGAACGTTTGCTCGCTGCGGGAAATCATCTTGCGGCCTTCGACTTGCTCCTTGATTCGCCGCGAATGGACGCAGAAACCGGTGAGCCATTCATGGTCTATGCGGATCCGCTGGCGATTTCGTCGAAAGCCTGGATCGCAGCCCGCCTTCAGGCAGCGTATGAACAAGCTTCATCGCACCGGCCAGAACCGGGCCATGTGACCTCGCTGGATGAACGAGTTCGAAAACGCTTCGAAGATGCGAAAGCGGAAACTGGCCCGGTCGCACTACGGGAATGGCTGAACGTGTTTTCCTGGCACAAGCTCTTCGCTGAAGCCGCCGTCGAGCTGACGGAACGGCTTGACGTAAAGGAAGACGCTTTGGAGATCGACTCGCTGTTGACGAGACTTTCCCTTCACTCAGACACCGCCGTTGCCGCGGTCGCCAGTCAACGTCTTTCGAAACCGGACGTCGCGGTCGCATGGCCGGACAACGCTCCGCGCGTCACGGCGGCAAGTCACAATCTTAGTGCCGATCGTCGAGTTCTCGTCGACGTATCCGGCAACCGAAGCGCGGTCATTCGGGGCTTCGAATTCGAAATGAGTCTCAACGGGTTGACGGCGCTGTCTCCGTCAGGAAAACCGCTTTGGACGCTGAATGAAGAACAGCTCGGCAGCGAGCCGTTGCTGACGACAAGCCGGCACAACAGCAGTCGAATTTTCAGCAGCGGTCACCTGCTGACCGTGTTGACCGGAACAGAGTTCTCGGTGTTCGATATTCGAGAATCAACTCCGCGGCGGCTGTGGCTCAAGCGGTTTATCAGTCGAGAAGCCGAAGGCTTTCTGCAGATGCGGCAGACTCATGCACTGGGTAATCCGATTTTGGTTCTGGGAAGTACGCCGGTCGGTTCCGTGGACTTTCTGACGTCTCACAGTCTTGTATACCGCACCGAGTCAACGCTTCGCGTGGTCAATGCTCACTCCGGCAGGACGATCTGGACGAGAGATAATATTCCGCCAGACGCGATTGTTTTCGGTGACGAATTCGCGTTGTCCGTCGTGCACGTTCGAAGTGCTCATTGCCAGTTGTTCGACATTCGCACGGGCAGGCTGATCAGCGAGCATTTTGATATTCCACTCTCCGGGCTTTTGACAAGTTTCGGCACCGATCTGATCGTCCGACAAAAACGCGGCGTGGCGCATACGATCAGCCGGATCGATATGTATTCGGGAAAGCCGACGTGGGAGTGCGAGTTTCCGTACAACGGTTCCATTCGACCGTCCAGTGAAAATCGCCTCGTAGAATTTCATCCTGACGGAAAAATCCTCGTCCGAGAGCAGTCGACCGGTGAAACAATCATCGAAACACAGGCCGAGCAGCAGTTGGTTCCCGGTCGATTTTTCCTGCATGAAACTCCGACCGAATACGTTCTGCTTTCGGCCACGCCGCAACGTGCGTTTCATTCTCAGATCGGCGAGTTAAGTCTCCAGGGGGCTCCGCAAAACAAAGTGGAAGGCCCTGCTTACGGATTCGACCGCCGAACCGGAAAGCTTCTCTGGTCGGTGAATATCGAGCCTCAGTTCTTTGCGACGAAGCAGCCATCGCAGTTGCCGTTTGTCGTGCTTGCCTGCTGGTCGAATCTCGATCGTGCGAGTGGTCAGCTTTCTCGTTCGGCGCGAAAGTATCCGATGAAAGTTCTTGATACCCGAACGGGCCAGACACTCTTCGCAACGGATGGCGAAACGGACGGCGAGAACGTATTTAACTTTCTCAGCACGGGAGACGTCGATCAGAAACAGGCGTCAATAACGTTCGGAAAAACAGTTATTCACTTTGACTACTCAGGAAAGCCGCAAGCCGCGGCACCATCACAGGATTGACCCATGCAGGACGTGATCGACCATCTCGAACAGAACCAGGACGCGGCGTTGGAGCAACTGAAAGCTCTCTTGCGAATCCCGACAGTCAGTGCCGATTCAGCATTCGCGAATGACATGCGTAAGGGGGCCGAGTTCGTCCACAACGCGTTGCAGGAAGCGGGGCTGAGCGTCGAGACGATCGAAACGCCAGGGCATCCGATTATTTACGCCGAGTGGTTGCAGGCGGAAGGTGCTCCGACAGTTTTGATCTACGGACACTACGACGTTCAACCGCCGGACCCGTTGGACTTGTGGACAACGCCGGCCTTCGAACCAGACGTTCGCGACGGCTGCATCTGGGCTCGCGGAGCGACCGACGACAAAGGTCAGTGCTGGACTCACGTTTTGTCCGTTGCGGCCTGGCTGAAGGTGCAGGGTTCGCTTCCGGTCAATGTGAAATTCGTCATTGAGGGCGAAGAAGAAGTCGGCAGCGAGAATCTCGACGTCTTCCTCGAGCAGCACAAAGAGAAGCTCGCCTGCGACGTTGCCGTCGTCAGCGATTCGTCGCAATACGCGCCGGGAATTCCTGCGATCACTTACGGCCTGCGAGGCATCCTCGCCTGCGAAGTCACTCTGACCGGTCCGAACCGCGACCTTCACAGTGGCTCGTTTGGCGGAGCGGTCATTAATCCTGTCAACGCTCTTTGCCGGCTGATGGGCATGCTGCACGACGATCAGGGGCGGATCCAGATTCCCGGTTTCTATGACTCGGTCATCGCGTTGACTGACGAAGAGCGAGCCCAGTTTGCAGCGCTGCCTTTTGACGAAGCGAAGTGGCTGGCTGACCTGGGCACCGATGCTCCAGCGGGCGAAGCAGGCTTCACTTCCAACGAACGTCGCTGGGCACGGCCAACGTGCGACATCAACGGAATCTTTGGCGGCTACTCGGGCGAAGGGCCGAAGACGATCGTCCCTTCAAAAGCGACGGCCAAGATTACCTGCCGCCTGGTTCCCGATCAGAATCCGGACCAGCTGACCGACGCGCTGAAGCAGTTTCTGATCGACAATCTGCAACCAGGTTTGAAACTCGAATTCACATCCCAGCACGGAGCCCCGGCCAGCGTCGCCGATCTCAACAGCCCGTACATGGCGGCCGCGAAGACGGCGATCGAAAAATCATTCGGCAGCGTGCCGGTAATGGTGCGCGAAGGCGGCTCCATTCCCGTCGTGGGAAGTTTCAAAGTAATCCTCGGAGTCGACACGCTGCTGCTCGGCTGGGGCCAGAACAGCGACAACCTGCACAGCCCCGACGAACACTTCAGCATCGAAGACTTCCACCGAGGCACCGCCGCGAGCGCTTACCTCTGGCAGGAACTGGCGAACAGTTAAGAATTCAGGAAGTCATGAGAGCCGTATTCCAGGAACACTCGGAGCGAAGTGGAATCTGGTGCCGTTCGTTAATCACGCGAGGCGAGATGAAATCGTCGGCCCGAAGGGCCAGCTCTATGACAGCCCAAGGCAACGCCTTGGGTTTGCATGTCAAAGTTGCAACCAGTCCCAAGGGGACGGCCCTAATCCCAGATATATCGTTCATCAATTTCGATTTGATGTCGCCGACATAACTCCCGCAACTCGTCCTGAAACGTCATCCGTTTGTGATGTTCTTCCTGCTTCTGGATGTAGTCCCGGACCTTGGCAATGTTCGACTGACTCACGGAAAACGCTCCGTAGCCTCCTTGCCATGCGAAGTCGGCGGTTTCGCGTGACAGCCTCTTCAACCATTTACTGGTTTCCGTTTTCGCTTCCTGAACAACTTTCATGATCGCGAACTTGCGACTCAACGAGCACAGGATGTGGACATGATCTTCGACGCCGTTGACTATGATTGCTGGAGAGTCGACGTTGTTTCGAAGAATCGTCGACATGTATGCAAAAAGTTCGTCCCGCAATTCGGCGTTTCGTAACCACGGTTTCCGATCCTTCGTCGAAAACACGAAATGCACGGCGACGTTGGCAAGCGATTGTGGCATGGTTCGCGACGGGCAGGGCCGTCCCGTTGGGACTTGATTGTTTTTGGTTGACTGATTTCCCAGGACTTCGTCCTGGGCTGTCATAGGGCTGACCCTTCGGGCCGGAATGAGAGACTCAGTCCGCTATTATGAGTTCGTGCTACTTCTGCCTGCCGCGTTTGCCTTTGCCAGTGCCGGCCTTGCTCGGGTCGTATTGCGGGTTGGGAGTTGTTGGGACCGGGGCGTTGACTTCTTTGCGCCAGGCAAGCATTGCGTCGTGGAGTTCTTTGCGTTTCTCGTCGTGCGACTTTGAGAGGTCGTCCTGTTCTCCGAGATCGTCGTGCAGGTAGTAGAGTTCCTGGCGACCGGTTTCGAACCATTCGATCAGTTTCCAGCGGCCCATGCGGATGGCTCCGGCGGGAGTCGTTCGGAACGGCCCGCCGTGCGGATCGCCTGACCCCTGCAGGTAACACGGGAAATGCCAGAACAGTGCGGGGCGGTCCAGAGAGTCGCCGGGTGCGCTGAGCAGTGGTGTGAAGCTGACTCCGTCGAGTGTGTAATCCTTCGGCGGCTTTGTGCCGGTAACTTCAAGCAGTGTCGGGTAGAAGTCGACGCCGATCACGGGCTCTTCGCACTTTGTCCCCGGTTTTGTGACACCCGGCCAGCGGACAATCATTGGTTCGCGGATACCGCCTTCGTAGAGCATGCCTTTGCCGCCTCGCAGAGGATGGTTCGATGTCGCGCCGAGGTAGCCGCCGTTGTCTGAAAAGAAAAGCACGATTGTGTCGTCGGTCAGTTTGAGTTCGTCCAGTTTGGCCAGCACGTCGCGGACGCTGTGGTCAACGCTTTCGACCATCGCCGCGTAGGCCGCGTTCTTGTGATGCTTAGGTGTGGGCTTTTCTTTGTACTTTTTGACCAGGTCGGCTCGCCCCTGAATCGGCGTGTGGACGGCGTAGTGGGTCAGGTAAAGGAAGAACGGACCTTCCTTGTTCGCGTCAATGAAGTGGCAGGCTTCGTCGGTCAGTCGGTCGGTGAGGTACTCGCCCTGCTCTTTGTTGACGAGGTTTGGATATTTGTACGGGCTGTAGTATCCGCCGCCGCTGGGGCTGCCCCATTCTTTGCCGGCGATGTTCACGTCGAAGCCCTGCGTCGTCGGGTCCGCTCCAAGATGCCACTTACCCATCGACGCGCTGACGTAGCCGCTGGTGTGAAGCGATTCGGCGATCGTGATGAACTTGTCGCCGAGGACTGTCTCGTTCGGAGTCGGCTCAAGCTTGCGCTGAGCGTTGTTGCCACGTTTGGGATCTCCGACGGTGTAGATGCCGTGCCGCGGTGAGTACTGACCGGACATCAGACACGCTCGACTGGGAGCACAATTCGGAGCACAGGCGTAAGCGTCGGTGAAGACCAGGCCTTCGGAAGCGAGTCGGTCGATGTTGGGCGTTTCGTGATTGTCGCTGCCCATGAAGCCAACGTCGGTCCAGCCCATGTCGTCGATGAAGAAGAAGACGATGTTCGGCTTCTTTGCGACGCTCGTCTTTGTGGCTGATTCCGCTGCGGACGTCGTCGATGAGACGATCGTGCAGATCGCAAACAAGGCGGCGAGCGTTCTAAGGCGGATGAGAATTCGTACTGACGGAATCGAGAAGCGTGTCATGGCAGTTCCTTCGCGGCGTAGTCGATCGAGTTTTCCGGGAATGCTGAACAGTCTGTCGCAAACGATCGTGCTACTTTGGCCGACCGAAAACTTTCTGCAACCGTGCGAAGTCAGAGACCTGAAATGCTCGCTCGTAGTCGTTATGAATCGCTCGATTTTCGGAGCCAACCCTTTTCGGAGCGAGGGCTCTTGCTTAGAGTTCTCGGAACAAACGTTTTCGGTGCGGGTATGTAGTGCCTCATGCGACGCGCTGTCGACTGTGAGGTCGTTACTTCTTCCAGGTAGGACACACTGTTGTCCCACCTGACAAAAAACGCTGATTTATCAGTTGGCATCACTCTTGTGAGAGTCGATATCAATCGGCAGGATTGGTCGCAGCCTTTCCGATGCATTGCACGAAGGTCTACGGGTTCTTTTTGATTGTGGCAGATAGCCACCTTCGGACGCAGTTTTAATCGCAGACAGAATGGAAGGAAGTCGACGCATGGCCTTTAAGAAGTCGTCCCGCAAACCGAAGACCGAGCCAGAAGGTCCGGTAAATTTGACGAACACGCTGGGGTTGATCGAGAAGGCGTTCGGTCAGGGCGCCATCATGAAGCTCTCTGACGAACGTTCTCAGGCCATCTCTGGCATTAGCACAGGGGCGTTGTCCCTCGACCTCGCCCTGGGCGGATACGGTTTCCCACGCGGCCGGATCATCGAACTGTTCGGGCCTGAATCGAGCGGTAAAACGACGCTCGCTCTGCATGCGATCGCCAGTGCTCAGAAGGCAGGCGGCATCGCCGCGTTTATCGATGCCGAGCACGCGCTAGATCCTTCATGGGCCAAGCGGTTGGGCGTGAACCTGGAAGATCTGCTGGTCAGCCAGCCTTCGTACGGTGAAGAAGCGCTGGCGATCGCCGAGATGCTCATCAAGTCGAACGCGGTCGACATCATTGTTGTGGACTCGGTGGCTGCTCTGGTTCCGAAAGCGGAACTCGACGGCGAAATCGGCGACACGCACGTTGGCCTGCAGGCTCGAATGATGAGCCAGGCCATGCGAAAGCTCACCGGAGCGATCGCCAAGTCTCGAACGACCGTCATTTTCATCAACCAGATTCGTGAGAAGATTGGCGTGATGTTCGGCAGTCCGGAAACGACTCCCGGTGGTCGCGCGTTGAAGTTCTACAGTTCGGCTCGCGTCGACGTTCGCCGCATCGCCACTTTGAAAGAAGGCGAAGATGCGGTCGGCATCCGGATGAAAGCGAAGATCGTCAAGAACAAAGTCGCTCCACCGTTCCGAGTTGCAGAGTTCGACATGCTCAGCCGATGTGGCATCAGCATGGAAGGCGACCTCATCGACATGGGCGTCGACGATCGCATCGTTCAGAAGAGCGGTTCGTGGTTCAGCTACGGAGAAACTCGCCTTGGCCAGGGTCGCGACAAGGCTCGAATCTTCCTCGAAGAGAATCCAGAAATTACGGAAGAGATCAGAGCCAAGATTCTGATCGCTCGCGGTCACGAAGACCTGCTGAACCCTGCGGATTCACCGGCCGAAGAACCGGCACAGGAAGAAGCCGAGTAATGCGGGTTTGACCTTCTGTTCCAGAAGAGGGTCGATTCAGCTATCGATTACGGGTAAAAGTAACGAGCCGGCGCGGCGAGCAAACAGCTCCCGCATCGGCTCGTTTCTGTTTGTCAGTTCTCATTCTGTTTGCCAGTTCTCTTTGGTTCAGAAGTACGTTGCGTCTTGACGCACCATCGGATGAAGTTTCAATTGGACTGGTGCATCGAGATGCCCCCTCTTGTTGCGACTCTTCGATCAGTTCGGTTTATGAAGAGGGAAGCACGTGACACCGACTCGCAAAGCATCTGTGCGATTAGCAGTTCGGTATCGCTGGTGCGCGAGTTTCAGTTTGCTCGTTCTTGCAACGTTTGCACTGAGTACCGAACCAGCTTTGGCTCAGAGTTCCGTTGACATCTTCGCCGCCTTCGAAGACTCCGTGACGGAAGCTGTTGAGAAAGCTGAACGCTCGGTGGTGGCGATTGCCCGAATTCCGATTGCCCCCGAGCCACTTGAGCGACAGCGGGCCCGCAAGCAATTCGGCATACATCCGGACCTTGGAGCCAACGACCCGCTTGATCCTGGCTACATTCCGAAGAATCCTGGGACCGGTATCCTGATGGCTTCGCCGGACAATCCGCGACTGCGGTTAATTCTGACGAACTATCACGTTGTCAAAGGCGGCCAGCCTTTTCGCAATGACGGCATTATTCGATCTGAAAGTCGGATCGCGGTTCGCTTCAGCAGGACTCAGGCTG
>CALDJX010000331.1 GCA_937899075.1 uncultured Planctomyces sp. | reverse complement strand
TCGCGACTGACCACAACGTCTTTATCGATCATCGACCGTTTGCGAAAGAGGCCGGCGTCGATCGTTACTTCACACCGGTCATTGGAAACGAAGTGACGACAAAGATCGGACACTTCAACATCTTCCCGGTTAAGCCCGGCGCGAAGCTTCCCGATCACAAGCTGACCGACTGGGACGAAATCGCCGACTCGATCAACCAGGTCGACGGCGTGAAAGTCGTCATTCTTAACCACGCTCGCGACATTCATTCCAACGTTCGACCGTTCGGACCAGCTTTGTTCAACGACGCCGTCGGAGAAAATATCAAAGGCTGGCGTTTCCGAGCGAACGCGATGGAAACGGCCAACTCGTCCGCCAACCAGACGGACATCATGCAGATGTTTCGCGACTGGATGACCATGCTCAACCGCGGCATGAATATCACGCCGGTCGGCTGCAGCGACTCCCACGACGTTTCCCGCCACTTCGTAGGGCAGGGCAGAACTTACATCCGCTGCGATGATCGCGACCCTGGCAACATCGATGTCGAGCAGGCCGTCGACAGTTTTGTTCAAGGAAGAGTGATGGTGAGTTACGGTCTGCTCACGAATCTGACGGTCAACGACCGCTACGGATCCGGAGAAATGGCACGCGTCAGCGGCGACACGGTGAAAGTCAACGTTCGAGTGCAGGGGCCTCATTGGACGACGGCTTCGAAAGTACAACTCTTTGCAAACGGCACCGTGATTCACGAAGCGACCATGCCCGCCAACGATGACTCGGCCCCGGCTAAGAAGCTGGACTGGAAAACCGAATGGATCATCCCTCGCCCAAACCACGACGTGCACCTCGTCGCGATTGCGACGGGCCCGGGCATCACCGGTCCGCATTGGAAAACGGCGTTGCCCTACCAGCCAACGTCTCCCGACTTTGAACCCACATCGCTCGGTTGCAGCGGAGCGGTCTGGCTTGATGTAGACGGAGACGGCCGCCGCTCGTCCGCTCGCGACTATGCCGAGTTCGCTGCGGGTTCGTCAGACGGAAAGCTTGAAGCAATGCTGCAGAAACTCGCGAAGTACGACGAAGCCACAGCGGCGCAGGCGGCGTTCGTCGTTCATCGACAATCCGGCCTCGACAAGCAGAACCCGTTTCTGAGTGGCGACGCCCAGGCGTCCGTCCGCAAAGCAGAACCGCATGTTCGAGACGGAATTCAGAAATACGTCGACGCCTGGCGTCGCAATCAGATCGCGATCGTCGAGTAAGAAGTCTCACTCAAACCATCCCTGCGAATACGTCATTCCCGCGCAGGCGGGAACCTGTTGTTTATACATAAGTCGGTCAAGCGTCTTCGGCCCAACGGGCCAGCTCTATGACAGCCCAAGGCATCGCCTTGGGGATTTCGTATGTTTACAGGTTAGGAACGCCCCGTTGGGGCTCAGTTGGTTAGAACTCAGTACCCCGGACTACGTCCGGGGCTGTCAAAGGGCTGGCCCGTTGGGCCGATTTGGAATTCTCTACTTATGTATAAACGAGAGGGCGGGAGCCCCGTGAGTCTTCGCGAACGCTCTGAATTGGGATGCCCGCCTGCGCGGGCATGACGTCATCGTCGTGGAAAACGACTTTTTACAACTCTGCTGCCGGATCGAAATCAAGAATCACAGATGACCGCTTCTGAATCACCAAAACCGAAGTCATGCTGCACGCCGAGTCGAGATTCAGTCTCGGGTGACCCAGCGGCGCCGGTGTCGCAAGTGCAGCTCGTTGAGGCTTCGGGATCAGCCCAAACAAACGACGGCATGGTCGAAGTTCCAGGCGGCAGCTTCTTGATGGGTGGCGAAGGCCCGGAGACCTGGCAGCAGGATGGCGAAGGTCCGGTGCGCGAGGTTTCGGTCGATCCGTTTCTGATTGATGCCTGCGCTGTTTCGAACTCGCAGTTTGCGAAGTTTGTCGACGCGACCGGCTTTGTCACCGAAGCCGAACGTTTTGGCTGGTCGTTCGTCTTTCAGCTTCACATCCCGAAGAAGCAGCGAGAAAAACTTCGGCAGACGAAGGCCGTTGCCGGGCTGGAGTGGTGGCTGGCCGTTCCCGAAGCATCGTGGAAACAACCGACCGGACCGGGTTCAAACATCGACGACAGCCTTGATCATCCGGTCGTGCAGGTTTCGTGGAACGACGCGCAGGCTTACTGCCAGTGGACAGGCAAGCGTTTGCCGACTGAAGCCGAATGGGAATACGCCGCTCGCGGAAGACTCGAACAGAAAATCTGGCCGTGGGGAAACTCGCTGCTCAGGAGTGGAAAGTTTCGCTGCAATATTTTTCAGGGAGACTTTCCGAAGAAAGACACCGGCAAGGACGGCTACAAAGGAACGTGCCCGGTCGACGCGTTCGAGTCCAACGGGTACGGCCTCTACAACTGCGTTGGCAATGTCTGGGAATGGTGCCAGGACTGGTTCAATCCTGAGTACCACAGAATCCGCGCCGACCTCAGCGACAATCCAAGCGGCCCGCCGTCCGGAACGAAACGAGTTCAACGCGGCGGCTCGTACCTTTGCCACGATTCGTACTGCAACCGCTATCGCCTGTCCGCACGGATCGGCAATACGCCGGACAGTTCCGGCGGCAACCTCGGCTTCCGCTGCGCCCGGGACCTCGAATAGCACTTCGGGCAATTGGTAAATCTGTCGTAAAAATCGCAGAGGTCGCGGAGTGCGACGCTGAGAAGCACTGAGTTCTCCGTTTTCTCGGTGTTGTCCTTTGCGGGCTCTGCGATTCAAAACTTTGTCACGAAAATCATTTCACGAGGAACGTTTCGAACTGCCACAGATCGTCCCAGTCGTCGACTGAGTCTTCGGGAACGGGTCGCCAGTCGGATGGTTGTGAGACAACCGGGCCGAGATAGGGCAACGCGACTTCCATGATTTCTTCGTGAGGAAGATTGTCTGGCAGGTTCACGCCTTCGCTCGGGTTGCGGATCATCCAGAAGACGCACCCGACCACCGAGCATGCCACCTGTAGAGTTGTCGGATTCTGACCACCGATCAGCTTCCGGGTTTCTTCAATGTCCAGCAGGCTGCCGACCCACCACGCTCCGAAGTCGTGTCCGAGCAGCAGGCAACCCAGCTCGTCACGACCAGAGATGATTTCGTCGGTCATGATCCGCTGATCATCCTGCAGTTCGAGATCCCGCATGTTCAACTCATGCAGAGACGCGATCGCGGCGTTGGTTGGGCAGTAAGCGTAATGCACCGTCGGTCGGTAAACCGCTTTTCCTGATTCGTCATGAACGGTCAGGTAGTCAGAAATGCTGAAGGCCTCTCCGTGTCGAATGACCATGCCGATGATCTGTCCGCACGGGACCCACGACTTGACCCACGTATTCATTCCGCGGCTGTCGAGGAATATCTGATTCTGCGGACCGGTCGGGTGAGTGTTGGCTCCCGGAGGCAGACTTTTTTCGTGAGTCCCCCAGCCCATTTCGGCGGGAGCGATCCCTTCTTCATAGAAGCCTTCGACGCTCCACGTATTAACGAACTCGTTGACCTGCTTCGGTTGCGACGTAATCTGAGTGTCCCGCTCGCTGATATGAATCGTGCGAACGCCGGTCAGCATGGCCAGCTCGTTGAACTGACCGGTCTCCATAGCGGCTTCGAGTTTTCCGACGCGTTCGTCGTCGGGCTTCTCGTCGATGATCTTCTGTGAAATATCCAGCAGCGCCATCTTCGTGAAGTGTGAGACCAGTCCGGGATTTGCTCCGTGATCAACGACAGCGGTCGCGCCTCTGCGGTTGTCCCAACTGGCAATCAACTTGCGGAGATTCATTTGTCGCCGGTAAAGCGTCGCATCGGCTCCGGAGTTTTCATACGGATCCCACTCTTCAACCGACGTGTTGACGTACCGGACGCCGCGCTGGTGGCACCAGTCGAGCATTGTGATCGTGTCAACGTTCCAGGACAGATCGATGAACAGGTCGCCGTCGTTCAGCAGTTCGTTCAGAACGTCGTTGTAGTTTTCCGCAGTAACCTGACCGACCCGGTAATTGACTCCCGCCGCAAGAGCTTCAGAAATCGTTTCACGATTATCGACCATATCCATCACGGTGATGCGATCGGCCGGGCAGTTGATGTGTCGCAGTAGAAGTGGGACTGTGCACTGCGAAACGCTGCCGCAGCCAAGAACGAGGATTCGACCATTAAAGTCGATTGTGTGTTGAAACCTGATCATAATCCGCAGACTCGAGCTTTCTTGTTGCCGACGCAGGCTCGTGCGTCGAAGGTCTCCTGAGAAACGAAGAATGGAATTGGTGGCGTTCCCGCCAGGCCAACAACGTGTTAACGCCGCAAACAGGGTGCGAGGCGACCCGCACCCTGTTGAGAATGCGAGTCGCTAATCAATCTCAACGATTCGGGCGATGTCCAGACCGTTGAAACCAGAAGCGCTGGCCGAGGTGTAGGCCCCCATCGTTGGGACCAGAATCAGCTCGCCGACCTCCAGCTCTGGAAGTTCCTGGTCGGTCGAAACGACGTCGTGCGAATCACACGTTGGACCGGCCACAACGCAAGCTGAACGAGGACGAATCTCAGCAGCTTCGGCGACCAGTTCGAAATCCGAATAGTCGAACAGTTTTCCCGAAAACGATCCGTAAATTCCCTCGTCGAGAAAGTACCAGGGCAACCCTCCTCGAACAGATTTCCCAACCACTTTCGTGATCAGCGTCACAGCTTCGGCACACATTCCGCGGCCAGGCTCCGCGATTATGCGGATCGGCAGATCGCCAAACGTGGCATCCAGTGCGACCGACAGATGATGGCAATAATCGGACAGCGACATGACGCTCGTCCGGTACGGGGCCGGGAATCCGCCGCCGATGTCCAGAACTTCCAGCGGTGCTCCGGCAGCCACGCACTCGTCCCAGGCCTGCCGAGCTCGGACCAACATCGTGCGGAAGTCTTCCGGATTCAGACACTGAGAACCAACGTGGAACGACATGCAACGAACACTCAGTCCCTTGCGACCAGCCTCAGCGGCCAGAGTCGCAGCGTCCGCCGGATCGCAACCAAACTTTGCCGACAGGTTGATCAGGCTCGACGAAGAAGCCGCCGCCAGTCGCAGGATCACGTTGACGTCCGGAGTGTGCCGAACCAGCTTGTCGATCTCGCCCGAGCAGTCGACGGTGAACCACCGCACGCCCTCGTTGTAACAATCCATCAGATTCTGGACCGTCTTGCAGGGGTGGGTGTGGATCATCTGGTCCGGCTTGAAACCGGCCAGCAATGCCGACTGCAACTCGCGGTACGAGCAGACATCAACAGACGATCCTTCCAGAAACAACGTTCGCAGGATGCTCACATCAGAGTTCGCCTTCGCGGCGTAGAACATTTCAACATTTGGCAGTTCAGACTTCATCGTCTGGTAAGTTCTGGAGAGCCTCGATCTTGAAACGACGAGCGTCGGTGTCCCGTATTGGCGAGAAAGCTCACGAGCCTGGTCGAACGAAATTACCGGAGTGGAAACTCGAGCCGAGGTTCCGATATCAGTGCCGAGTTGAAGCACGGCTGGAGTTGTGAAAGAAGTCATAGTCTGCTCCTGAAATTGAGGAGGTGATTGTTGATTGACAAAGCCAAAGCACAGCTTGAACGGACCGGGAACCCGGTCGATGAGACGCAGCCGTAAAGGACGGATCGTCCACTCGACGATCCAGATTAGTTCGAAACACAACGAGCAAGAGCCGCAAGACAGCCAGGACACCAACCATCCAGTTGTCTCGGGATGATCAAACGTGGGTGTGACTGGTCGGTGTAGACGGGCAGCGCAGTTTGAGTCGCAAAAGAGCTGAATCGCGCAGTAGGTGGACTCAGGTGGCAGAACGGCGAAGCGGATCTGCAGGGAAACTGTCGGAGTGTTTCTGCCGACTCAGCCGAGGGGTATCATCGCTTGAGAAGTGCTGGTCTCTGTCTGGACCAGGCGGCCTGTGGCCAGGCTGTCCTTGGCGACGGTAACCGGCAGCGAAGCCGACCGAAGCAGTTTCTGAAGTCAACGAATAATCGCACACACGGGAGCGTTGTTCGGGTCAGATGGAACAGTCGCAAAGCGAGTCTGGATCGAAACGTCGAACGAGCATCCGTACGCCCAAACCGGGCCAGAGGCAACCGGGACACGGGCAATTCGACGACGCGTGAAACGGTACGGGCAGAATCTGCCGCTGGGACCGTTGACCAATCGGCGTTAACGCTGCCGGATGGTGGGGTGAGGGAGAAAGCGGTTGTCATCACGGAACATAAAACCTCCACAGGTCTATGCTCGAAACTCGCCCTGATCGTCCCGCAGGACGGCCCAGACAACACTGTCTGGCAAGGCGGAGAACCTCAACCCGAAGTTGAAGCGGCAGAGTCTACGATTCTGTTCGCCTGGATTCCACATCAAAGGTACTGGTCGCCAGAAACTTCCAACACATCAGATAATCGTTTCTTTCGGCTTCAACCTGGTCAGGCTTCAGAGGAACTTCAAAGTATCGGACACATAGTTATCGGACACATCGATCAGGGTTGATTCGGCTTTCTCGAAATAAGGGCTTCCACAGGCTTTCCAGTCCGCAGGAATCGATACACTGTGTTTTTCCAGCCTCGCAACCTGTTTTAATCGATGGGAACGGTCAGACGACGGTCGACAACATCCGCCTCGTCAACGGCGACCACCGATAACAGAGATCGACGACGCCGGAATCTTGCGATGAAATCCAAATTCGTCAAAAAAGTCTGAATCCGCACCTGACGAGCTGTCTCGCATGTGTCGGTGCGAGTTTCGATCCGACAGCCGCCGAACTTCCGGACATGGTCAGCCGATACATCCATCTGGGAGTCGTGTTGAACGAAATGAACCGGGCGATGGGACTGCTGGACCTGGTCCCGGAAGTCTTTGTTCCACCTGTCATCGCAAAGCTGGGCTTCATCCACGATCTGCTGCGGCAGGCACGTGACGCCGCCGCTTAAACTAAGCCACACTGATATTCATCACGGATGAATTAAGATGGCAGAATTCAAGATGGCAGAATTCGACGCAACGCATCGCAACACTCAAGGAGACGACGATTCTGAACTGGACTACCACGCTGAGTGAAATCGCCACAACCATCGCGCCGCATCGCGGACAGGGGCGCGTCGCGGATTACATCCCGGCACTGGCTGAGGTCGATCCGATGAAGTTCGGAATGTGCGTCACGCTTCAGGACGGCACCACACACTGTCTTGGCGATGTGGATGAGCTATTTTCCGTTCAAAGTATTTCCAAGGTGTTCACACTGTCGATGGCGCTTCGTCGCGTCGGTGACGATTTATGGAAACGTGTCGGCCGGGAACCGTCGGGGTCGCCATTCAACTCGATCGTGCAGCTGGAAAGTGAACGAGGCATTCCTCGAAATCCGCTGATTAATGCCGGAGCAATCGTCGTCACCGATCACCTTGTTGAGCAAGCTGGCCCGGAAGCCATGATCACCGAACTGGTGAGCCGCCTGAGGCAATTGACGGATGACGATTCGGTCAGCGTCGATGATCGTGTCGCGTCGTCCGAAGCGATCGCCGGCGCACGGAATCGAGCACTGGCTCACTTCATGCAGTCTTATGGAAACCTTCGCAACCCCGTCGAGCAGACTCTGGCGGCGTACTTTTCCCACTGCGCGATTTCCATGAACTGCCGTCAGTTGTCCCGGGCAGCGCTGTTCCTCGCCTTCGACGGCCGCGACCCGGTCAGCGGACAGCAATTGATCAGCGGCGAATTCTGCCGGCGGATCAATGCCGTCATGATGTCCTGCGGCCACTACGACAACAGCGGTGACTTCACCTTCCGCATCGGGCTTCCGGGAAAGAGTGGAGTCGGAGGCGGCATCCTGGTGATCGCTCCTCGACATGGCAGCATCGCCGTATGGTCACCAGGCCTCAATCCCGCCGGCACATCTCTGGTCGGAAGCCTCGCGCTGGAAGCCCTCGTAAAAAACACCGGCTGGTCGGTCTTTGTCTGAACCGTCCTGGCAACGGCAATGATTCAAGACGCAACCTGCGTGCTGAACTCACAACGCTCGTTCTACGTCGCTGCCCAGTCACGCGACGGCCGCGAGCGAAGTCGGTTGGCCTCTGCGTCGTCGATGAACCGTTCGGTGACGGGGTCGAGTTTCAGTTTCCGGTTCAGAATCCAGGCGATCGCGGCGGCGTGGCAGGCGATATGCGATCGTCGCATCACATCCGGATTCGCGACGGTCGGCTTGCGCGAACGAATACAGTCGAAGAAGTTGCGTGAGTGCGCCGTCACGTCCAGACCACGGACGCGCTCCGTTCCTTCCGGTAACTTTTTCTGAAGCGACTCGGGCAGAGCCACGATCTCACCGGAGTCGCCGGTTTCGACCGAACCTTCATCACCGACGAAACGTACCGGGCAGGTTCCCAGTCGCGTCACGTAGTGCGGCGCACGATTCCCGAAAGGTTCTGCCAGGAAGTCGATAATCAGCTTCACCCCGTTGGCGTATCGGCAGACGATGTTATTTTCCGTGGGCTCGTATTCGATCGGCATTGTGTCGTCGGCCTGGTTGGCCCACTGACAAAGGTCGATCGTGTGAGCTCCCCAGTCGAGCAGGCGGGCTCCTGAATCGAAGTCCCAGTGACCTCGCCAGCGACCGTCGCAGTAGGACTGATTGAATGGTCGCCACGCGGCCGGGCCAAGCCACATATTCCAGTCCACCACCTCGCGTGCCGGCATCGGTTGAGCGGGCAGCCAGGTGTTGTCGAGCGTTGGGAAATACACAGACGCGTGCATGGTGTGGAGTTGGCCAAGCTTGCCGGAATGCACCCACTCGACGGCCTGCTGAAAGTTCGGGACGCTGCGGCGCTGTGTC
>CALDJX010000330.1 GCA_937899075.1 uncultured Planctomyces sp. | reverse complement strand
GATCGAGGACACCAGTAGAACTTTTTGCCAGTGGAGTGGCGATGCTCGACCTCGACGTGTGCAGGCAGATTGAGGTGTCTTCGGTGACCTTGGCCAACGATTTTCTTGCCAACCAATAAACGAGTGGGACTCGAAATCTGTGTACTCGCGGGCGAAACAATGGCCGTCGGTAAAATCACCCGTATGTCGTCAGCATTTAGAATTACCTCGAATGCGTTTCGGTTAATTTACCGATGCAAATCGCCTTGTGCCGAGCGACGCGGTGGACGCTGCAACCTCCACGCGTCTCGAACACCGACAACTGCGTTCGGTATTCCACTCCGACACACGTTAGCGATTGCTGTTCGACGCGTCGTCCGCGATCCCCACAGCACATATTTACTGCCCAAGGTCGGTTAGTCATGAGCGCCCAATAAAACCCACGGACAGAGTCCGGAAGACGTCATGTCACGCTGTCAATCTGATGGCACTATTGGCTGCGGCTCAAGCTCGTGTCGACCGGGCGAGGTCCAACCTTCAACGGCAACGCATCCAACCGACCCAGAATATCACTACCCAGCTCGGTGCTGGCATCGACGACGGTACGGGACAGGGGTTTATCAATCTGCAGCTAAGCGTTCCGGTGCCCGTCCACAACAAGAATCAACGCAACATCCAAGCGGCTCACGCGGAATACTGCGAGGCGACTCAGAACGTGCAACGAATTCGGATGAGCATCCGCCGTGATTTAGCTCGCGTGATGCGAGAGTATCAGGTGGCGGATGCAACTGTTCGACGATACGAAGGCACCATTCTTCCCAAGGCCCAAGAGGCTCTTGAATTGATGCAGGAAGCTCGGGATGCCGGAGAGTTCGACTTCCTGCGTGTCCTGACTGCTCGGCGAGCCTACTTTGATGCGAACATTAAATACGTTGTGGAATCGGGGCAACTGGCTCAGGCGAATGCTAAGATTGACGGCCTACTGCTGATGGGTGGACTCTCAGATGTCGCTTCGTACGACGGCGATGACGGGTTACGAGGTCAGGCTCTCAGCGGACAATAGAAACGCTGAAATATGCCTCAACGCCCAATAGTCATCCAAGTTCTTTTCGAATCTGGAATTGACCGAAACCCAATAGCGACGTATCGTTACCCCATAACTTAGCCCTGTCCGTGCTGTTTGCGAAACAATGAACCGAGCCGTCTCCTCAATTCTGATTCCACTTTTGCTGGTGAGCCAGAGCTTGTTCTCTGCGCCTCATTCGCATGCGGGATCGTCGATTGCTGAACCAGACGGCCATGCTGCTCGCCCGCACGTTCATCTGCACGATTCCCACCATCATCATGGGCATCACGAAGATGGCGGCGACACGCCGTCGTCGACCGATGAGCAGGTTCCCGACCACGAATCCGATGCATTTTACGCTGGCGATAACCAGCTTCTGCACGACGGTAAGGTCGCGAAAGTTGCCAAGGCTGAGCTGCCAGCGTGGAACGTCATTGCAGACGATTCGTCGTCAATGGCGGCGTTGGGTCGACTTTGGATCCAGCCTGATTCGCCGCCAGTGTTGCGCGCGAAATGTGCGCTTTACCTGCAGTTTCTCTCGATTCGCTGGTAACGCCCTCGCAGCTATGTGTCCGGTCTTTTCCGTGATGACAACGGCTGCCTCTTTCCGGCGTGCTTCATAAGTCTCTTGCTGCAATTCAACCGATGACGTTGCGCAGATTGCACTTCTGAAGCCTCCCAATCCACGATGTCCGCGACCCGCCATTTCTGTTGGCGTGATCGCCATCCGTTGTCAGCGATTCCGAGGTCACTTCATCATGCGTTTCCCAAAATCATTGCGCCTGCTCAGCGGCGTGGCCATCGTGGCGGTACTCGCCGGGGTGGCGTTTCTCACTCGCGATCGATGGGTAACGATGTTTTCGTCGCCGGAATTAGAATCGCACGCGGCAGACTCCGCACCACCGATCGAAGAGCCAAAGGTTCTGAAGCTCTCGCCGCAGGCTCGCAAGAATCTTGGACTGGTTGCGAAACCTGCGAGACCGCAGACCTATTGGCGAACCATTCAGGTTCCCGGTGAGATTGTTGATCGTCCGGGACAATCTGATCGAGGCGTAACATCACCAGCCGTGGGTGTGGTTTCAGAAGTGCATGCATTTCCGGGTGACACGGTGCGCCCCGGCGACCGACTGTTTACGATCCGGTTGTTCAGCGAGTACCTCCAAAGCACGCAGAAGCAGCTTTTCGTTTCGACCAGAGAAGCTCAGATCGCTCAGGAGCAATTGGCCCGGCTGACACCACTGGCTGACCAGGGTGGCATAACCAAAACGAAGATAATCGACCTGGAAAATGAGCTGCGTCGGCAGGAAGCGGTCATTCAGGCACACAGGCAGGACCTGCTCACGCGTGGATTGAATCCGCAACAGGTGGACCGTGTTGCAGATGGTACGTTTGTGTCGACCGTCGAGGTGGTTGCACCACCCCGTGTCAAAGAACGCGAGAAGCTGGTTTCCATTCGGCAGGCTTCGTTTCAGCAAGGGAAGGGTGACGATGAGGGATTTGCCTTTGAAGTACAGGAACTGAACGCCGAACTCGGACAGCAGGTTCAGGCCGGACAGTTGCTGATCACGCTGGCGAATCACAGTTCGCTTTATCTCGAAGGTCACGCCTTCAAGCGTGAAGCACCGTATTTGGAGCGGGCGGCACAGAATAGCTGGAAAATCTCTGTTGAGTTCGCGGAAGACGAACCGGAGAACTGGCCGAAGCTGGAGCAGGCCTTTGAGATTCGCTACTTGTCAAATTCGATTGATGAACAAAGCCGCACGTTCGACTTCTTTATTCCGCTCGCCAATCAGTCGCGAACGTACGAGAAAAGCGGTGAGACCTTTGTTGTCTGGCGATTTCGTCCGGGGCAGCGAATACGTCTGCACGTTCCCGTCGAGGAACTCACCGATGTGCTTGTGCTGCCGAGTGCGGCGATCGTTCGTGAGGGGCCGGAAGCTTATGTGTTCCAGCAGAATGGTGATTTGTTTAACCGGATTCCGGTGCAGGTGTTGCAAGAAGACCGCCTGAACATCGTCGTCGCCAACGACGGCAGTGTAACTCCCGGTCTCTATCTCGCGCAAAGTGCGGCGGCGTCACTTAACCGTGTGCTGAAAGCACAAGCGGCAAGTGGCATGCGTGCTGACGTTCATGTTCACGCGGACGGCACCGTCCACGCAAGCCATTGAGGAAAGCACAATGCTAAACGCCATTATTCGATTCGCACTGCGTTACCGCATGCTGGTCCTCGTGATCAGCGTCGTCATGCTCGTGTACGGCTCTTATCTCGCGACGCTGATGCCGATCGATGTCTTTCCGGACCTCGACCGCCCTCGTGTCATCATCATCACAGAATGCCCCGGCCTTGCGACGGAAGAGGTCGAAACGCTGGTCACTCAACCCATTGAGATTGCGTTACTGGGTGCCAATGGAGTCCAGGCCGTTCGTAGTCAGTCGACAGCGGGGCTGAACGTCATCTACATCGAGTTTGACTGGAAAACCGAGATCAAGTCGGCCCGTCAAACGGTTCAGGAACGCCTGATAACGCTCGAAGGAATCCTGCCGGAAGACATTCGGCCTCAAATGACGCCACCCGCGTCCATCATGGGGCAGATTGTCGTTGCAGGAATCTACCGTCAACAGGGACCAAATGATGGCGAGTTGTACCCCATCGAAAAGACCGGACTGATTGCCGAACTTATTCCGAATGGAGACGCACAGCCAACGATTCATGTCTGGCGACCTATGGAACGAAACCGGGTGGAATCGTGGAAGGCGGTTGCTGTTGACGAGATAAGCTGGAACGCACCGAGTCGAAGCGACGATCTCTTCCAGGTCGAAGAGACGCCGCGTGCGACGATCACCATCGACGGCAAACTGCATGACGTGGAATTCCCATCCGAAGCCTCTCGCCAACTGTCCCTGCGAACTACGGCAGACTGGATCATCCGTCCGCGCATCCTCAAGGTGACAGGTGTCGCGGAAGCGTTCATTCTGGGCGGCGATAAAAAACAGTATCAAGTACGGATCGATCCGGCCGCGTTGCTGGAATATGACGTGACGTTGCAGGAGGTCGAGCAAGCCCTCAAAGACAGCAACATCAACACCAGCGGCGGCTTCGCTGTGAAAGGCGAAACGGAACGCCCCATTCGAGTTCTCTGGCGCCTCGGTCCCGAACCTTACAAAGTGCTGCATGACTTGCGGCAGATTCCGGTGAAAGCCAACGAGAAGCGATCTGTACTGCTCGGTCAGGTGGCCAGTGTTGTCGAAGGTGCCGAGTTCAAACGTGGCGACGGCAGTGTCAGCGGGCGTCCGGGAGTGGTGTTCACAGTCGTCAAACAGCCTCATGTCGACACACGTGGGCTGACGGAACAATTGGAAATCGCTTTTGCGGAAGCAGAAGAATCGCTGACAGCGGACATTGCCATCAATCCTGAGTTGTTCCAACTCCGCAACTTCATCGATCGCGGTATTTTCAACGTTGGTGAAGCACTCGTGATTGGTGCCTTTTTGGTCATCATCATTCTGTTTCTGTTCCTGCTGAACTTTCGCACGACTTTCATCACGCTGACAGCCATCCCGTTGTCGCTGGTGATTACGCCGCTCGTATTTCGATTGATCGGCTACATTTCGGGAACCGAACTATCCATCAACGTGATGACGCTGGGCGGACTGGCGGTCGCAATGGGAGAACTCGTCGATGACGCGATTGTCGACGTGGAAAACATTTTCCGTCGACTGAAAGAAAACAACGCCCTCGAAAAACCACGGCCAGACATTCAGGTTGTCTACGAAGCCAGTAAAGAAATTCGTAGTGCGATCGTCTTCGGAACTGCCGTCGTGATTCTCGTCTTCCTGCCACTGTTCGCACTATCCGGCGTTGAAGGCCGCTTATTCACACCGCTGGGAGTGGCGTACATCATTTCCATTCTGGCGTCGTTATTCGTGTCACTGACGGTCACACCGGTGTTATCGCTTTATCTGCTGCCCAAATCAAAAGCCGCTCATGCTGAGAAGGATGGCATCCTGTTGCGAACCATGAAATGGATGGTTAGCTACCTGATTCGACTCAGCATGGCACAACCGGCCTTGCTATTGCTGCTGACATGGGTTGCCGTCGGGGTCGCTGGCTGGCAAATGTCTCAGCTTGGCAGAAATTTCCTGCCGGAATTCGACGAAGGCAGCGTGCAAATCAACATGACGCTACCGCCCGGATCGTCACTGGATGCGTCAAATCAAACGTCAGGACTGATCGACAAGAAACTGCGTGAGATGCAGAAGTCTGAAAAGAACCCCGACGGTGCCATCCTGCATTTTGTGCGTCGAACCGGACGAGCGGAAATGGACGAACACGCTTCGCCCGTCAACGCAGGTGAATACATCCTGAGCATGAACCCGGATAGCCAGCAGAGTCGGGAAGACATCCTGAAACAGCTTCTCGATGAGTTGGGTGAAGAAGTTCCCGGTGTCGACCTCGAAGTTGAACAACCATTGGCTCACCTGATCAGTCACATGGTTTCTGGTGTGTACGCCCAGATTGCCATCAAAATTCATGGCGACGATATCAACATCCTGCAACAACTGTCGGAGCAGGTGAAATCCACGGTGCAGAACATTGACGGCATCACGCCGCCGGTGATTGAACCGATCAAGCAAACCGAGGAACTGCACATTCAGCTTCGGACGGATGACCTCGCCTTCCATGGAGTCACGCGGGCCTACGTCGCCAACATCGTTCAAACGGCACTTCAAGGTGAAGTCGTTTCTCAGGTGTTGGAAGGTCAGCGACGATTCGACTTGCTGGTGCGACTGGAAGAAGACTACCGCACCGATTACGCGAATCTCGGCCGGTTACGAATTGACCTGCCGAACGATCGCGGACAGATCGAACTTCGTGAACTGGCCGACATCGGCCCGGGAACTGGTCCAAACGCCGTCAACCGCGAGAACGCTCGACGTCGCATGGTCATCCGCTGCAACACGCAGGACCGCGACCTTGCGAGTGCCGTAAAAGAGATCACGCGACGGGTCGACAGTCAAATCGATTTGCCGGAAGGTTACTTCATTGAATACGGCGGTCAGTTTGAAAGTCAGCAGCGTGCGAGTCGCACCATCGTGGTGCTGGCCGGTGTTTCCATTGTCGGCATGTTCGTCGTGCTGATGTTGTTATTCCCCTCAGTTCGCGTTGTCCTGCAGATTCTGAATGCACTGCCAACTGCGTTCATCGGTGGAGTGCTGGCATTGGTGATTACGAATCAGTCACTGACTGTTGCCAGTCTCGTTGGATTCATTTCGCTCGGTGGAATTGCCGTGAGGAACGGCATCCTATTGGTCACTCACTACTTCCATCTGATGAAAGAAGAAGGTGAAGATTTCAGCCGCGAAATGATTCTGCGCGGAAGTCTCGAACGACTCGCCCCAGTCCTGATGACAGCACTCACCGCCGGATTTGGACTGTTGCCGCTCGTTCTCGGTGGGCAGGAACCGGGCCGCGAAATCCTATATCCGGTCGCCACGGTGATTCTTGGTGGGCTAATCACGTCGACATTCTGCGAGTTCCTGATTCACCCCGGAATCTTCTGGCGATTCAGCGGCAAGGACGCCCAGAGACTCACTCAACTCGAAGAATCATGAGAACACATCGACCCATAGATTCATTTTGTTTGAACGTGTACTGACGCAACTGCCGTCCGCACTGTGATCCAATTACGTCCAAGCATCTTCGCAAGGACAACAATCCCTTTGGTAAAGGAACTTCCAATGAAAACATCTCTCACATACCTGCCCATCGCAACGCTTCTGACGGTTTCGTTCATCGTCGGTTGCAGCGAAAAGAAGTCTGATACCCCCACTGCCCAAAAGTCTGGAACCGAAGCGAATTCCGAATCTGACCATGGCCATCCACATGAAGGCGAAGGCAGCCACGGTCATGGTGCTGGGCCGCACGACGGAACGCTCGCCGACTGGGGCGGCGGTAAGTACCACGTCGAATTCACTGTTGACCACGATAAGAAAGAAGCCACCGTCTACGTTCTCGGCAGTGATGAAAAAACGCCTGAACCGATCACGGCGGAATCCCTTCTACTGACGATCAAGAAGCCACAACTACAAATCGACCTGTTGCCGGTGCCAATGGATGGTGATTCAGGCGGAAAGTCGTCTCGCTTTGTCGGAACACACGATGGACTCGCAACCGTCATGGAATACGAAGGCACGATGAGTGCTGAAGTCGACGGCACGCCCTACGCGGGCAACTTCAAGGAAGAAGCTCACGGCCACGCCGGTGGGCATTCTCACGGAGAAGACGACGCACTTGTCTGGGAAGGCGAACCCCAAGAACATGCCGGCCTGACGATTAAGCTCGGCCATCACGGCAAGCACCTGCACGCAGGTGAAGAAGTCGAACCGGCCGTTTCCATCACTCGCGGCGGCGAAGCTATCAGTGACGCGAAAGTCTTCAATGCTCTGTTCAGTGCCGATGGCAAAACGGAACTGGCTAAGGAAGTCGCCACCGTCTACGAGCCGACAACCGAAGAAGAACCAGCTCACTACGCTCAGGGAGCATTGGCAATTCCAAAGGGTGTAACCCGCGTGGTCATTCGGTTTCGTGTTGTCCCGTCCGGTGCAGACGCGGCGACTTTTGATGTGCCCGTTACAGTGGAGTAATTCTGTCCCAACCAACGGAATTTGAGTGGAGTAAAAACATGTGGTGGAGAGCGATCATTGCCGGTCTCGTGGTGGCAGGCGTGTCGGAACTCGCTGATCGCTTCCCGCGACTCGGGGCTTTGTTGCTCACGCTTCCAATCGTGAGCATCGTGGCTTTCGTCGCCGTGTGGAACAAAGAGCAGGACATGACCACAGTCTCGCGGCTCGCCCGTGAGACCTTGGTTCTCGTTCCGCTCGGCCTTCCGTTGTTCATTCCGATCGCCTTCTCAGAACGCATCGGACTCGGGTTCTGGTCATCAATGGCGGCTGGCGTCGTTCTTGCCTGGGCAACGATCGGCCTGTGGTTCTGGCTCGGCCCACAACCAGCGAAGTAGAGTTTTCTCATCGTCAACACAGGCCACGAATAACGACATCAAGCTCCACCATCACATTGAAGAAGCATGCTCACATCGCTCTGTGAGCGGCTGGCTGCGGCAGATTTGGCACGGTTCCCACTTTGTCTGGTGCTCGCGGTCAGTGCGCTCCTTTTGATGCAGTGTTTCAGCTTGGCGGTTCGAAAGAAGACGTCGTACCCGAAGCTTTTTGCAGGATTTACTGCAAGTTACCGAACTCACGTACGTTATCCGGCTCTGTGACTGACGCGAAATATTGATTGAATTAACTCAACTCGGAAGGATCCGCCAGACATCAAGGTTTTGCCGACTTACCCGAGGCGGATTCGACACGGTCTGAACGCAACCAAGAAACTCGTTCGATTCCGTCGTCGGAGTGATGACAGCCAGATGTGACGCGTTCTCGATGAAGTGCATAAGGAGGGCGTGTCCTGAGTCAGAACATCGGATGCCGCAGGCGTGTGGTTTCGTCACATCGAGATGACTTTCGACCGGAATTGAAGGGAGCGCGCCTCTCTCGTAGCGCTGCAGACCCCAACCAGATGAAGAGCAGCGACATGGATTCTAACCGCAGAAGCTACTGGACGATTGAACTCCAGATGTTACTACCAGCATTTGGTTTCGGTCAATCGGGGCAATCACTGCGTTTGCTGATTGAACTCTGGAGGCTTCCATGACACCAATAAAAAAGCTGCTGATCGAAGCGATCGGCAGCTGTCAGAAATTTTAGTGGAGGATCGAGGACACCAGTTGAACTTTTTGCAGTGGAGATCGCCACATGGAA
>CALDJX010000329.1 GCA_937899075.1 uncultured Planctomyces sp. | reverse complement strand
TCGCTCGCACAAAGCGGCGAGTTTCCGTGGAATCGTAACTCAAGATTTTTACGTGTTTCGGACTTAACGTTGTCCGCATTTTGATATTGGAATGCGAGTTCTCTAATGGACGCAATTGGCCTGAACAATGTTCTCGCGATTGGTGCCTTACTTTTTGTCTGCGGAGTCATCTGTATGACGACAAAGAGAAACGGTATCGGCGTTCTGATGGGCGTTGAACTGGTGCTGAACGGTGCCAATCTCAACTTTGTCGCGTTTTCAAGATATTCGTCAATGGGTTTAGACGGCCAGGTGATCTCGCTGTTTGTGATTGTCCTTGCTGCTGCAGAAGCCGCGGTTGCCTTGGCTATCGCACTTAACTTTTACAACAACCACCTCACGATCGACGTCGACCGCGGCGACGAACTGCGTGGTTAGTCTTATCAGCTTTTCCCGACTCCTTTCGGTTAGCTCGTAGAGAATCTCATGGGAAGTCTCGGTTCCGAACTCTCCACATACCTGCTTTTGGCCTGGTTGCTGCCGTTATTCGGTTTTTGCATCGAGGTTCTTGGTGGGCGCTGGGGAAGAAATCGGCAGGACAAGAGAGCAGCTTATCTGGCCATTGCCTGCATTGGTGCCAGTTTCCTGCTGAGTTCGTTCACGTTCTACCGCTGGGGAACGGAAAATCACTGGCAAGCGTTTGCGGCCAGTGACGACTCGGGGCAACACTCCGTTGCTTCGCTCGTTGATGATGGTCACCAGGAAAAAGCTCACGGCGAAGACAAACACGGAAAAGACGGTGGCCACAACGAGCACGCCGGCGGAAACGGTGACGACGTCGCCCACGCGGACGAGCATGCGGCGGAAGGTCACGCCGACGAAGCTCATCACGGCCCAGGACCGTCTTACTCAGGAACGTTCTATACGCTCGCGACATTCGGTGCTCTGAATCTATCCATCGATTACTACATCGACAGCCTGACGATTCTGATGTTCTGCATGGTGACGCTGATCGCGACCTGCATTCACATCTTCGCCGTCGGATATATGTCCGATGAGCTGACCGACGAATATGTCGACCACAACGCTCACACCAGTGACGGAAATCATGTTCATCGTCCTGGCCGCTTCCACCGCTTCTTCTCGTTCCTGTCGCTCTTCTGCTTCTCGATGCTCGGCATCGTGCTGGCAGGAAACATCTTCCAGGTGTTTGTCTTCTGGGAACTCGTCGGCATCTCCAGCTTCCTGCTGATCGGTTTCTACACCGAGCGCAAATCGGCAAACGTCGCTGCTAACAAAGCATTCATCGTCAACCGCGTTGGTGACTTTGGATTCATCATCGGATTGATGATCCTCTGGACGTACTGCGGAACCTTCAGCTTCGGTGACACGGAACTGGGCGGCCACGAACAGCCGGGCCTGTTCAGTATGATCCGCGGAGCTGACGGCGAAATTGCAACATCCGGCGAAGACGTGCTTCTGAAGACATCGGGCCATGACGGTCATTGGGTTGCACCCACAGAGGGGCAGCCCACCAAAACGCTTCCCTACTTCCTGCTCGTGACTGCGGGCCTGGGCGTGTTCGGAGGCTGCATCGGCAAGAGTGCTCAGTTCCCGTTACAGACATGGTTGCCCGACGCGATGGAAGGTCCAACGCCAGTTTCGGCACTCGTCCACTCCGCGACGATGGTTGCCGCGGGGGTCTACCTGGCGGCGCGGTTCTATCCTGTCTTCACCACCGAAGTGCTTTTGACGATCGCGTACATCGGATGCATTACTGCGTTCATTGCTGCCACGATCGCAGTCGTCGCCACAGACATTAAACGCGTTCTTGCTTATTCAACGATGAGCCAGCTCGGCTACATGATGCTGGCAATCGGGTTGGGCGGGTGGGCCGCGGGCATCTTCCACCTGATCACTCACGCATTCTTCAAATCACTCATGTTCCTGTGCTCGGGCAGCGTCATTCACGGCTGCCACCATGAGCAGGAAATGCCGAAGATGGGCGGGCTTCGCCACAAGATGCCGATCACTGCCTATACGATGCTGATTGGCGTGATCGCAATTTCAGGCCTCGCCATTCCAGGAACCTCAATCGCCTTTTCGGGATTCCATTCCAAAGACGCGATTGTCGCAACGGCACTTGCCTACATGAAGCTGAACCCAGTTCACTTCCTGCTGTTCCTTATCCCGCTGGTAACTGCTGGCATCACTGCCTTCTACATGTTCCGACTCTGGTTCTACACATTCACCGGCAAGCCTCGTGACCAGCATGTCTACGACCATTGCCATGAGAGCCCGGCTGTGATGTTTGCTCCACTGCTGATCCTTTCAGTCTTTGCGGCAGGATGTGCACTCGGTGGAGAAGGCGGTCCTCTTTATCAGATGATTGGCAACAGTGAACCCCTGGGAGTTGCGGCCGGCGTTGAACACAGCGGAGTCGCCAACATCGCGTTGCCTTCACATCACGACATCCACGAAGTGCACAGCACCGCTGGCATTGCAGCTCTCCTGGCGGCTGCACTCGGGACAATCACGGCGTTCCTGCTTTACTGCCGGCCCGTGGTTAACCCGGAAACGATCAAACGGCAGTTCTCCGGAGTCCATGGATTCCTGGTTGAAAAGTGGCAGTTTGACAATCTCTACGATGCAGCATTCGTTCGGCCTGCTCATGTCGTCGGTCGGTGGTGTGCAGGATTCGATAAAAATGTACTCGACTGGATCCTCCACTCCGCAGCGAAAACTGCGATCTGGATCGGCACAGTCGATAAGAAGTTTGACGAGAAGATTGTTGACGGGCTTGTGAATGTAGTCGGAAATGTGACTCGTTCCGTGGGAATGAGCCTCACCGTCTTTCAGACGGGACAGTTGCGACAATACGTGATGTTTATCGCCATCAGCGTCGTTGCTTTGTTCGCTCTGCTGTTTGCATTCATGCCCAAGGCATAAGTAGTTCAATAAACGGATTCAACGGGTTTCGACTCCGAGGTCAGAACGGTCATCATGGATAACATCCTGTCCCTGTCAGCATTGATTTTTATGCCGACGATCGGCGCGCTTGCTCTCGCTTTGTTGTTTAACAACAAAGCCGTGGAAGCGATGCGGGTCTTCACCGTTGTCATTACGGCGATCACCTTCGTCATGACGTTGAGTCTATGGTCGAACTTCGATCCGAACGAAACCGGAATTCAGCCGGTCGTTGATGGAGTCAATGGCGTCTCCGTGGAATGGATCGGCACATGGAATATCCACTACCGCCTCGGCTATGACGGAATCAGTCTGCCTCTGGTCGTCCTGACCAGCTTCATCAGCATGCTGGCGGCCATGGCTTCATGGAGCATCAACAAGCTTCACAAGGGCTACTTCATCCTGTTCCTTCTGCTTGAAACGGGCATGCTGGGCGTTTTCCTTGCCCTCGATTTCTTCCTGTTCTACGTGTTCTGGGAAGTGATGCTCCTCCCGATGTACTTCCTCATCGGAGTCTGGGGCGGGCCGCGAAGAGAGTACGCAGCAATCAAGTTCTTCCTCTACACACTCGCCGGTAGTGTGCTGATGCTGATCGCCATGCTGATGTTCTACTTCGGCGGCGGAAATGAATTCAACATCCTAACGCTGACGGCGATTGGCCAGGGCAAAGTACCGGGCTTGCACTTTGACGAGTTCACACAGATCACGGCGTTCATCCTGCTGTTCATCGGTTTTGCGATCAAAGTGCCGTGCTTCCCGTTCCACACATGGTTGCCTGATGCTCACGTCGAGGCTCCAACTCCGATCAGTATGATTCTGGCCGGTGTTCTGCTGAAGATGGGCGGCTACGGGATTCTTCGAATCGCGTTCCCAATTTGCCCGGTCGGTGCTCAGTACGCGGCTTACACCTTGGTGGCCATCGGGGTTATCAGCATCGTCTATGGCGGCTTCGCCGCACTGGCTCAAACTGACTTCAAGCGAATGGTCGCCTATAGCTCGGTCAGCCATATGGGTTATGTAATCCTGGGTATGGGCGTCTGGAAGATCACAGCTGATAATGGGATCATGGTTACCGCCGGCCGAGACTACTGGTTAATGGGTATGAACGGGGCGATGTTCCAGATGATCGCCCATGGAGTGTCTTCCGCTGGGATGTTCTTCATGGTCGGAGTGATTTACGACCGCGTTCACCACCGCGATCTGAATCAGTTCGGTGGGCTCTTCGGGCTGATGCCGCTGTACTCAGGTCTTGCCGCAGGAATCTTCTTTGCCGGCCTCGGATTGCCAGGCCTTTGCGGATTCATTGGCGAAGTCTTCGTCGTGCTGAGCACATGGAACTTCTCACCAGTTCTTGCGATCGTCGCCGCTTCCGGCGTCATTATTACTGCTGGATACATCCTGTGGACGCTGCAACGGGTTTACCTCGGTTCAGAATACAAAGGTCCGCACGCCGATGAGATCACACCAATGAATGCCCGAGAGGCAACCATCGCGATAACGCTGCTGGTGATGGCCGTCGTGCTGGGCGTCTATCCAAACCTGATGTTTGACGTGATGAACGGCTCCATGGCAGAACTCGTTGACGGAATGGACGCAGGCCTGCGAGCTGCCCAGCAGTCAGGTGTTTCAATCACTGCCGTACCGACTCCGTAACAGAACCACAGCTAAGCCTTCACTAATCCTGGACGAATGACTTAAAGACATATTCCTCATGACTTCATTCGGGACACTCCTTAACGACCTGATCAACGAAACGGTGCAGACATCGCTCTGTCACTTCGCGCCTGAACTTGCGCTGAGTGCCACGGTCCTTGCACTGTTGCTGCTGAGGTTGTTTGGCTCGGTTGATCGCTGGATTCCACCGTACTTTACAACGCTCGTCGGCTCATTGGTTGCCTTGGGACTCTGTGGATCGCAGCTTCTCGATCTGCTGAACGGTTCTCAGGAGCCCGGCCCGTTTTTCACAGGGCTGCTTGTCTTCGATCACTTCGGCGCATTTGTCCGAGGTCTTCTGGCACTCTTCCTGGTGCTGGTCGTTGCTCTGACGGTTCTTACGGGTATTCCTGATCGCGAAGACGGTCCGGACTTCTACACGCTGATGCTCGGTTCGACGATCGGCATGATGATCATGGCTTCGGCCAATCACATGCTGATGTTTTTTGTTGGCATCGAAATGGCGAGTGTTCCCGGATACGTAATGGTCGGCTTTCTGAAGGGCAACCGAAAGAGTAGCGAGGCAGCATTCAAGTATGTTGTCTACGGAGCCGGTGCCGCTGGCGTCATGCTTTACGGCATCAGCCTGCTGACTGGAATACTTGGAACCGCGAGCCTTCCTGACATGGCCAGTCACTTGGCAATCGTGCTCGGTGATGGCGGTGGAGCGGGCAGTGCTGAAGGTCGAACCGTGCTGCTTGCTGTTCTGATGGTTTTTGTCGGACTCGCCTTCAAACTGTCGCTCGTGCCATTCCATTTCTGGTGCCCTGACGTCTTCGAAGGAGCGTCTGCAGAAGTTGCTGCATTCCTCTCCGTGGCTTCAAAGGGGGCGGCCTTTGCATTGCTGGTCCGCTTCTGCCTGGCACTCGTCGGACCTACTCCGGAAGCCTATCCTGAGTTTCTGACAGGAATCGGTCTCGGCCTGGGAGCGATCGCCGCGGTGACGGTGACGTTCGGAAATCTCGCGGCTTACTCGCAGACTAACGTCAAACGCCTTCTTGCTTATTCAACCATCGCACACGCCGGTTTCATGCTGATGGCAGTTTCAGCTCTGGTGGTCGTCATGGCCAAGGGCTCAACCATCGAAGGCTTTGACGCGGCCGAAGCCGCACGAATGTGCGTTGAGGGTCTGCTGTTCTATCTGTTCGTGTATCTGTTCATGAATCTTGGAGCTTTCGCGGTCATCGCACTGCTTCGTAATCAGACATTCAGCGAAGAAATCGACTCGTTTAATGGCGTCGGCTGGCAAGCGCCTGCACTGTGCTCGTGTATGGTCGTGTGTTTATTCAGCCTGGTTGGATTACCACCGTTTGGCGGATTCTGGGGCAAGCTCGTCATATTCATGTCGCTGTTTAACATCGGGAGCAACGTCCACTGGTTCATGTGGGTGTTACTGGTCGTCGGCGGTGCAAACACGGTCTTCAGCCTGTTTTACTACATCAAGATTCTGAAGGCTATGTTCATGAAAGAGCCTTTGGAGAATGCCAGAACGGTCGAAATCCCATCGACAATCAGTAACTACGCTTTGCTGATCGCTCTTCCTGTGCTGTTGCTTGGTTTGTTTCCGACCTGGACAACCAGTCTGGCACACGGTGTGGCCACCTGGTTGATTCCCTAATCGTTGTAATTCGCGGAGTTGTCGATCCGCAGCTAATGCCCGTTCGGCCGTGAGCCAACTAAAAGTAAAACAGTACGTGAAGTCCAGGAGTCTGGTTTCCAGCCATGAGTGATCAAGCAAGTCTGCAGATTCTGAGTGGCCTGTTGAACCAAGTACGGTACAGCCTGCTTCAGTACATCGGCGAATCATGGCCGTGGACAGGGAAAGCCGAGCAGGCTCGGCACGATGCGTTCATCGGACTGGTTCGTCGGCAGCAATTCAGCGCAGAGCGTCTGGCGTCACTGCTGGTTGAGCGGCGTGCCGTCGTTCCCGGATCGAATTACCCGAAGGATTGCTCCGAGCTGCACTTCGTAACGCTCGACTTTGCCAAAAAGCGTCTGACTGAAAACGCAAACGCATTGGTCGCGGCGCTGAAAGCCGCAACTTCACAAGTGGCTGATGATGCCGAGGCCTTGCGTCTGGTTGAGCAACTGGCCAGCGACGAAGAACAGACGCTCGACAGTTTGAAAGCACTGTAGCGGTCGCCTTCTCAGCCACATTGGGCACTGCTGATTTCCTGCTGACTCTTGAGCAGATAGTTCGGCGGTAGCGAGGCCCTCTTTACCGGATCGGTCGAAATGCAACTGGTCGAAATGCAACTGGTCGACACGCACTGCCACCTCGATGAAGATTCTTTTGCGGACGATGTTGAAACTGTCGTCAACAACGCAACAGAGAACGGCGTCGCCGCCATCGTGACGATTGGCACGGATGCCGCCAGCAGTCGACGTTCGGTTGAACTCGCTGAGCGATTCCCGAGTGTCTACGCGGTCGTCGGAATCCATCCCAACTACACAGCCGCGGCTGTCGACGGTGACTGGGAGGTGATCGAAGAACTGTCGCATCACCCGCGTGTTGTCGCCGTGGGCGAAACTGGCCTGGACCGATACTGGGATTACGCCCCCCCCGAGTTACAGCGTGATTACTTCCTGCGTCATCTGGATCTGTCACGGCGACTTGGCAAACCGTTCGTCGTTCACTGCCGAGACGCCGATGAAGAAGTTCGCGAGATGCTTCGTAAGGATGCCGAACAGGGAGAGTTGAACGGTGTCATGCACTCGTTCTGCCAATCCGCGGAGTCTGCAGAAGAGTGCCTCGGGATGGGAATGCATCTTTCATTCACCGGGATGCTGACTTTCAAACGCAACGATGAGTTAAGGGCGATCGCGGCCAACTTGCCCAAAGAGCGGCTGTTTGTCGAAACCGACGCGCCCTACCTCTCTCCCGTTCCGTTTCGCGGAAAGCGAAACGAACCGGCCTACGTTCAGCACACGCTGAACGCCCTTGCGGAAGCCCACAACCTGACGCCTGAAGAGATGGCTGAAATTACAACGGCCAACGCCTGCCGGTTCTTCGGCATTGAATTGTGAGTTTGAGCTTTGCTGATCCGCGAGACCAGCAAGGCTCCGCACTGCCCCTGCATGATTGAGGATATAGGTCGTGTCGATGAACCTGCTCGATCGTCTGTTAGAGCACGATTCCTGGACAACTCGCCAGTTCCTTGATCTCGCGAAGCAGCTCACGCGCGACCAACTCGACAGCAACTGCGGGATCGGTCATGGAACTGTGCGAAAGACCTTCGAACACGTCATCTGGAATGTCGAATGCTGGGCGGATTTGATGAAGGGTGATGTTGTTCGACGGCGGCCTGTCGGACCTCAATCGATCGACGGCCTCATCGTGCGATTTGATGCCGCTTCGTCAAAGTTCGTGGAGTTTGCTCGTGAGGTCTCAGGTCAGGATCGGCTTGGGGAGCAGTTCGTCGACACGCTCGACGATCCTCCAACGAGAAAATCTTTCGGTACCACAATCGTTCATGTAGCAACTCATGGAATGCATCATCGGGCACAATTGCTGATCATGTTTCGGCAGCTGGGGATTACGAATCTGCCGGAAGGTGACGCACTCAGTTGGGAATCGGCGATCGATCAGGAACAATCATGAGTCGCGTCCGGGTGGCGTTTGAGCGTTGCAGTAAGCACTGAAGGATACGATTGATGAGCGATCAACTTCTGAATGCGGAGTCGCTGGAGAAGTATCACACGGACGGCTTCCTGGCGAACGGTCAGTTTCTTGCTGGCGAGCGATTGTTCGAATTGATCAACAACGTCGATCGGTTCGTGCGAGAAATCGTTCCCGGTTTACCGGCCGAGCACGCCTTTTATGAAGACAAGGCTGACGCAGGAACGCTGAAGCAGGTTCAAAACATCGGAGATTACGATCCGTGGTTTCACAAGCTTGTGACCACCGGGCGTTTCCGAACTCTGGCGGAGCAGTTACTCGGTGGCCCCGTCATTCCGAAGAACCTTCAGTACTTCAACAAGCCGGCGGGCGTCGGACAACCAACTCCTCCGCATCAGGACGGTTACTATTTCATGCTCGACCCGTGCGAAGCCGTCACGATGTGGTTCGCTCTGGACAAGGTCGACGAAGAGAACGGCTGCGTGCGATACGTCAAAGGCTCACACCTGCGAGGCATGCGGCCGCACGCGAGAACTCAGACGCTGGGATTCAGTCAGGGAATCGTCGACTACCCGTCGCAGGATGACTCCAAATTCGAAGTTGCTG
>CALDJX010000328.1 GCA_937899075.1 uncultured Planctomyces sp. | reverse complement strand
AGATTGCAATTCGATCAGCTTTTCGGCTGGTATCAGCTCCTGCTGAACTCCCCATTTGAAGCATCGGCGGACTCTGTAGACCTGAGCGTTGATGCTCTTCCGTTTCCAGCCCCGAGCGATCATTTCATTCCGGACTTCCTCAAGCTTCTTAGTGCCGAAGTCTCTCGCTCTGTTCTTGCCTGCAACAGCTACAAGTGCTCGCAGGGCGGCTCGAATCGAATGAACTTCCGAGGTCTCGCGACCGTTCTTCCGGTAGTACCGCTTTGCGTGTTCGAGAAACTTCAGAGCCAGTTCATCGACACGAAGTGTATGCCGATCAATGTTCTGGTCTCGCTTCCAGTCGCGAATGATCTCTTCGTAGCGATCATGGCTTTCGGGCGAATCGTACGTCCCGAGATAGATCGGCTTTTTCTGGCCGGGAAGCCGGACGTAGGCCAGATTTCGCGGCTTGTGATGCAGGTAACCCGGAGTCTTCCGACGCTTTGCCATAGCAGTGTCTCCTTCGAAATCGCGTACAGAAACGCGTACGGGAAGGGATTTCACTGCTCTGCCGGACTCGACAGGTAGTCGCAAGCTGCAACTCAGTAACGATTTAGAAAAAGTCGGGGCGACATGATTTGAACATGCGACTTCCTGCTCCCAAAGCAGGCGCTCTACCAAGCTGAGCTACGCCCCGAATTTCTCAAATAACACTTGCCGCTATCAGGAACTGAATTCTGCTGCTTTCGATCTGCAGTTTCTGGTCACCAGCCGCGGCGTAGTGGCGGCAGTCTAGAGAGGTTAGTTGAGACCGTCAATTCGTCTCGGTGTTCGATTCTCCGATTCTCCGAGACGTCTGTTTCGGTCCCCGGCTCGCCGATTCAAAACTCCTGGTATCTGGCTTTCTTCCGAGTTGCGTTTTCTGATGCCGCAAAAACAGCTTGCAGCCGTGCGATGTTTGTCCCGTCAGCTCGGTGCGCGGTTCAACGCTCAATCACAGCCGTAAGTAGCGAAGAATCTTAGACGATCGTTTCCTAATAGCGGCGGATTACCGAAACCTGTGTCTCGGAATCGAAGAACCGTTCGTCTCGATCCAGCGGGACGACGACGGCGACTCGAATCGCGGTGTTGCCGTTCCATTCCGAATGGACTCCGGCGGTCAGGTTCAGCACGTCGTACCGATTTTCGAAGTTGCCAATGAATGTACCACTCAGCTGTGCCGAATCGGCGTCGTTGAGCGTGGTTGTGTAGTGCAGTTCGACGACCGATGCGAGGCCTGTCAGAGCAACGTCGTCCGTCGTTCGGTACCACCAGTATCCGGCAGAAGCGTCGAGATACAGAAGCGTCTGGTCGGCAAGCGAGTCCGATTCCGTGAATCCAGGACCGCTCAAAGTCACTTCGTTTTCGTTGGCCGCGATGTCGACCTGAGCGAAGACATGAAAGAACCAATTCTCATCCGGAGACGATTGCACGGCGATGTACGGCAGCAAGTGAGTCGCGTCGTTTTCAAAATCGATGCGCGTGCTGGAGCCGGCGAAGGAGACGCTGGCGTCGCTTCCTGTTGGGACAACAACCGCCAGTCCGAGCGCTGCTGCGAAGTTCGAATCAGAGTACAGGAGCCGCTTCAATGTCCCGACAAGATTCCCCACGCCGTCTGACTGAACGGCGACACCGTCACCAGAGAGGTCTGCATCACCGGAAAACGGCATTCGAAGTTCGAAAGACCATTGTCCGTCGTCGGATGTTTTCTCGAAGCCAAACGTAAACTGATCGACGGAATCGGTCGTCGACACATTGTCCGTCTGAAACTTCAATGCGTTATGAAAGTGGTTGTAGAGGAAGAAGACCCGATCAGTTGGCAGTGCCCTCGCATGTTCGTTCTTGAATCGACGCATTCCACCACCCACGGGAAGATCCGCATCCAGGAATGTGGCCATTGAAGTGCCAATCAAGTTGTTGACATTGATGTTTGCCGACAGCGGAACAAAGCTGTCGCCAAACACGTCCGGAGTTCGTGACAACCGGTTATTCAAAAATGGTCGCTGCCCGGGAGGCGATTGCAACGCTGAAAACAAAGACTGCTGTCTCGAGTCCGGCGGAGAACCGAATGAGTTTGCAGGCTCCGGATTTGCCGATGGCGTTGCAGGGCTTGTTGGATTCGTCGTGGCTGCTGGTGGAGCTGGCGTTTCCCCCGACGGAGCTGGTTTTGCTGCCGGAGTTCCCGGAGCCGGTTGAGCTGGCGGAGCCGGTTGAGCTGGCGGAGCCGGTTGAGCTGGCGGTGCCGGGGGAGGCTGAGAGGTTGCAGCCTCGTTCTGAGCGAACAGGTCAAAGTTCACAAGCTCGACAGAACCTGGCTCAGCGGAGACGCTGGCTGATTTGTTTGCCTGGGCAACGGCAGGAGCTGGTTCGCCAGCAAACGCCGCAGTCGACAAACCAAGTGTGGCGGCGACAGAGGAAGCGACCAGGCTTGGAAACGCTGCCGCAGACAGACGTCGCGAAATTCTCAGCATCGATGTATTCATTCCAGACAATCTCAAAGCAGAGGAGCGTCGATATTTACGGCCTGTTTGGTCGCGATTTTTCAATAGCCGACCGATCCGATCCGCGGAGCCTGCACATTTTGAACAATGCACACGACTGCTTTTGAGGTATCGACCCTTCGTACTCGCAGAGTTTGCCCACAGTCTTCGAGCAATACTAAAACAGCCCACCGATCACGCACGATCGGTACAAGCCGCACAGATTCTCACTCTGGAAGGACCATCGCCCCTACTTCTGCTGAGACGCGGCGGCTTCGATCGCGGTCAACTGTTCAAGGACCGCTCGTGTTTGCGTCAGCAGGTCTTGAAATTCGCTGCTGTTCGGATCCTCTTTGACCAGCTCTGCGAAGACTTCTTCCGCTTTTTTCAGTGCGACGCGAGCCTCGGCATAACGCTGCTGTTGAGCTTCGAGCTGTCCGATGTTCATCAGCAACTGCCCGAGTTCGACACGGTAACGATGCACTGCCGGGCTGCGACCGGATAAATCCTGCATCGCAAATCTTGCTTTGTTATAGCCATCGATGGCGTCCGTAAGTTTCGAACCGTCGACAGAGATCAAGGCGGCGTTCAGGTCGGCCTTCAGGCGGTAGCAAATCGCGAGCAGATAGCGGTCTCGCAGATCGTCGGGTGTTTCGCCGAGCAACTCTTCAAGCTGAGCGATAGCCAGTTCAATGTTATCACTGACGCCTTCGGCGTCATTCTGATCGACGGCCAGGTTAGCAAGGTTGTACCAGCCTTTGGCGAGGTCTCGACGAAGCTGCGGATCCTTCGGACGGACGGGCAACGTTGCCTGCCGCAGTTTCTGGGCCGTCTTATAAAGCGTTGCCGCTCCGTCGAAGTTCGACCGGCGTCGGGCGAGCAGTCCGAGATTCATGTCGACACTCGCAAGGAGTCGATCGAATTCGAAACGCTCGTCAGGATCGGATGTCGAATCAACGAGTGCCCGTCGCAGATTGCGGGTTTCGTTAAACAGTTCTTCTGCGCTGTCGAGGTCGCCTGAATTAGTGGCGACTCGAGCGAGTGCGTTGAGCGTTCGACTGAGTGCTCGTTTCGTCGCCTTTACTTCTTTCGAGTTTTCGTCGGGGAGATCGGCAAGCAGTGCGAGCTGCAGGTCGCGAGCCTTTTCGTACGACTCCACAGCGGCCTGTGGCGAATCGAGTTCTTCAACGATCAGACCAACTCGGAAATGCGAAAGGGCCACTTCGTCGCGAACAGTCGGGTCGGCGGATCGGCGATTCAGGAATCGCTGATAATAGTTGCGGGCGAGGTCGAGCAGTTCATGTCTCAGCTCCTCGGTGCCCGGCTCGTTGAGCAGTCGGTCTTCGCTGACGTGAGTGAAGAAGTCGTTCACCGCCGCCAGCGCGTCCTGAAAACTGGCTTCTGAAAGTTGCTGCGCCTTCGCGGTTTGATTGAGACTCGCTTCGACTTTTTTGCGAGCCTCATCGGTTTCGAAATACGCAACCGCAAAGCTGACAACGGCAACGATCATGCTGGTGGCCGCCAGGCCGCTTAACGACGACACGACCGGATTCCGGCGGCACCATCTCCACAACCGTTCCGGACGGCTTAACGGCCGCGAGAGAATCGGCTCGCCGTTGAGAAAGCGTTTCAACTCGTCGGCAACTTCTGCTGCGGTCTGATATCGTCGGTCCGGCTCTTTCTCCAGACACTTCATGCAGATCGTTTCGACGTCCTGGTCGACCTCCGGATTGAGTTCCCTCAAAGCAACCGGCTCGACATTCAGCACCTGCCGCATCGTCGCCATCGACGTCGCCGCTTTGAAAGGCGGGCGACCGCTCAGCAGGTGATACAGCGTCGCGCCGATTGAATAAATGTCCGACCGGGCTGTCGCGCTGGCGGCGTCGCCGAACTGTTCGGGCGGCATGTACGACGGGGTTCCCATCGCTTCGCCCGACCGAGTGAGTTCCTGATCCTCGTTCTGAAGTTTGGCGAGTCCGAAGTCTGCGATGCGCGGACGCAGCGTTCCGTTCTCAATGAGAATATTTGCTGGCTTGATGTCTCGATGCAGGATGCCTTCTTCGTGCGCGGCGTGAACTGCTCGACAGACGGGCTCTAAGAATGTGGCTGCCTCTCGACTGTCGAGCGATCGATCGCTGATCTGATCAGAAAGGCAACCGCCCTCAACGTACTGCATCGAGAAATAATGGCAGCCATCGATTTCTCCAACGTCGTACACGGTGACGAGGTTGTCGTGTTGCAGTCTCGCCGCGGCGTGAGCTTCCGCTCGAAACCGATCGACCATCCGCTGCTGCGTGACCTCGGTCATGCTGCTCATCCGGTCGGGCCGGATGATCTTCAGAGCGACCAGTCGATTCGCCGCTTTCTGTCGAGCCTTATAGACGATCCCCATTCCGCCTTGACCGAGTGGACTGATCAGTTCGTAGTCGCCGAACGTCTGCCCGGATCCAATAACCGGCACACGACTCTTTTGCGGTCGCGAAAATTGAGTGTCGGCTCCGCTGACGATCGTTTCGACGATCCGATTCTCGTCCAGAGTGACCGACGAGCCGCCGTCGTCAGTCGGTACCATGGTTTCGACGTTGGTCTGGTTTCTGCTCGAACTGTTGTCTGTTGCGTGGTCGCCGCCCTGTTCGGCCAGAGTTTCGAGTTCGGTTCCGGCAGAAGTGTCCGATCCTGCAACGGTCGTGCTGGCTTCTTCTGCCATCGGTTTTTGAGCAGAGTCCGTCGTTTCGACCAGTGTTTCCATTGGTCTGGAGGATTCAGCGGCGCTCGCACTCAAGCCTTCGTCCACCGTTGCGAATTGTCGACCCTTTTCTGCTTCTGTTTCTGACTGACCAGGCAGGATCGTTTCTGCGGCGGCGGAGTTGACCACTGACTGATCAACCGAATCAAAGACACTGGCGACGATGTCCGATGATTCGGGAAACAAACTTGAGTAGTGATCCTGCCCCGGGATCTGCCCTCGCTGGCGGCGATCTTCGATTTCGATCTGCAGCAGCTCGCGAAGCAGCACCTGGCGTTCCGCCCCGGAAGTGTCTGTCAGAAACTCCAGGATGCGGACGTTCGGATTGGTCTGAATGGAGTTTCGAAATCGCGAGCTCAATTCTTCCACGCGCTGACGTTGTGCGGGAGTGAGCGATTCTAAAGTCGGGACCGGGCCGGCCATGCGGATCAGCCTTCCGTCGAAATGAAAATTGGACGCGTCGTTCTCAGTCAGCCTGTCATCATAGTTACCAGGCAGGGAGTGGGCAGTCCAACAATGTCAGCCGCCATGAAAACGAAAACAGCCGCATCCGAATTTGATTCGGATGCGGCTGTCTCTTGAAACTTCGCCGTGAAGGCCGGTCTATGGAGTGGCCGGCGGTGGTGGCGGTGGGTTGTTGTTGTTGTTGTTGTCGGCTTCGTTCAGTGCTGCGATACCGAGTCCGATGCCAGCACCCACGCCGCCGATCAGCAACACATCGTACAGTCCGAGACTGTCAAGAAATCCAGCAGACGGTGCAGCAAACGCTCCACCCGGTGAGACGGGAACCAGCCCGCCGTTGTCCACGATGCGGACCTGCCCGTAGGCGACTCCGTTTTCATCGTAGAGGATGCCGCCGTCAGGATTCTGACCTCGGATCAGTGTCTCGTCGGAGATGATCCGAGCTGCTTTCAATGCTTTCGGCGGAGCAATGTTGCTCGCCCAGACCCGGTACAGGCCGTGGCCGGTTCCTGCCACGATGTAGTAGGTGCCTGGTTTGAGATCCTTGACCTCGAAGCGACCTTCGCCGTCAGTCTTCGTTCGATGGACCTCTTTGCGTTCCTGGCGAATCGAAACAGTGACGCTGGCGGCCGCTGCTTTCTTCGCATCGGAGACCTGCCCCTGTAGCACGCCGTCCTTCGTGAGTGACAAATCACGCACGATACTGGCGGGCTTCTTCGCCTGAGCCTTCACTGCCGTCTCGCCGGCTTGCACGAGACCTCCTGGGATCAATGTTCCCGCACAGGCCAGTGCAGCGACTGTCGACTTTAAGAAGTGATGAAGTTTCATGGTCTCCGTACCTGTATCTGTCGCGTGATCCTGAGGGGTCAGTCCGAAACACGTTGGTCCCGGATACGCGAGTTTCTTGTTCCAACCGTCTGTTTAAGTCTGAAGACTCAAACCCGGCCAGTCGCAGAAATCCTTTTCCGCGAGGCTTCTCAATCCTCTGTCGGTGAGCAAGCTTCTCGATCGTTGACAGAGAAACCAGCCGCCCGCATCACTCTTCCTTCAAAACTTGAAACCATCACACGGCCGTTCCGCGACCGAGGTAACAAGTTCACAACGAGTTATCGTCACACGCCACATTGCCGCTACAGTTTTCCCAGCCGGAACTCAATTTTTCTGAGCCTCTGATCCTGGCACTCCATCTCTGCTCTCGCTCGTGAGGTCCGCTTGGAGAATGTTCGCTCAAATTCTGTTGTCTCTGTTTAGATAAGGTCTGTCGCCAGCTTGAGTGTGACCTGACCAGTTGATATGACGCTCCCGCTCGCCCGCACCGGCCCGTGAAACTTCATTCAAAACCCGAAACATCGATCGTTTTTCGAAAAAACTCCATCAGAGAAATCTGAGGCACTTACCGATGAAATCCGACAACCAACGCCCGATCTGGCGATCGACGACGATCCTCAGTGTCCGCAAAGACGGCGTCGTCGCCCTGGGCGGAGACGGCCAGGTCAGCTACGGCAACACAATTATGAAGTCGGACACGAAGAAGATCCGCTGGATGCTCGACAAGCGAGTGCTCGTTGGCTTCGCCGGCTCAACCGCCGACGCTTTCGCTTTAATGGAGCGGTTTGAAACCAAGCTGAAAGACTACCCGGGCAACATGCCTCGCGCGGCGACCGAACTGGCTCGCGACTGGCGGACAGACCGCATCCTGCGAAAACTCGAAGCGATGATGATCACCGTCGACGCCGAAAGCAGCCTGCTGATCAGTGGCCAGGGCGACGTCGTGCAGCCCACCGATGGAATCGTCGGAATTGGTTCCGGCGGTAACTTTGCCGTCGCCGCGGCGAAGGCCATGGTCAAGCACACCGACCTGAGTGCGTCCGAAATCGTGCGTGAGGCGCTCAGCATCGCATCAGACATCGACGTCTTCACAAACAACAACCTTATCGTCGAGGAAATTCCGTGTACGAAATGACTCCGGCCGAAGTTGTTGAACGCCTCGATCAGTTCATCGTCGGACAGAACGACGCCAAGCGGGCCGTGGCCATCGCACTGCGCAATCGTTGGCGCTGGAAACAGCTTCCCGAAGAAATGCGGCGCGAGGTGACTCCCAAAAATATTCTGATGATCGGACCGACCGGCGTCGGCAAGACCGAGATCACCAGAAGGCTCGCTAAACTGACCGGCGCGCCGTTCGTCAAAGTCGAAGCCAGCAAGTACACGGAAGTTGGTTACTACGGGCGCGACGTCGAGTCGATCATTCGCGACCTCGTTGAAGCCGCTCTCAGAATCGTTGGTGACGAAGCCCGGCTAAACGTCGAGGACGAAGCACTGGCGCGCGTCGAAGAACGCATTCTCGATCTGCTGCTCAAGTCTTCCGAACCAGACGTTCCTGAACCATCGATGTTGTCGATTCCGGATTTCAGCACACCGGCCACAACGTCCGATGTCGAACCTGCTGATCTCGACGTCTCAGATTCAGACTCCATGCAGGACGACAGTGCCGAGCAGGAACGTGAACGTCGGGAGCGTCAGGCCAGAACTCGCGAGAAATTTCGCCAGATGCTGCGCGACGGAAAACTCGACGAAAAGGTGGTTGAACTCAGCGTCGAACAGAAAGCCGCGAGCGTCCAGATGTTTTCGGGACTCGGCATGGAGCAGATGGATCCGAGCATGCAGAACGTGTTTGATCGGCTTATTCCCAGCCAGACACGCACTCGCGAAATGACGGTCGAGCAGGCTAAGAAAGTGCTGTTTGATCAGATCGTTGACGAACTGGTCGATCAGGATTCGATTCAGGACGAAGCTGTGCGCCTCGCTGAAGCATCAGGGATTGTCTTCATCGATGAAATTGACAAGGTCTGCGTTGATGGAGAAGGCTCCAAAGGCCCAGACGTCAGCCGCCAGGGCGTGCAGCGGGATCTTCTGCCGATCGTCGAAGGGACGACCGTCCAGACCAAGTACGGTAATTTGAAAACGGACAACATCCTGTTCATCGCAGCCGGAGCGTTTCACAAGGCTCGGCCTTCGGACATGATGCCCGAACTGCAAGGACGCTTTCCGATCCGAGTCGAGCTGACCGACCTCACGCGCGATGACTTCGTCCGAATTCTCACCGAACCGGAAGCCTCGCTGCTTCGCCAGTACGAAGCGCTGCTGGAAGTCGAAGGCGTCAAACTCTCGTTCAGTGACGATGCCATTCAGAAAATTGCG
>CALDJX010000327.1 GCA_937899075.1 uncultured Planctomyces sp. | reverse complement strand
AGACTAATGTTAGCACGCAACATTCCCGTTTCCTGAGCGGCATTGCGTGGCACGGGTTGCTTGCAACCAGTGCGCCGAAGCCGCAAGAGGGTGCGTTTGCAAGTTTGTTTGATCCGAGAGGTGTAAGTCCTCTTCAGGTAGCCGCTCTCCGGCCTGTATCTGAAAGTCACTGCGTCGTCGTGGCGATGAAAACCTGATCGCCGTCTCGACCGACTTCGTAAACCGAAACAATATTCGGGTGGTGAAGCGTTGCGGCGGTGCGGGCTTCATGCAGCGACGATTCGGTATCGTCGTCGCGAGCGATCGGCAGCTTCAAAGCGACCTGTCGTTCCAGATCGTTGTCCTGAGCCAGCCATACGACTCCAAACCCGCCTACTCCCAGCATTCGGATCAACGTGAAGTGTGCAATCTTCTTCGTCTGGTCGGGCTTCGGTTGAACGAACGAAAGCGTCGCGTCAGGACCGCCGACCAAAGGAACCAGTCCACAGTTGGGACACTCAACGCTGTCGATCGTCAGATCGAGTTCGTGCCCGCCTTCCGTGCTGACATCTCGATTCACCGCGATCGGGTGTCGACAGCTCGGACAGGAAAGGTCCATTCAGTTACACGCAGACGGAATTTCGATTGAGAGCATACGCTTCTGCGTTGATCGAGACAATTCTGCGATTATCGAAACAAGGCCGCAAGCATCATTGATGCCAGTGACCGTTTCTCGCGTGGCGAGTTTTTGTCAGGTCGACTGCGGCTGCCATCGAGTTGCCGGCTACGAAGCTTTCTTCCCGTTGCGACGATCGAATTCGAATGGCTTTGTCGGATGATCAGTCACCATGACTTTCAGCGGAGGCGCTATTCCACCCTGGTCGACTTCCACTCTTAGAATGTTTTTCGCTTTGAATGGCCGGTCATAGATCCACTTGTGCCCGTCGCCGTGCAGATAGAGGACTGGCTTGCGGCAATCTTCCGCCACCTTGCTGAATGGATCGAAGAAGTCGTTGTGAACTTTGGCCGGTTTCGCATGACCGAAGATGACCAGACTGCTGATCTCTGTGCCGAACCGCTGCAGGTTCGACTTCACCCAATCCAGGTCGCCGGCATGTCGCAGTTTCCATTCCTGCTCATCGTGAACTCTTCCGCCAACGATATTCAGCCCAACAAACAGAACGCCGTTCTTCACGAATGCAAAGTTTTCTTCTCGAATCTTCTGACGCGACACGCTTAGACGATGCTGCCAGCGCTCGTCGAATTTCATGAAATGCCGATCCCAGTACGTCCATGCCTGATCCGGATTAAGGCAGTCGTTCCATTCATTGTCGCCCGGAATAATGAACACCGGCGCCGCAGACTTTCCGAGTATTCCTGCCACTTTTGTGTAGACGCCTTCAGCACAAAGAGGCAACCCTCGTTTGATATCTCCCACATGAATGACGAACTCAGCATCGCCAGGCAGATCTTCAATCTGTTTCGGCAGTAAGACGTCCTCGCCCGGCGCGTACGGCACGTCCCCCATCGCGTAAAACGTGACCTGCACATCGGAGTCGGCAACGGCATTTGCGCCATCGACTGCCCCGAACCAGCACGCCGCCAGAAGCAGAAATCTTACGGCACAGAAACTTTTAGTAATCATGATCTGTTGTCGGCTACAAGGCTTCGACAACTTGCTTGTCTCAGCGTCAAACAATTCTGACATCACGACAGCCGGGTCACATGGGTTTCGAAGATTGACGAGCAAGCCGAATTCGGTTGAACGTGACGACATTCTAAAACAACTCGTCAGTTCCCGGACCAGGTTTTCACATTTCTCTGACCAGCCTTCAACTCTGTCAGACGTCGAGCGAGATAGTCGTGGGAAATCTGCCGCGCCTTCAACTGGTCGGATTTGTCGTAATCCCAGAACTCCTGCACGACAGCTTCGCACTTGGGAAAATGCGTCCCGTCATCGCCAACACGTTTGCGAGTATCTGCAAGCCGACGTTTGAGCTCCGCAACAAGAGCAGACTGAGCTGGGTCGTGGTAGACATTACGCGTCTCGTGCGGATCGCTGATTAAGTCGTATAGCTCCCACCCGGCTGGCGTCTGATACCGGCCGTCGTAATTACAGCCGTAGTAGTAAATCAACTTGTGAGTCTTGGTTCGGATACCAAGGTGCCCCGGATTGTCGTGATGCGCCATGTGCATCCAGTATCGATAGTACGCTTCCTGCTTCCAGTCAGCGGCTTCCTTACCGGTTTCAAGAAGTGACTTGAAGGACTTACCCTGGACAGAATCCGGAATATCAGCCCCCGCGAAATCCAGCATCGTTGGAGCATAGTCAACGTTCTCGACGAGCGTGTCGAAACGCTGACCGGCAGGAACGGTCTTAGGGTAGCGCACCAGAAACGGCATCCGCTGAGACTCTTCATACATCCATCGCTTGTCCTGGTAATCATGTTCTCCGAGCATGAACCCCTGGTCGCCGGTGTAAATAATGACGGTGTTGTCCAACTGCCCGGCATCCTCAAGATGTTTGAACAGGCGACCAAGATTGTCATCGATTCCTTTGACGCATCGAAGAAACTTCTTCAGGTAGGCGTTGTAGGCAAGGCGAGTGTTTGCTTCGTCACTGAATTTTGCCGGATCAAAATTCTCGGGAAACTCCGCGGGGTACAGCTTCGGCAGGTCACCCAGGTACGAGCGCCGAGGATTGCGAGGACCGTTCGACGTGCCAATGTGCGGGATCAGCTCGTCGTTATCACCACGTGTTGCCAATGACCCGAATTTCGGATCGCGTACCCAAAGTGTTTCCGGCTCTGGAATAGCGACACCAGCAAGATACGACTCGTAACGTTTTGCATTGTCGAAATAGTCGTGCGGCGCCTTGTAATGATGCATCAGGAAGAAAGGCTTTTCCTGATCCCAGCCTTCCTGAAGCCAATCCAAAGTCAGATCGGTGATCGCATCCGTCGAATGTTTGCCATCAAACTTAATCGTATTCTTGCCCCAGGGCTTGTCGCCTCGTACACGAAACTCGGGATCGAAGTAGCTGCCCTGCCCCGCAAGCACACAGTAGTAGTTGAAGTCAGCTGGTTCGACCTTCAAATGCCACTTCCCGATCATCGCTGTGTCGTACCCGGCCTTGCCCATCTGCAACGCCAGCATCTGCTTACCGGGCTTGACATCCCCGCCAAGATCAAACGCTCCGTTGATATGGTTGTACTGGCCAGTCAGAACACATGCTCGAGAGGGCGAGCAGATCGAGTTTGTACAAAAGGCGTTTTCAAACAACGCTCCCTCGTTAGCAAGACGATCAATATTTGGCGTCGGAGCAACTTTCGCGAGACGACTCTTATAAGCAGAAATGGCGTGTGCAGCGTGGTCATCCGACATTATGTAAAGAATATTCGGCCGACCAGCCGCCACCACATTCGCGACGAACAACAGAATGACGACCGAACACAAAGCGAGCATTCTAAACATTTCACTTCTCCAATAAACCGCCGACAGCAATGGGATTCCGGCCACCATCCCCTGAGAACCACAATCCACAAAAAAACCGGAAGCCCTTAGGCCTCCGGTTTATGTATCAATTTTTAAGTTGAGTGGGGAAATCTTTCCTACTCTGCCCCGGCGTCTTCCTCTGAAGAACCGCCACCGATGTCAGCAGTTTCAACTTCCTTAACCGCCAGACTGGTATTCGCCTTTGACCGCTTCACCCGGTCGTTCTCACCAACGAACTCAATCAATGCCCGCTGACCGGCATCGCCCAGCCGCGGCGTCGCCAATTTGACGATTCTCGTATAGCCTCCGTTGCGATCTGCAAACCGCTCCGCCAGCACCGAAAAAAGAATTGAGACTGCATCGTGATCGCGAAGTGTGGCATACGCTCGCCGTCGCAACGCGACCGCTGGTGCCACAGCCTGGCTCCACTGGTTCCATTTTTCAGACTGACGCCATTGCTTCCAGTCGTCCGAACCCTTTTCAGCACCCGACTCAAGTTCGCGAGCCTGATCTTCAATCACTGCACCCTTACGAGCGATCGTGATCAGCCGCTCGATCTGCGGACGCAGCTCTTTGGCTTTCTGAGTTGTTGTGATGATCCGGCCAGGAACCTTTGCGGCACCCTCAACATTCTCATCTTGATCCAAAGTCTTGATCAAGCTCGCAGCCATGTTGCGGAACATCGCCTTACGGTGCGAACCGTTCCTGCCAAGTTTCCGACCCTTCATACGATGCCGCATGACTTAACCTTCACGCATCAGAACAAAAAACGCTGTGACCACAAACAAAAGCTTATGACCGACTATCCACGGTTCTGCTGAGGAACCTTCATCCCAAGTCGCAGACCAATCAGACCAAGCTGTTCACGAACTTCAACCAATGTTGTCTCACCGAAGTTCCGAACTTGAAGCAGTTGATCTTCTGACCGCGACACTAAATCGCGAACAGTATTGATCCCCTCAGACTCAAGACAGTTCGTCGCTCGAACTGACAGGTTCAATTCGGCCAAACTCTGGCCCAGCTTTTCTTCAAGTTCCAAATCGATTGGAGCATATCCAGTAGCTTCCATCATCCCCTTCAGGCCACCTTCCGGTGACACTTCAGGACCCGGTTCACGGTAAGCGATGAACGCGTTCAGATGCTTCCTCATAATCTTGGCGGACTCGACGAGAGACATCTCAGGTGAAACAGTCCCGTTCGTCCAAATCTCAAGAATCAACCGGTCATAATTTGTACGCTGGCCGACACGAGTTTCTTCAACATGGTGCCGAACACGTACCACGGGAGAGAAACTGGCATCGAGAGGAATTACACCCGGCTCAACACCGTCATTGTATCGTTCAATCGCCGGCACGTACCCACGACCGGTTTCAACGGAGAGCTCCACGCTGAATGGAACATCGTCAGTCATCGTTGCGATAACGAAATTGTGATTGACCACTTCAATTTGATCATCACAAATGATGTCGCCAGCAGTGACAACACCGCGCTCGTGCTTGTCGATCCGTACCGTCTTCGGACCTGCCCCGTGATGTTTCAGGACAACCGACTTCAGATTCAGGCAAATTTCTGTCGCGTCTTCAACAACACCAGGGATCGCCGTGAACTCGTGCTGAACACCTTGTACCCGCGCCTGAGTTATCGCGGCCCCTTCAAGACTTGACAGCAAAATTCGCCGGAGACTGTTACCGATGGTGTGCCCAAATCCGCGTTCGAACGGCTCGACAACGAAACGGCCATAAGTTGGCGTCAAGCTGTCTTGTTCCGGAACAACTCGGCTCGGAAGCTCAAATCCTCTCCAACGAATTCTCATTCCCGTTTTCCCCGACTAATCTCGATACCAGAAAACACTCGACCAAACAACGAAACTCAAACACGACGTTTCTTGGGTGGCCGACATCCGTTATGCGGCAATGGCGTGACATCCTCGATTACTTTAACCGTAATCCCTGCAGATTGCAGTCCGGTGATTGCACTTTCACGACCAGCACCTGGCCCCTTAACACGGACTTCGATCTCTTTGACGCCGTGTTTAGCCGCCCGCTCGGCACAGATCTCTGCCGCTCGCTGAGCAGCAAACGGTGTGCTTTTGCGGCTGCCCTTAAACCCGGACGTACCGGCCGTTGCCCAGCAAAGCACATCGCCACTGGTATCGGTGATTGTGACCAAGGTGTTGTTGAACGTGGCTTTTACATGCGCCACAGCCTTCGTCACGTTCTTTCGAATCTTTTTTCTTTTCGCTTTCGCCATCGTACGTACTTTCAGAGTTCCGGAAATGTTCGTCAAAGGACCACTGATAAAATCAGTGCTTCATATCCTTCACGCCCTTCTTCCCTGCAACTGTCTTCTTGACACCTTTGCGTGTTCGAGCGTTAGTTCGAGTCCGCTGGCCTCGAACGGGCAGACCTCGACGATGCCGAATCCCGCGATAGCAACGAATTTCTCTAAGCCGAGAAATATCCTGTTGA
>CALDJX010000326.1 GCA_937899075.1 uncultured Planctomyces sp. | reverse complement strand
TGGCGAGCCTGCCGACGTCGAATTTCCGCTGGAGCCAGAACCCGGCGAAGGCCAGCGTGCAGTACGGCTTCCCTCAGCTCAACACACTGGACAACGATGCTCTGGGCATCGACGGTTCAATGGCCGTGCTGCCGGAGTTCGGTCCCGACGATGACACATTCGTGGAATACAACGTCGTGACCGGCGAAGTGCTGCGGACGGTCGAACTGCCGTTCAACAAACTCTTCTCGCCGAAGACGACGATCTCATTCCGCGACGGTCACGAGTACATCGCCATTTTCGGTGTCGATAAAGTCAACCCGGCAAGTGGCATCTCGGTTTACATCGTGCAGTTGGACGCGGCGGTCGGAGTGAATCCAGTGATCGCGTCGTTTGCTCTCACTGACGGAACCAGCGGCACTCCTGAATTTGAGAATGCAAACGCCCTGGATTTCAGCAATCTGTGGTTTTCGCCTGACGGTAACCATCTGCTGACGTTGTATGGCGGATCGAGCGTTTCAACGCGGTCATGGCGGTTGCTTGACGTCAATTACAACACCAGCACCATCGCGCCGCACACAATTCCGAACCTGACCAGCGACGACGCATTCCAGATAAATGGCGATCGCACTCAAGGACACTTCCCGGTCAACTGGTCACATCCGGTTTTTACTTCGGGGCCCGACGGAGACATCTATGTGGTCGGCGTCAGCGGCCAATTCAATGGCCGGTCATTCACGCAGGCGGAGATCACCACCTCGAACGGCCAGGTCGGCAGCGTGCTGGCTTTCAACGTCAACGACGACACCTTTCATTCGCTGACCGACTCGGTCGACGAAAACCTTGCGACGCACGTTATCGCGACAAACACCGCAAACTCCGAGTACATCTTCGTCACTTACTGGAACGACACCACGAATCCGGCCCGTGGCCCCAAGTACTCTGGCGAAATTGTGGCGATCAAGTTGACCGATCCGTTCGGCACGAACGGTCTCATCGAACTGGTCCATCATCGCACCTCAATTGCCAACGAGTACTACTACGGCAACACGCTCCCAACAATTCGCCCAGACGGTACGCAACTCGTCTTCAGCAGTACGTGGGGCGAGACGCAAGGATCGGTCTCGACCTACATCTTGGACCTGACGAGCAAGTTGCTTTGAAAATACTGCGGTTCACACGTCCGCAGCGCGCGAGTCGGCCGGAGCAGTCAGGCCGGGCACCGTCCGCAGGGTGGTTCGGCCAAGGTGCTGACGGTCAACCCGACTCAGCACTTTGTCGCTTACGTTCGAGGCGCCAACGGAATCAAGCTGATCGCTGACCTTGAAGTGCCTTCTCAGACAGAGAATTGATTGTTTCGCATCGAAGAGGCAGCGCGCAAGTGAATGTCATCGGGGCAGGTCTGACGGACCTCGCTATCCCGGCGACGGCGTAATTCTTGTCGAGAATCTTCACCCCAGCGTGACGGTCGGGAATGTTGAAGGTCCTGTAAGTCCTCGCGGTGCTTTGCTGATCGTTAAGTTCCCGGTGTTGTCTCGAGCAGTTCGGGATGCTGCGGTTTGGCGGAAGTCGCATCAAGGTGATCGATTTGATCAGCGACGTTCCAGGCGAGACCCAGTTTCTTCAACAGCAGAATGAACCAGTAGTTCGTGTCGATCTCCCACCAGCGGTGACCATGCCGGGCGAGACGCGGGTGAGCGTGATGATTGTTGTGCCAGCCCTCTCCATAGGCGAGCAGTCCCACCCACCATAAATTGCGGCTGTCGTCACCGGTTTCGTAGGTCTGGTAACCCCAGCGGTGACTCGCGGAATTCACCAGCCACGTAATGTGGAAGACGTAGACCAGTCGCACGAACAGTCCGTAGACGACAAACGAAATGGCCATTGGCCATCCCCCACCGATCCAGCCGCCGGCCAGCAGTAACAGTCCAGCCGTGGCATGCAGCCAGAGCCAGCGTCGATTGAGGAATCGAATCAACGGATCGCGCAGCAGGTCCGGAGCGTATTTGCGGTACTGTTCGGCCCAGTCATTGGAACCGGGTGACGACAGCATCCACAGCACATGACTCCACCAGAATCCATCGCGGGGTGAGTGTGGGTCTCCGGGTTGATCACTGAACTGGTGATGTCGGCGGTGAGCGGCCACCCACATGATCGGCGGACCCTCGCCGGCAAGACATCCCAGAACCGCCAGCGCCCCTCGAACGGGGGCGTACGTCTGAAAACCGCTGTGAGTCAGCAGACGATGAAAGCCGACGCAGATTCCGAGCCCGCCAGTCAGCCAGCTCAGCACGACCGCCACAACAGCAGCCTCGACGGTAAAGCAGAATGGTGCCGCCAGCGCGAACACATGGCAGCCACCAATCCAGATCGCGGCCGGCCACGAAAATACCGAATCTGTAACTTTCGCGTTTTCGACCGCCGCTGGTGGCGAGGCATCGGCAGAGGTTGATCCGCTGTCCTCAATATTCACGGCGGACCTCCCTGTCCGGACAGTTCTCAGAATACAAAATCATCAGACAAAACCTCGCCGCACAATCGGAGCCTCCGGCCAGGCGAGCGAAGCGTAGTCTGAATGACTACTTCTCCGCAGGACCAAACATTGTCACGCATTAGAGGTTGCTAATGTGCGGAGCCGAACAGAAAGCGGTGCGATTACCCATGTTTCATTGCAGGGACTGCCAATTTTCTTTCAATCGTCCATGCCAACTTTGCCGCCATAATCTGCAAAGATTGTTTTCACATGAGCCTCCAGGATGGCTGTCAGCGCCGGATCGTTCGACCTAAGCGGCTTATCTGGCGAAAGTTCTCCGCTGCGCGACGCAAGCACGATCGCCGCCAACACATGTTCGACATCGACAGGTAGATCAGTCGGACCTTCAAGCTGAAGTGCCAGATCAAACAACACGTTCGCCAGCGATGGATCGACTGATGCTTGCCCTGAAGACGAAACGGAAATGCCCGGCACGATTTGCTGTTGGCTATCTGTCATCTTTCTCCCGGAACCATTTCATTTCTGATTCTTTCCCATTTTCGTGTGTAAGCCATTCGCCAGTTCCACCGCCAATGTCTTCCTTGCTCAGTCCCGAAGCCACCAGGACGATCAGGCAGAGCATCATTGGGTATCTCGTCATAGTTATTTCTCTGAAAGTGTTTCATTTGGAAGGCGAGAACTCAGCCTTTAATCGAGGCCAGTTCAACATCCCCATTGTCGAATACGACAACCTTTTCCGGGAATCTGATTGCCGCCAGCATCCCCTGAAAATCACCGTTAAACGAATGCTGTTTCCGTTCCTGCCAACGCCTGGCAACTGCGTAGTCTGCACAAAGTGCCCGAGAGGATCCCCGGTCCTTTCCGCGATGCATTGAGTAATGCCCGAAAACGCAATAGGGCTCAGCGTTATATTCATGCCACCACGACACTCGCTCTTGACGACGCAGCTTTCCGCTGGCCTCAAACGGCTTCGCTGCACGCTGTTCTCTTCCGGAAGTCAGAACCTTTACTGGATTACGATTCTGAAATTCCAGTCCTTTCTCGACCTTGTCTAAATCCGGTTGCTGGCTGTGGGCCGACGTGATTCGTTCAGCATGTTCCTGATGAAGAGCGACTGCATCTGATGATCGACGTGCGACTTCGATCATGTCGTCATCCCAGCACGCATGGATGACTCGAAGGTCATCTCGCTCAAGAGCCAAAGGCAGCGTCTGGAAGAATTGAATGACTCGGGCACGGATCGTTTCATCGGCGATGATGGCAGGAGTAGGTTCATCTGATCCATCCAGCGCAAACTCTTCGCCGAAGTACCAATGATTGTCGTGCTTGCGATCTCCAAGCAGGATGTTGAGGTCGTGATTTCCCAGAACGCATTGAGCTGCGCCAGACTCAACAAGACGTTGAACAAGAGCGACAACTCCTGGGCTGTCAGGACCACGATCTGTCAAATCTCCAACGAAAACGAGTCGTCGTTTCTCTGGATGAAGACCATCCGTCGAGTAGCCAAGTTGGTGCAGCAGATTCCTGAGCGCATCGAGTTCACCGTGGACATCTCCCACGATATCAAGAGGACCATCAAAGAGATCACGTACAAGAACGTCAGTCATTTTGAATTCAATTTTCACGACGAATGTCGACTTTCTCGTCGTTCTGCTCGGCAACCAGATTGATGCAATGACACCCTGGCAAACCAACTGTCACACGATCCCGATAAACGTCAGAGTGATTCATAAAACATTCCCGTCCAGGGACTCTGGTTAATTTGACAAATTGGGTCAAATTCAAACGTCTCACTGATGGCATTACTCGCCGTTCGACGTCAGTATTGTATACAGAGAAACCGGATCACCCAGACAAACTCGTTCTGACTTCTACCAGCCACCATTTGCTCCTGCCTCATTGAAGTTCCTCCAATGATCAACGTGCTTCTGCTTGAGGATAGTCGCACGGACGCTCTTCTCATCAAGAGCTGCCTGAAAACCTCGCAGCTTCAGTGCAGCGTCATCGTCGCCGAAACGGTGGCCGAGGCCGAGGGGCTACTCAAACGTGATGTCGATGTTGCGTTGATCGATCTGAATCTCCCCGATAGTTCCGGCATCGAAACTGTCCGTCGAATTCGAGCGTTGAGGCCTAATCTGCCCATTGTCGTGTTGAGTGGCGACGCTGGTGAAGAAACGGGCCTGGAAGCGTTGCGTGAGGGGGCTCAGGATTTTATCCCCAAGAACGATTTCAACAGCTCCACTCTTGAACGTTCGATCCGTTTTGCTATCGAGCGACAGGAACATCAGCTGCTGCGTCTGGAAGTGCGGCAGCACGAGCAGGAATCCGACGCAGCTCGACTTGTGCAACAGAGGCTGATGCCGAGTGAGTTTCCGTCGACACCGGGGTTCGAACTGGCCGGCCGCTGTCGCTCTGCAGATGCAGTGGGCGGTGACTTCTTTGACCTGATGCCATGGCCTGGCAATCGTCTCGGAGTTGTGATCGGCGACGTGAGCGGCCACGGGCTTCCAGCGGCATTGTTGATGGCCTCGACGCATCGAGTCATTCGCACGCTCAGGAACTTCTTACCGGAACCGGGTGACTTGATGCCAGCTGCCAATGAGCAGATTTGCGAAGCCACGCAGCTCGAACGTTTTGTCGAGATATTCCTGGCGGTCATTGATCTCGAGACACGCAGCGCCAGCTATGTTGGTGCCGGGCACGGTGGGATCGTCTTGAAGAGCACTGGCGAGGTAATCAAGCTGAACGGGACCGGACTTCCGGCTGGCATGACACGAGATCTAATGATGGATGCCCCAGGTCAGTTCCAAATGGAACCAGGCGACATGCTCGCGATCTTTACTGATGGAATGTACGAGTGCCGTAACCGCAATAACGAAATGCTGGGGCAGGATGCCGTCGTTTCGTTGCTTCGTCAGAACTTGAAGGCTGATTTGAACGTTCTAATTGACAGCCTGATTGAGGTGTCGTGCAATTTCAGCGAGCCCAATGAACCGAGCGACGATATTACGATCGCACTCGTACGCTGCACCGGTTGACGCCTGCAGACCGTGTGGTGCAGAGGCTCCATCGCGGAAGGTCATCAAATCTCGGGGGGAGTTCAGTCTGCGGAACCGAATTGGCGGTTCTTACCACGAATTAGTTCTTCGTGAGTACGCAGGAACTTAGTCGCAAAATTTTCTCCGTACGCGCAGGCCATCGTTGCGTCTGGAGCTGGTTCGCGGCCGTTACTTTTCGTCGACCGGATTATTTGTGAGTGACGTCTGCTTCTTCAGCTTGATGGCATCCAGACGCTTTGCATCTGATTGCCGCACTGCACACTGAGGATGGATGCCAGCAGATGAGTACGAGATTTCTGCACAGACCGGACAGCGTTTTCGTTCACGAGGCTGGAACAACGGTGTTGATTTTCGATTGTGCATGCAGTTTTTTCCGGGGAGCGTGAACGAGAACCATCATCAA
>CALDJX010000325.1 GCA_937899075.1 uncultured Planctomyces sp. | reverse complement strand
CCCGCCGGGCCAGGTCAATCCGTTCACCATCTTCAAAAAAATCACAACCTCTCAGCGACTGCTCACCGGCTTCTTACAGAGAGGCTTCGGATGCACAGAGTCTGGACGGTTCTTCTGAAGCCGTTCGACCGGCATTCAGCAGATCGCTGGCCGAAATGTTGCGCAGCATCTCGGCCACCAGCGGACGCAGATTGACCAGAGCCAGATTCCGGTTCTCAACAGCAAGCGCAGCCTTCAGACAGATTATTTGCTCGACGACGTTAAGAGAAACCACGACAACGTCAGCCAGATCGAGCACGACATCGCGTCTGGACTCGATGTTCGAGAGGACTTCTTTGGCTTTCGCAACATATTGCAGCCCCGCATTGCCAGTGAGCACTGGGGTATCTTCACAGATGAACGTCACGCATTCTCGTGTATGCACGCTTCTGAACCGCATGTTGTTGCACCATCCGTTAATGGAAATGGGAGTTTGTAACCACCGCACTTGCTTGACGTGTGCGATCAGAAAGCAGGTCGTTGGCAGTAAGACCGCATAGCATCTCGCGAACCGCAGGACGAGCATTCTTCAATGACAACAAACGCCCTTCGCGAGCAAGAAGCCATCGCAGTTCCAGGATTCTCTCGACTGCATCGATCGAGATCAGTTCGACCCGACACAAATCCAAAACGACATTGAAACGCGAGATATTCTCCATCACGACTTTGAGAGTTCGATTATAGAATTCGTCTGAATCCTCTGGCGAAATGCACCATTCCGTGGGTGTGATCACCAGACGCTCTTCTGAATAGCAGCTTTCTACTCGCATTTTGGCGTCCTTTGAGCGGGTTGTGTGGAGTGATTATCATGCCAGTCCAGGAAGTCTTCACAGCTCTGCATCGACCCCTCATGGACCCGGTTGCCGTTTTGCGTAACAGCCCACGTCATGGTCGACGAATCGACCAGATGGACGGTGAGTTGATCTGTTGGGAGAATGTCAGTCTGCATTGTTTTGCTCGAATCAGCGGGGTGAACACGAAAAACAGGAACGAGAACACTTACCAGTCTGTCACCAAAACCGGTGTGTGTGTGTGTCCCGTCGGTCCTTTGCAGAGGTCCGCTCCCGAATGCACGATGCCGCACTTCAATGCGACCCTGTGCGTTCTGGTGCCGTAACAGCAGAAGATGCCACCAGCCATCTTCAACGCAGCCGATAATTGAACCACTGAAGCAAGACGGCACTCGTGGGGGGAGCACAACGTAAGGAGTCTTCTCAGGCGAACAAATGGATGTACACCAAGATTGACCTGCCTTGTGGCTTTCATGGCCACATCGTTCGCCTGTCAAAACACCACCGAATGTTGAGTGTTCTTGTTGCGTCTTCTTGCCCATGTCATTCCGGTCAGAAACGACCGAGACACGCTTCCCGGCGTGTCCCAGGTAGAAACGGAACCAGGATGATCATGGGAGAGGAGTCCTCTTCCGGGGAGGAGCATGTGACACCCATGCTCCTCCCTGTTTCTGCGATTGACTTTACTCCAATTAACTCAACGTCTGCTGCATCTCCTGTCCCACACCATCCCGATCGGAAACAGCCGAGCCACGCTTGCCCGGCGTGTCCCTGGCAGACACGGTATCAGGATGGTGTGGGCAGGAATCACATTCCCACTCAGATCATCCCGGTCAGAAACAGCCGAGACGACGCATGGCCCTGCGTCGTCCCAGGCGGAAACGGTACCAGGATGTGTCTGGGTGGGAACTCTCTTCGAGGGAGGAGCATCTGACGCCCGTGCTCCTCTCTCATTTCCTTAGCTGCTTCAGTGCTTGCGACGTCTTCTCGTCCACATTGTCCCAGTCGGAAACAGCCGATACGCGCTTGCCCGGCGTGTCCCAGTCGGAAACAGTACCAGGATGATTGTGGGCGGAAATTCCCATTGCTCTTCCGTTCACTATTGTCGACTCGTGGAAGAAGGTGTTGACTGATGAAATACCCTAATGCTTCCAGACCGGTTGTACTTCTCCAACCTCATCATGGCCTGCGTTGCTTTCTGCAGTCACTGATCCAGGAAACGGATGGTCTTCACCTGGCTGCCCATGCCGCTGACTCGCTCACGGCACGTCAAACGCTGGCAGGTATCGACAACCCCATCATTGTCGCCGACCCATGGTTGCCGCCCTGCAGCGTTTTCGATCTGTGCAAAAACCTGGGACCACATCAACTCATTCTGTACTCGTCCGGTGAAATGGCGGATGTAACGCTCAGTTGGGCTGCCAGATACCGATCGGGTGTTGTGACGGGGGCCGATCCAGTAGATGAAGTTCGCGCCGCCCTGCATGCTTCATTAAGTGGTATCCCGTATTATTCATCGAGCCTTCGAAACCGTCACACCTTATCTGGAGTCGGCAGTACTCCCTTCGAATCGAAAGTATTGACAATCCTGGCCGAGATGCCGGCAAATCGCCTGGCTATTCTGCTGCTGAGTGCGCAGGGATACCGGGTGAAGGAGATTGCCGACCTCTTAGACGTCACTGCCAAATCTGTTGACTCGCAACTCTATCGAGTCCGCAAATCGCTGGGAGTTCATGATCGTGTCGAGCTGACAATGCTTTGCCTGCGGGAAGGACTGATCCGTATTCCAGGCCTTGAGGAGCGAATGCAAAGCTTGTGTATTGATTGTGCCCGTCCCCAAACCAGCAGTATTGGACAGGCATTGCTCTGTGAATTCATCGAATCAGAAGTATTGTGCGACGAAAAAACACCAACAAATGCGTGTGCATAATCCTGTTGTCATTGTGCGCTGCAGCTTGAAGAGGGGCTTTACGCGCAACTGAAACACATCCATCTCGTCCATTTTTTGCGGATCACTCGACTGGTGCAGGAAGCCTGGATATCAATCTTCCAATTGAGGTCAAATTTGGGCCATTATTTTTGGTGTCTTGCTGACTCTGCTCAGTCCAAATTGATATTTCGTGAGCGTCGGCCTGGTCAACGCTTCCTGAACTTCACCGACATCTTTCAGCGGCACGGTGTCGAATAGATAGATCGCGTCTTCTAGATAGATCGCGTCTTCGATCCATTGTCTACAACGAAACCGGAAGAATGCGGTTCGAGCATGGGCCTTGCGTTCGTGAAGCTGGTCACGACCAACTATGGCGGGACACTCTTTGTGGATTTAGAAGCCGACACGGGCACCGCCTGGCAGATTCTCGTCCCAAGAATTCGCGATGCAGCGTAGATCAAGTCTCACGATCTCGCTGCTTGAATCGCTACAACTGCCATCCGATCGATGGCGCGTAAGCAGACTCCTCGTTCTTCGCTGTCGTCAGTTTTCGCGGCATCGGTCGACCAAACCGAAGCGAGTTGGCCGGCTTCATTGCATGGGATGGGCAGCTCTCTACACGCGGCCTGCTTGGCTGAGCTGCTTGGAATAGGTCTGTGCTCATTGAACAGTGTTTCGACCGGACAGCGTCTACTCCAAGCCGTTACGGAAATTGCCGGTCCATGCATCTGGCAATTTGCCATGCCACCCCGAAATGGTATGGATCACTCCGGCCGACGTAGCATTTCATTCGGCGTGGATTACACGAACTGGCTTTTCCGGTGGATGGTGTCGCGTGTGGATGAAGAAGTCGGCGGCGAGTTGCTCTTCACTCTTGAGAACAACGGTGATGGATTGAGGGCCGGGGCGAGGCTCAGCGTCACTCCATCGCAGTTCCAGACGTTGCAAGATACCGCTGGTGCGATTACTCCATAGTTCAACCGTGTCTGGGATCATCGCTTCTTCCGGGCGACGACGACCGATGACGCGGATCGAATCGGTCATCGTTGACCGGTGGCCGATATCGGCTGTTGAGCCAATTTCATCGCTCACCACGCTGAGGTTATAGCGGGACTCCAGTCTGTGCAGCGTTTCATCCAGGCTTAAAAGCGGAATTGGAACGCGTTCCTGCGACAACCAGCGGTCAATAAGAAGCGAATCGCTGCCGACAAGGACGGGACCGACGGGAGGAATCAACCAGGACTCATTTCCGTCCGAGCCGGCGAGGATGTCGGTGCCGAACGGCCCGGCGATCTTGAAGACAAAGTGGTCTGTGCCGCGTGCGAAAAGTGTTGCCTGCCGCTCGTGGGTCAGACCTCGCGGTGACTGGCCCTCAACGGTGATGGTGTATGTTCGATCCGACGGCATTGCCAACGTGTGCCGAGCCTGCTGAATAGCGGCAAGTGCCTGGTTCGATTCCGTTCGAGCAAACCAACCAATCCAGACTGCGGCGGCGAAGATCGACGCGACCACGCTCCACCGTACGACGTTCCGGCGAACGCGATTGCCGAGCTTCTGTGCTGGACCGTCGGATGCGCTGACCGAAAGACGATCCATTACAGACGCAGTGACATCGACGTCCGGCGAAGACTCGCATCGGGCGGTTTCAACGAGACGTTCGAACTGTTTCAGTGGATCAGTCATGACGGCGTCTCCTGTTTGCCGACTTCCGCGGTGACATCGCGACCTGATTGAGACGACTCCAGAAGAATTCTCAGTTTCTTTCTTGCTCGATGAGCCTGCACTTTCACCATCGTCTGACTCCAGCCGGCCCGCTCTGCGATCTCCGCAACCGACAACTCTTCGAGATACATAAGCGTCATCACCAGACGGTCTCGCGGCGAAAGCTGCTGCAGAATCTGATGGACAACTTCTGCAGCTTCGGATGGACTGTCTTGTGAAGACGCCAGACTGGCGACATTACTCCAGTCGTCTAATTCCTGCCTGTGCTTCCGGCTCCGTGCCCGCTGCTTCCAGAACTGATACCCAACGCGAATAGCGATCGTCTGTAGCCAGCTTCCAAAACGAGCAGGATCACTAAGCGAAGCCAGTGAACAGTACGCTTCGACGAACACGTCCTGAACGAGACCTTCCCAATCGTTGCGGTCCCGAGTGAACCGCCACATCGTTTTCGCGATGCGTTGCTGCTGCTGAGCGATCAGTCGTGAGAAGGCATCGTGATCTCCGTTTCGAGCCAGTTCGACATCGACCTGGTGTTGTTCACGGACTGGTTCCGCAACAGCTTCCGACGATTCTTTGCTCTCATCATCTGACGCCAAATCGGAAACATCTACAGCCTGCGACGCCATCGCGCCCCAGCGATCAATCAGGAATTGGAGTCGTGAGTCAGCAGGCTGCAACGGAAGACTCACAACCTCGGCCAGTCGTCGCCACCTGGAAGCAGACGCAACCTGATCGCAGCCGGCAATCGCAAGAGCGTGACGGATCACACCCTCGCCGATGCCCGGTACTTTCTCAGACCAGAATTCTGCAGCGACGTCAAAGTGCATGTGGCGTTTCTACTTCTCGCCGGGATTGCTCTCAGGCATTCCGCCACGCGGAGCGGACAAAACAGCGTCGACAAACTCGTCAAGCGAAACGCCGCCGTCTTCATCCGCGTCTGCCGCGCCGAACCGGTCCCACATCAAGCCCGGAACTTCGTTTTCAGTGAGAACGTTGTCTTGATTGTCGTCGAATCGATCGAACATCCGCGAGCCAACCAGCACAATGACCTCTTCCTGAGTGACCGATCCGTCTTTGTCCACATCAGCCCGAGACAGATACAGCCACGCCAGGCCCGGGACCTCATCTTCTACCAACGCACCGTCGCGGTCTTCATCAAACCGTTGAAACATCGCTCGCGCCGGTGCCCACGGCGGGCCCTGCGGACGACCGGCCGGCCTTCCGTCAGCCTTTGCCTGCTTGTCACCGGCGCCGTTTCCACGTGCAGATTGAAAAGCCGTAACTTCGTCCTGCGTAACGCTCCCATCCTCATTAGCATCTGCTGCTGAAAGACGATCCCAGACTGGCCCCGGCACTTCGCTCTCGGCCAATGTGCCATCGTCATCCGAATCAAAGATGCCAAACAGCCCGGTGGCCCCACCCGGTGGCCCACCAAGAGGCCGTCCCTGCTGTG
>CALDJX010000324.1 GCA_937899075.1 uncultured Planctomyces sp. | reverse complement strand
GGCTCGGAAGCTATTTGCGGAGATGTCCATTTCAATTGACGACAATCTGCCAGACACTCGAAGTTTTCCGGTCAACGCTACACTGATACGCCCGCATGGATTCAGTGTTATGGCAGAAGATTCTTGAGACAGGTCTCCATTCAGTTGAGTTGAGCGCGGATGCTGGACATTGCGTCCTGGCAGGATTCGGTCAATCACCGGTCGTTGACAGGGCCAAATGGGAGAAATACGATGGCCGGCCTTGTCTGATTTTTCTTTCCGTTCTGGAGAGACTGGTTCCGAAAACTGACTTATCTTTGGAACTTGCGAATTCCAAACTCACAGCAATTTAATCTTTGGTTGGGCGGAAGTCGGTTCGCCTGGCAATCCTCGCCAACAGACGCTGTGTTGTTTATCAGAATTCTGCAATAAGTATGCTGTTGAAGAATGCTGTTGAAGATTTGCGAAATCGACCAACGTTCGTGACACCTGCCAGCGGAGTCTGCACGGTCCATGTCTCAAGCGCCGCCGACAGTTAAAGCTCCTCCTCCACAACCAGTGATGGGGACGACTCAGTACGACAAAGCGTCGGCTGGGATGATCGCCGCTGTGGCGGGATTGCTCGGGCTGACAGCGCTGTTGGTCGCGGTTTGGTTCACAAACCGAATTCCGGCTCCCCCAGAACCTGTGCCATTTGAAATCGTTGAGATGCCTGGCGGCTACGAAGACGGCAGCCCGGACGAAACGATGGAGCTGGAATCTCCCGAAGAAGAAGTTCCTGACCCGGCGATCGCAGAATCGGTAGAAGAAGAGACCCAGATTCAGGAGATGCTGGAAACGATCGTCGAACTCTCCGACTCGGCCAGCCAGGAAGTTGAGACGCTTAAGTCCGACCAGTCTGCGAACTCAGGCCAGGTCGGCAGCGCATCCGGAACTGGCGGGCGACCGCTTGGAATGGGTGGCGGCGGCAAAGGCGGGATCGGACGCGAGCAACGCTGGCGGATCAAGTTCGACGAGGGCGACCTTGAGACTTATGCCAAGCAACTCGATTTCTTCAAGATCGAACTGGGAGCTTTGTTCAGAGATGGCCGACTCGTTTTCGTCAAAGACCTGTCAAAACCGAAGCCTTCACAGCGGACGGTTCAAACAGGCAAGGGCGAAGATCGCCTCTACATGACCTGGCGAGGTGGTTCGCGAAAACAGGCGGACGCTTCCCTATTCAAGAAAGCGGGCGTCGCGAATCCTGAAACCGCCAACCTCATGCACTTTTACGCTCCGGAAACCGAGCAGTTGCTGGCTCGCACCGAAGTCGCTTATCGAAACCGCAAGTCGACAGAAATTCGCAGCACGTATTTCTCTGTCCGAAAAGACGGCGCCGGATACAAGTTTGTCGTCACCAGTCAGTCGTACCTTTCCCGCTGATCGAAATCAGGCCTTGCTTCGCCTGAAATTTTGCATCAGCCGTATTCAGTTACAGCAGTATTGATGGACCGAAATGGAACTTACTCAAATTCTTGGTTGGATCGGCAACGGGATTTACGCCTCGATGGCGGGCGTTGCTCTTTATGGTGTATTCACGGTGATCCTGCTCGCTCGGCGAATCAGTCAGAAACGATTCAAAGGGGCCGTCGCCGCTGAAGAATTTCTCGACGGCGTTCGCGACAGCATGAACAGCCAGAATTTCGAGGAAGCAGCCGACCTCTGCGACTCGCCCAATTACTGGGCGAAGGCAATTCCTCAGTTGATCATGGTTGGATTGGCGAATCGGCAGCGCCCCGTCAGCAAGATTCGCAAGACGATGGGCGAACACTTCGACCGGGAAATCCAAGCGGACCTCGACTACCGCATGTCATGGATCAACACGGTCGTAAAAACGGCTCCGATGCTGGGACTACTTGGAACAGTGACAGGCATGATCCAGGCATTCGGAAAGATTGCTGGAGCAGCCAAAGGCGGAACCGACCCGAGCGCTCTGGCTGGCGACATCAGTTTCGCACTGTTCACAACAGCGATGGGACTGATTATCGCCATTCCGTTGGTCATGGGCGGTGCATGGATCAACGTTCGGATTGGCAAGCTGCAGGACGAAGTGCAGCAGTACCTCGGCGTTTTTCTGGAAGACCTTGAAGCTGCTGTTGCCAAAACCGGGAGACGCTGAGCATGGCGAAAGGTTCGCTGGGCGGTGACGCCGGTATCAAGAAAAAGAAGAACGAAGACGCCGACCTCGACATCACTCCGATGATCGACGTCGTGTTTCTTCTGCTGATCTTTTTCATGGTCACATCAACGATGGACGACCAGAAGGCAGCCAACGTGCCTCCAGCCGTTCACGGAGTCGGTGCGGACAAAAACAAAGCAACCATCGTGTCAGTCATCGCCGACCCCAGTGGCGGTGTCGGTCGTGTCATTCTGGGAGACGATCCCGGCGGTGAGGAGATCATCAACCTCGATCTCGTCAGACGCCATGTGCAGGCCGGATTCAACGAAGGTAAAGAGCTTGTCATCATTAAGGCAGAACGAGACGTGAAGGAAGGTCGAGTCCAGGAAGTACTGAAAGTCCTGGCCGACATCGACGGTTTGAAATTCGCCATCGGCGTCCAGGATCCACAGTAGGGAAAGATTCGGATGCCCATTAAGTTTCGCTGCCCGAAGTGCAATCAGGCTTACAGCATTGCCAGCAAAAAAGCTGGGACGTCGCTGCGCTGCCAGAAGTGCGATACCAAAATGCGCATCCCGGCAGTCGAGCCCAAAGCAGACAGAGAATCGCCGGCTGTCACCAAAGAAGATGCGAAGGCAACCCCGCCCGTGGATGAGCAGGCAGGTGTTGCTTCGGCCATGCGAGGTCTGCTCGACGACGATGAAGTTGGCAAAGACGACTTTGTTGATCTCTCCGCCGACGAAATGCCAGACGGCTCACCGGTAGTCCAACAAAAGACTGATGACAAACCGTCAGCTCCGGCAGAGGAACCAACAAAATCGAAAGGCGACGCTCAGCCAGCGGACAACGGCGAAGATGACCTGGCAGCTGTCCTTGCTTTCGAACAATCGCTCGAAGAAGACGAACCGGCATCTGCTCCTGCAGCACCTCTGCCGGATGAACTGTTCGCGGAAGACGACGACGAAGAGGAAGATGACAGTTGGGGTGGCGGACGCGGCGGCGAAGACGAAGAAATGGACCTGACGCCAATGGTGGACGTCACGTTCCTGCTGCTGGTTTTCTTCATGATCACCGCGTCGTTCAGCATCCAGAAGACGCTGGAAGTTCCGCCTCCAAATCCCGACGAAAGCGGCGCATCCCAGTCACAGACGATCAAGGATATGGAAGAGAACTCAATCCTCGTCCATATCGATTCTCGGGATATCATCTCAGTCGATGACGAGCCGCTTAGCGACCCGACGCGTTTAGCAGACATTATGAGATCAAAGCAAATGTCCGAAGTTTTGATCACTGCCCACGAAAATTCGCTGCACGACACACTGACAAAAGTGATCGACGCATCCAACGAAATCGGCATGCAGAAGATCCGAGTCGGAATCGTCAAAGGAAACGACTGAGTCACCCGCTACTCATTTTGCTTCATCGACGACGCAATCGAAAAACGAACGACGACGAAACTGACGAAAACTTAATAAGCCTCCCATCGAGCGGCAGCCTGACACGCAAACGGCTAACTTGAGGAATACTGGAAGATGGCAAAGAAAGGCCCGGACTGGCTCGACGAAGACGACCTCTTCGACGACGACGAAGGCGACATCTTTGAAGAAGATGACGAATCTCCGGCGAAACCTTCGCGCAAAGATTCCCGCAAGGGCGACCGCAAGAAGCCAGACAAGAAAGATAAAAAAGCTGCGAGCGGTGCCGACGATGAAACCGACGGCGGCGAAAAGAAACAATCGCTGGCCGCACGACTCGCCGCTCGCCAGAAGCGACCGGGCGAACAGGAGATCATGAAGTCTCCGTTCGTGCTCACGCTGGCTGCCGGAGCCGCAATCCTGATCGTGTCTGCTGGCGCTTTCTGGTTCATCATCGGCCGCGACACCGTCACCAAGCAGATGACCCTCGTCGATGAAGCCATCAGCGAACAGCGCTACAACCAGGCGATCTCGATGCTTAAGGAGTTCCTTCTCAACCACGGCCGAGACAGCTACACCGAAATGGCCACACTGAAACTGGCCAAGACCAGAATCGATGAACAGATCGGCGGCTCAGCCCCGGATTGGGAAAAAGGCCTGGCCGCGGTCAATCTGTACATCGAAGACTGCCGCGACTTCGCCAGCTACGCCGAGCAGTATCCGATGCTCGCAGAAACCGCCGAAAAGATTTCGCTGGGAGCCTTGGAAACAGCAGGCAAAACGAAGAGCCGCAAGCTGCTGGATATCTCTGAAGAAGCAGAACCAAAGATCGATCAGTTCAGCGACCAGGAAAATCTGCCGGTAGAGGTACACGAGAGGATTAAGTTTGCTCGTGAAAAAGCAATCAATTCGATCCGGAAGTACGAAACGACAGAAGACACTTACAAAGAGATTGCAAAGTACCTTGAAGCCAAACGTCCGATCGACGCACTGAAGTCGCGCCGCCGCCTCATCGATCGATATCCCGATTTGATCAAGGATGCCACGCTGGCCAAACTCCTTGAGGACACTCTCGAAACAGAGCGCGGCATCGTTTCGGCAGAACAAATTGACCGACCGGCCTCCACAGAAGATCGAGAATTACCGGTCCCGCAACCCCTGACCCTGACTCTACACACCCGAGCCTTGAATGAAGAGGTCAGCGAAGGTCGAACGGTCTTCGCCATTGCACAGGGATGTTGCTGGGGCGTCGATACGGTGACTGGGGATCCGGTATGGCGACGACCGGTCGGCCAGGACACTCCGTTCTTTCCGATCAGCGTCGACACCACAGTACCGGGGCTCGTGTTGTTCGACACAGCCCACCAGGAGCTTGTTCTGCTGAATCGCCTCACCGGTAAGTTTGTCTGGAGGCAACCACTGGGCGAGGCAGTTTCAGGTTCAATTCTTGAACACGAAGGCCAGCTTTACGTGCCAACGCTCGGCAACCATTTATACAAGATTGACCTGGAGTCCGGTCTCGCAACAACCCGGCTGACGTTTTCTCAGCCTGTCTACTCACCGCCCGTTTTGACACGAGACGGCCAGCATTTGATCGTTTCGGGCAATGAAGCCGTCTCCTACACACTGACGACGCGACCGCTGGAGTGCCGACGTGTTTTCTTCACGAAGCAAAAGCCCGGCTCAATGGACGCCCCGATGTTGTCGATGGGTGAACTGGTCCTGATGACGGAAAACGATCAGGCCGGACAGGCAGTGCTTCGAGTACTCGACGCTCGCGATCCCGAAAACGGATTTCCCGAGGTCGCCGCAGTAAGACTCGGAACGCATGTCCGTGACACGCCGATCTTGCGAGGTAACAGACTGTATGTCCCAGCGGAGGGCGAACAGTTCAACGTGTTCACCGTCTCTGACGAACCCGACAAGGAGCCGCTTTCGACCATCGCCAAACCACCGGGGCTGTCCAGCTACACCGGTCCTGTGCATTTGCGTGCTGGGGCTGACGGATTGTTCTGGTCGGCAAGCGACTATCTACGCAAGTTCCAACTAACCCAGGACGCATTGCTGGAAGAGCAGACAAAGGCCGTGGCCATTGGAGCGTCCGCGCAGCCGATTCAAAGTATCGGTCGAAATCTTTTCGTGGGCAGACGTCAGCTTCACAGCGATTCCGTCTCGCTCGCTAAGTACGACGGCGACGAAATTGAAGCGGAGTGGCGAACGGTGCTCGGCGGCGGAGTCCTTGCAATTTCACCCGTTACGGCTGATTCCGCCGTGTGTGTCACCCGCTCAGGTGACGTATTCCGAATCGGCGACTCCAACGTTGACGCAGGCGGATTTCTGTTTCGTTCGGAATCGTCCCTGCAAATACCAGTCACAGTTTCTGCTCCGCTTCGCTCCACGTTACTACCGGACAAGCAGATCGCAGTAGCAGGCATAGCGCTCGCAGGTAAAGTAGCACAGCCACGAATGTGGATCGTCGACCAGGCCGGCAATATTCGGAAGGAGTATCCATTGGATGCAGCTCCGGTAGCCGATCCGGTTCCGATCGCTGGAGGTGTCGTCGTCGCGCTGCCCACAAAGCTAAGCATTTTCGGAACACAGTCGGCTCGTGTTGAGGACTTCCTCGGCACGGTCGAAAAGGAAGCCAAAGTCGTTTGGTCCTCGCTTCTTCCACACGACGAGAATCACATATTCGCCATCGATCGTGAAGGAACAATCTCGCGGCTCCAGTTCCGAACCAGCCCCTCCGCACATCTCCAGCAGGTTGACAGCATCAGCATTGGTCAACCTATTGATGTCACACCGATCGTCGACCAGGGGCGTTTGTTTGTCGCGGATGCTGGCGGCAAAGTTCAGATTCTGGACGTTGTCGCATTCGAGCAGCAGGCGACGGCAAACCTCGACGCACCGGCGGTTGGAGTGATGGGGCTTGCCGGCAATCTATTACTTGTCGAAACTTCGCAAGGCCAGCTGCAGTGCCTGAAAACTGACGACAAACTATCGAAAGCCTGGTCAATCGACCTGAAGGGAGATCACCTGACCGGTACGCCTATGATCGATAATGGCCAGGTGGTGATTGCGACAATGAACGGCAAGGTCATGTCGATCAACGCAGCATCGGGCGACATCACCAGGTCACTTCAACTGGATCAGGTCCTTGAACATGGTCCAGTCACCGTCGCCGGCAAAGTAGTGGTCACCTCGATCGACGGAAGTTTCTACCGGATCGATTCAGTGCTTGGGGGAAATCAGTGAATCGCCAACTGATTCAACACAATTCTGAATCATCGCCGTGTCAGAAAATGAGCCTGAATGTTCGGGCGTCATTGACTGTTCGACTCTTGTGTGGCTTGTTGTTCGTCCTGTCGAGCAGCCAGGTTGCATTCGCACAGAGCAACGACAATGAAGATGACCCGCTTCCGCTTCTCGAAGAACTGGGCGTCCCCACGACGGAACAACTGCTGACGGAACAGCCAGTCGACTGGCTGGTCCTGAAGCCGGACAATCGAGTTCTGATCGTTCGTCCGGTTCTACCAAGGCCGGATACGCTCGCAAAAATGGCGATCAAACAGGACGAGTTGACAAGCGCAGCAACCCGACCGAAACGAGACGCTGGCGAATCCGCAGACGAATACCGAGAACGCATCGCGAAACTGCTCGATGAATCTGAAAACCTGGTTGTCGCCTTGCCCGATGTCGTCGCCGCTAACCGGTCAGACGGCGCTGACGAATACACGCTTAACGCGAAGAGAAATATCGACCGTGTCATCCACCACGAAGATCTGATGCTTCAGCGGGCCGACCTTCAGATGAATGAAGGCGAACTGGAAAAAGCATTCGAAATGCTGCTGGTACTCCAGCGTCGCGAACCTGACTGGCCGGGTTATACCGAACGCCGAAACCGTCTCGTCTTTGAAGAAGCAAAAAAACGACTTCGCAACGACGACCTTGAAGCGGCACTGGCTTTCTTTGAAGAGCTTTACGAACTGGCCCCCGGCTACGGAGGACTGAGAAACGGGATTGGCTCAACAATTGAAGCGCTGGTTACACGTTCCGTCGCCAACGAAAGACTACGCGAGGCTCGATACTACATCAGCCGGCTGCGCACGACCGACCCCGATCACCCAACAGCAAAGAAGCTATCCGAAGAGTTTCTGGCAAGGGCTGGCGGCCTGTTGGAACAAGCTCAAGCAGCAAGTGCAGAGGAAAAACATGACATCGCACTGGCTGAGACTCTGCATGCCACAAAAGTCTGGCCCAGGCATCCATCGCTCCGCAGCATCTTCAGAGCGACCGCCTCCCGATATCAGATTCTCAGGATGGGCGTCTATCGATTCGCCGGAGACAAGACCCCTTTCTTTCTGCCTACAGCGGCCGACCGTCGGCGGCAGTCCCTACTTTCAACCGAATTGTTTGAAGTTCGAAAAATCGACCGCGCAGCGTTTTATGAATCTCGATTCTTCGAAGAATGGACACCGACCGATCTGGGACGGGAGATCGTATTCTCACTGCGGCCAAGGCGAGCGATCTGGGAATCCAATCCGATGCTGATCGCTCCGGACGTTGTCCGCGCCATCCAGGATCGCCTCAATCCGAACTCGCTCTACTACGACGAGCGAATGTCGACATTCGTCGATTCGCTTCAGGTCAACTCGCCGCATGAGTTTTCAATTCGCTTTTCAACAGTCCCGGTGCGACCGCAAGCGATCTTCCGCTTCCCCGTACGACAACCGACGCCCACCTCGGCGGCACCTACGACCGAGTCTGAGGCAACGTCCGCCGCTGAAACATCGGCTACAACGGCATCGAGAGATGACGTTCAAGGAATCCTGTCGAAGCGCTTCAAGATTCATGAACAGGCTGAAGACAAAGTCTCCTACCGCCGCGTCGTACCTCAGGGAAGAAGCCTGTCGCGGTATCGCGTTTCGGAGATTGTCGAGCATCGATACGAAGACCACAAAGAAGCAATTAAGGGACTTCTTACTGGAGATGTTTCGGTACTCCCAGACGTCCCGGTGTGGATGGCCGACCAGTTCGAGAACGAAGACCAATTCTTCACCGAGCCTTATGGCGTACCAACAACGCACGTGTTGCAGTTCAATCCGGAAAGTTCAGCCCTTAAGAATTCCGAATTCCGACGCGCGATTGCCTACGTGATCAATCGCGAAAAAATCCTCTCCGAAACCGTTCTGCGCGACCCAACCATGAAACGTGGGCGAGTGGTTTCTGCACCGTTTCCATCAACCAGCTATGCGTACCGCGCACAGACAAAACCAAGACCCTATGACCTCTACCTTGCCTACTCATTGAAGACCGTCTCCAAGAAGAAATTCGGAGGCGAAGTTCCCGAATTGACCATGGTTTGCGAGCCAGGAGAAGTCGTCGCGGCAGCAGCTGAAGCTCTGGTTGCACAGTGGGACCGAATCGGAATCAAAGTGCGGATCGTCGGCCAGGATGAGAAGCTGCCAGAAGACTGGGACATCGTCTATCGAACGGTTCGGATGACTGAACCGGTAACTGAACTCTGGCCATTCCTGACGATGAAGCAGGACGCACGCGTCGAAGACCTTGAACATCTGCCAGACTGGCTCAGGCAGCAACTGATCGAACTGGAGCAGGCGGTCGACTTCAACTCGTCAGTCGAAATGCTTCAGCGACTGCACTTCCGACTCAATGAACTTGTCCACATTATCCCACTTTGGGAAATCGACGACGTCATTGTGATTCGAAATAACATCCAGGGATTCCCTGCCGGCATGATTCATCCCTACCAGAACGTCGAGCGGTGGATTGTTCAGCCCTGGTACCCCAACGACGAACTCTGAGCGAATTCATGTTGCACCATCAAAACACATTGCAAACTCTAATTCGAACGACAGTCGTGCTCATCGCGACCGTGCTTCTCGTCGCAGACCTCTCTGCGCAACAGGCCGTTGAATCGTCCAGCGGAAAATCCGCAGAACCAACCAACAAGGCAACTGCGACGACCACGACAACCGGGAACGCCTCACCAGAAGCTGCAGCGACTGCCCCAGATGAACCGCCCCCCGTAAAACTTCCTCCACCGCCGCCCAGTACTGGGCCGAAGGTCCCGTTCGAACTGCAAAAGTACGACGTCGAACTCCCCATCGCCTTCATGCCGTCAGCCAAACTCGGCCCTGCTGTCCGCGAATCCGTGATCGCCGAACTTCGAGCACTCATCGATCGCAGCGTTGGTCCCATGTGGAAGCTGAAAATCGAAGAGCCTGACTGGATCACTCCGCGAAATAAAACCGGGCTTGAGCGACTGACTTCGGAAGGCCTTAAACAGCGAGCCGTCGAGCTCCGATTTGTCCAAGCTGTCAGAGAACAACTTTCTGAATACACCGAAGGCAAGTTTCCCGTTGAAGCCGACACGCCGCCGTCGACCGAAATGCTTTCCGAGATTCGGCAGCTGCTGACAATTACCGAGAACGACATTCTGGAATCTGCGATAACTGAGTTCGTCACAAAGATCGCCAACGGAAAAGTCGACGCCGACAAAGTCGCCACTGTCAGCGAGGTTGTTTTTCTGTACCTGACGCCAGCACCTGTCACCGTCGACAAAATCTTTCCAGTCACTGTGGAAGTCGAAGGAGCCAGCTACGTCATCAGTGCCCGTGAATGGGATCGAGAATCCGAACTACTGACAACCGTCAGAACTCGTACGACGATCGATCGACGTACGATCGCTTCGCAGATCCTGCGATTGCTCAGTGAAGTTTTTCGTCCGATCACATTGATCGACGAAGCAACGCCACTGACGGCCAGAATTCGATACAAAGCTGGCGAGTTCCCGCCTGGTGACCCTGCATTCGCATTGGCGAAGAAGGACGCAATATACGTCCCTTTCTTTCGCTATCTGGACCGGAACAAAGTCATGCAGAAGCTGCAGTTTCTGCCCTGGTCATACATCACAGCGACGAACGTCGAACGAATTCGCGCGAACTGTGAACTAAGCACTGGAGTAAAAACGCCACTCGGCAGCTTCAAACGCCGCCGCATGGAACTCAGAGCTCTCGAGTTAAAGCCATACACCGACCAGACCACATTGACACTGGTCCCCAAACGGAATCGGACGCGACCGCTCGTCGGATACCTCGTTGCCGTTTATGACGAGATTCCACCGCCACCGCCCGAGCCGGGCGAAGAGCCGAAAGAAGATGTTCCGGAGCGAGAGAAACCTGACATTTACAGAAGTGACCGCTTCGGCAATGTCACGATATCAGTCGACCCGAACAAGCCTCTTCAATGGATTTTCATTCGAAGCGGCAGCGCGTTGCTTGCCAAATTCCCATTGGTAGCCGGCGCAGAAAAACAAATGACAGTTGAGTGCCCCGACGACACGATTCGTCTCGACGTCGAAGGACAGATCGTGCTCCTCCAAAGCCGCCTGGTTGACACCATTGCCAAGCAGGCAATGGTCAAAGCCATGATCACCAACCGACTAAAGAAGGGCGAGTGGAAAAAGGTTGACGAATCACTCAAGGAACTCGACGAACTGCCAACGATCGAAAGTTTCGAAACGCTGGTATCCGAAATCCAGTACCCAGCACTCAAGAAAGCTGACGAGAGGCGAGACCGGACCTCGAAAGGGCGAATCAAGAAACTTGGGGAGACCGTTCTGAAAGTCGCAAGAATCCACCTCGATCAGCAGAAGATCGACGAATTCCGAGAAGACGTTGTGCAGGAGAGACAGCTCGAAGATCCTGACGCCCCGCGTGGAAACCGCGCCGCACCAGGCCGCAATTAGCCCATTCAGCACCCTACGGTTTCAACGAGTCTTACCGCCGCCGAAACCTGGGAATCGCAGTTCCTGTCCGCAGCAATCCAGTCTGGCGGAAGTGGTTTGAGTGCCTTGCTTTGCAAAGCCCCCCCCATATAATCCCGCAGCAATTCGCACATCCTGATAGATTTCTGTGCGTTCATCCGTCACAAAGCTCCGCTAAATTCACTGCAGACTCATAACTGCATTTGAGGTCACAATGGTCGGGTGGTTTCTTGACGTCTTTCGAGCCGTTTACACCGTGCTTAGCGGCATGAGGGTCACCATCTGGACGATGGCCCGTACCTACCGTCGCCAGACTTTTGCCGAAACCTACGAGTACCCGGAAACTCCTGTTCCGGTAAAAGCGAGGTACCGGGGTTTTCATCGATTCGACCTGACGACCTGCATCGGCTGTGAAAAATGCGCGGTCGCCTGTCCGGTCGACTGTATTTACATCGAGAAAGTCAAAAGCCCCGTCGGAAAAGGTTTTCGCATCGACGGCTTCGCGGTTGACTATACCAAGTGCATGTTCTGTGCTCTCTGCGTCGAGCCATGCCCGGTTGACTGTATTTTCATGGGTTCGAACTACGACCTAAGCTGTTACAGCCGAGATGGATGTATCGTTGATTACGCTAAACTTCCACTTCAGGTTGCATGGGGACGTGCAACCTTGAACCCAACAGCGGTGGCAGAATCGAAAGTTCTGTACGAACCGGTCTGGGTGAAGGGCGAACCAAGTCCATTTGAAGTTTAGGCGGAGCAGATCGATGAATGCCGACGACGCCGTGAGACGCCTGTTTACTGTGGAAGAAGCAAATCAGCGTCTTCCGCTGGTCCGGGCGATTGTCCAGGACATTGTAGACCTTTTTCAGGATCTTCAGCAGCGGCGAGAACGAATCGCCAGCGTCAAGCAACTCCGAGGACAAGGCACTTCTTCAAGTCGCTTCCATTCTGAAGAGACAGACCAGGTCGAAGAAGAGATTCATAAAGACGAAGAAAAACTCGCTGAGTTCGTTCGCGAACTGCATGAACTTGGCATTGAGTTCAAGGACCCAATTCTTGGACTCGTGGATTTTCCCGCACAGATGGATGACAGAGTCGTTCACCTCTGCTGGAAGCTTGGCGAACCGGAAGTCCAGTTCTGGCATGAGCTGGATGCAGGCTTCTCAGGCCGCCAGTTGCTGCTTGCTGAAACACTTTCTGGCGGACCGACTGGTCCAAAAGAAGATGACCCACGGTCCTGACGATCCTTGAAGATTCGTTAGACCAGTCCACCAGGATCGCCTGCAGGGCAAGATTGAATGTCTGATCTCGTATTTCATATGGTGCTTTTCACCATCGCAGGAACAGTTCTTGTGATGGCGCCACTTCTGATCGGTCGCCTCGTTCGCCCGAATCTCCCAACGGCTGAAAAAGACGCCGTCTATGAATGTGGCGAGCCGACGATTGGATCGAGCTTCATTCAGTGGGACCTTCGCTTCTACACGATCGCGTTGCTGTTCATCGTGTTTGACGTCGAAGTCGCCTTCTTCTTCCCTTGGGCCACTCTGTACGGTGGAACCATGCAGCTTGCCGATACGCAACTAGACACTGCTGCACGATTCGACCTCACTGACAAGTTGTTGAACCGGGTTCCTGGTACCAGTGCCGCGACTGGCGAGTTTATCGCGTCCGGCGAAGCGGTTCAGTTGGGCCTTCTGGCATTTTCCGACATCATGGTTTTCTTCGGAGTGCTTCTCGTCGGCTTTGCCTATGTCTGGAAACGTGGAGACCTTGAATGGGTCCGGGCAGCGATCAACTCATCCAGGCAGAGAGCGTTGCCTGATCAATAGCCAGCTTCAGATCAGCGACTTCACGCAGACTGACGCCTCTCTTTATCACTTATCACTCACCAGGTCGGCCGTTGGCCGCAGGGACCTTTCAGGTATAGCTATGAACGCTGAAGAGATTCTGAACCTGCTCGTCGACGAGTTCGGAAGTGAAAAGATTACCGGAAGTAACCTCGAAGCAATCGATCCCTGGGTCGAGGTATCGGCCGTAGCTATCGAAGAAGTCAGTCGATTTCTCAAGACCGATGATCGCCTGCAGTTTGACCATCTGAACAATCTCTGTGGCTCAGACTACTTTGAACCGGACGAAAAGAAGAAAGCCAAGTTCGGTCACGAGCCACACGTCGAAGTCGTCTACCACCTGACCAGTTACTCCCTTCGGCACAAGATCACAGTCAAAGTCTGTGTACCCAGGTGGAAGGATGACAAGGAAGGCGAACTTCCAGACGTCCCAACAGTCTCAACAGTGTGGAAGATCGCCGACTGGCACGAGCGGGAAGCCTTCGACCTGGTTGGTATCAACTTTGTCGGACATCCAAATCTAAACCGCATCCTCTGCGCTGAAGACTGGGTCGGACATCCGCTTCGCAAGGACTACGAGTTTCCTTTGGAATACCACGGTATCCGTGGCAAGTAGGTCTCGGACAGAGTTCGCTTGCTGAAAATCTTGTTCAGAAACTGCCGAAAATTCGCATTCTTAAATTGAATTTACACTACGTCATTTAGTGTTTCACTTCGTCAGGCATGCCTGACCCACGGCTACGGGATGAATCATGAGCGTCACACTCGAAGACCAAAGAATTGTTGAGTTCGACGTTCGTACTGACGAAATGCTCGTCAATATGGGACCGCAGCATCCGAGCACTCATGGCGTGCTTCGATTGCTGCTGCGGACCGATGGCGAAATCGTCAATGAA
>CALDJX010000323.1 GCA_937899075.1 uncultured Planctomyces sp. | reverse complement strand
GTTCCCCAGCCGTCTCAGAATCGAAGTTAGCTCAAGCCTGACTCGCCAGTCCAAAGGGTACAATTGAAGTGCCTGACGGCAGGCTGTCTCTGCTTCGGTTAGTTGATTTCGGGCTGCGTAATACCACGCCCGAAACCGAAAAACCCGCGAGTCAGAATCCGCTTCAGGTGGAATCTGCCTGAGTAACGACTCGACCTGTTTCATGTTGCCATCGTTGATGGACCTCGCGATGTGATGAGCAAGGACTTCCAGATTGTGCGGGTACTTTTCCAGCAATTCATCAATGAGCGATTGGTCCCCCGGAGCCGCTGAGCCAACACGAAACATGGACAACGTTCTGCTTGAATTGCTCCTCGCGGAATAGATTGCCTTCGCAACTTCGAGCACTTCATCGCCAGGATTTGCGTCCAGCCATGTGGACGTCAGCACGAGTCCGTTTGAGAATAGCAATCGATCTGCCAGGCAGTAGTAGGTGTATGCCTCTCTGGGTTCCGTATGAGCTGCCACCGCTTTCTGAATCTGCGCAAGCAAGGCGGCCCTTTGCTGTGTGATTGCGTATAGATAGATCAGCCGCTGCTGAGGTAATGCGGCTGATTCGTCGATCTTTAGCATCCGCTTCCAGTTACGCTCGGCCTCGAATGGTTTGTGCAATTCTGACATCAGCAAGTCACCCCGCAGCGACAAAGCCTGCAGACATTCAGGAGCAGAATCTGGGATTTCACCGAGACAGGCTGCGGTGCGTTCAAAATCGCCAATTCCGCGAGCGGCCTCCGCGGCAAACAGCCAGGCTGATCCATCATCCGGAGCCCATCTCAGCCAGGCCCGTGCCGCGTCTTCCAGCTCATTCCAGTCTTCCAGAGTGGCTGCGACGTTGCAGACTTTTTTCTGATGAGCAATCCAGCGATTCACCGACCACTTGTAGCCCGGCAAGGACGCCAGAATGAGTAGGGTGGCAGCCGCCAGCAAGTAACGATTCCTACGGCGTGCCCTCATTTCGTGAAGCTCATTGGGCTGCGAAACTTGAGTATTCATTGAGATGCGTCGAGGATCATGGGCCATGAGGGAGTGCTCGAATGCTGGTGACATCAGCGTCTGTCAGGCTCGCATGGGCTCTGATTTCTTCAGCGGCGCAACCATCGTGGAGCGTCGACCAGCGTGGAAGTTTTGAAAGACGGTGTCAAGTCGAAGCAGACAGGATAAATTCACGTGTGCCGCTGCGGCTGCATACAAAGATTTTATCGAACACGATTCCAGACTCGGGTGGGAGATGGGATTATAGTTCCTGAAAACGCATGGTCCTTTTTCGGCTACGCTCAACCATAAATTACGGACAATACCGATGGCTACGCTGCAACAGAAATTTGACTCGCAACAGTTTGCCAACGGCTACGCACTGGTGAACGGCGTCGAGATGCACCGTAAAAATGGCGACAGCTTTCGGATTCCGCCAGCCGTCATTCGAAGAAACGTCAACGGCGGACAGCTCGTCGAGCTACGGATTGACTCGCCGAGATTTTCCGTTCATGACGACTCACTGGAAAAGTGCGCGTGCCCGTCGTGCGAGGGCGAGATGACAAAGCCGATCCTTCGTCACGAGAATCCAGAATCTCTGGTTCCTCTGCCAGAGCAGAATGTTCCTTCACGTGGATGGGGCGAAGATTTCTGGGTTCGCGTTACCGAGCGGGAAGGTAGCCACTTGAAAGGTATCGTCGATAACTCGCTCGTCGAAAGCCGGCTGCACGAAGTTAATCGCGACGACGAAATCATCTTTCACGAAGACCACGTCCTGGCGCTTCACCCCACCGCTCGTCCGCAATTGTTGCTCAGCATGGACGCCGACGATTTGAAAGAACTCGCCGAATGGCTGGGAACTCAGCGAGGCTGATCCATCCAGTCTGAATGCGAGGCTCTGCTTGAAAACCGAGAATCGACACTCGGGATTTCGACATCGAAGATCGCGAAGTATCGCTCGATGGTGTCACTCGACGACGGGCAACGTTTCCATCAAAGCGATCGCGGCCCAGGTGGTCCCCCAGTAGACGGCCGTCTCTTCGACTTTGTCCTTCTTCTTTTCCTTCGTGCCCTTAACGGCCCACGAACCGTCGTCGCGTTGAGTCTCAACCAGAAAACTGATCGCGCGCTGCGCGGCATCTTCACGTTTCGAAGTTGCTCCAGAAGTCGCCTCTGCCGACTTCACCAGAGCGTAAAGGCTCATCCCCGTTGCCAGCGCATCGCCGGGGTCAGCCTTCAGCCATCCCCAACTGCCGTCGGGCTTCTGCAGCGACACCAATTCTTTTGTTGCCGTTCCTGACCCGGTCTCATCGCCGGATTCCAACGCGAGCAGAAGCCGCGCGACGTACCACTCTGTGCTTGCCGCTTCTTTACGAATGCTGATTTTCTTCGCCGCCGCATCGAGTGCCGACTTCAGCCTCTCCTGCCGAGCGGAGTCGCTCTCCGATGAAAGTTCCCGAGTCAGCGCTACCGTATGCCAGACTGCGGACACATCCGTCGTTTCACCGAGCTTTCGTTTTTGGCCGGGCAACTGGCCAGCGGGCGGCCAGAGTCCATCTTCTCCCTGCACGCTGAGAATGAGGTCAACGTAGTTACTCCACGCTGCGTCGCGAGTCTTGTCCACAGGGAACTCGGCCCTGGCGAGTAACTGCTGACTGAGACCGTCCGCGTTTTTTGTGGCCACCGGTTTGTCACCGTCAGGTTTGGGGATGCCTTGTTCGATCGACCAGTCGATCCACCCGTTGACTTTTTCGAGATCAATGTCAAACCCTCGCCGAGCCGCGGCCGACAGGCTCCACGTCATGAAACTGACGCGGTGGCACGACACGCACTTTTTCTTCTCGATCCAGTACAGCCCCTTTTCTTCGATGAAAGGAAGACTCTTCTGCACTGCCTGACGCACTGCCGCTTCAGAGTTCGATTCATCAGAAGCAACAAGCCCTGACGCCATCACGTGAACCGTCACGAAAACAAAGCCTGCGGCAAGCAGTGCTGAAATCGATCGATCCGACATATCCGCGTCTCCCGTTGAACTGGTTTGTCGATGCAGCTTTCGAAGAAGCCCATCGACCACTTAATCTGACATCGTCACTTCGTTGGAATGATTACAGGAACGCATCGTAGTTACACGTCGAGCAGCGTCGCTCTGTGAACCTTTCGACAACCTGCGCCGCCATTTACCGCATGACTTCTCGCCGAAAGAGTACCGGCCAGGACGGATCATCCGTAGAGTCCCCTCCGTCGTCGACGCGGCTTCAGATTGCAGCCTGCCGGCTGTGCTCGTTTTGCTCCTTCAGATTGAGTTTCCCGTGGATAAACCTCTGTTTGAAATTCTCGCTTACGAACCCACAGAACTCGGGACCCTTTGTTTGCGACGTCGCGAACTGCTTTGCGAGCCGGGCACGATCGTCACCGAGGTTACACTCAATCACGAGTTCCTGATGAGCAGCTACCTGACGGCGTCGGAACGGGCGTTGTCAGAAGTCGCTTTGACGATGCATGTGGGAACTGAATTGCGAGTTCTGGTCGGTGGGCTTGGACTTGGCTACACCGCTCGGGCAGCCCTCCAGTCAGACCGCGTGTCACGCTGCGAAGTCATCGAGTTTCTCCCACAGGTCATCAGCTGGCTTGCCGAGGGGATGGTTCCGTTGTCGGAAGAGTTGAACGCCGACAGCCGACTTCAGGTCACGCACGGCGACGTTTATCAAAAGCTGCTGAATCCGCCGACTGAACATCACGAACTGATCCTGATCGACGTGGACCATTCGCCTGACGAAAACCTGGGCTCGGCAAACGGTCAGTTTTACACAGCAGAAGGATTGAGGCGGGCGAAGCTGCATTTGTCCGAAGGCGGCATACTCGGCGTGTGGTCTTACGCCGAAAGCTCACCCTTCGTCGATGCCCTGCGCGAAGTCTTCGCCAACGTCCGCGTCGAACCAGTGACAGTCTTCAACAATCTGATCGACGTCGAGCAAACCGACTGGCTGTTCTTTGCTCACGATTAATTCGGTCAGCTAGTTGCGGTCAGCGGGCGATGTCTCTCCACGCCGTCCGGCATTCGAGCGGGTAGTCCGTCAGAATACCGTCGATACCGGCCGCTTGAACCTGCTTCCACACTGTCGGGTTGCGGCGACCGTCACCGTTTCCGGCAAAGTTAAACAACGCCTGCTTTCCTCGATCGTGAAGCAGGGAAACTTCCTCGGCCGTTGGTGCTGAGGTCAGCAGGTAGACGTCCAGAAAGTCCTCATCGAGCCGAGTTTGAATACTCTGTCGATTGACGTTCTGACCGATTCGGAATTTCGGATTCAGCGACTTAAGGCGGTGACTCATCTCCGAGTTCTGGTCGAACGCGAAGGACTCTTCGAGCAACTCGTACTTCTCAACCAGCGCAACCAGTTTCGCCTCGCCGTCAGGATTCAACTGCTTCACGTTCAACGCGATGACTGTCGGCGCACGTTTGCGTTCCTTTACCAGAGCCAGTGTCTCTTCCAGAGTCGGGACTCGCAGACCCGCGAAGGATGAACCGAACCACAAGCCCGCGTCGAGCTGCTGAAGCTCGGCCAAACTCATATCGCGAACCGACCTCGCAGGCCCGTTCGTCGTGCGTTTGACGCTGTCGTCGTGCAGCACGACCAGATGCCCGTCTTTCGTCGTGCGAATATCCAGTTCAAATCCCATTCCCAGCTCAAGGCAAACGGCGAATGCGCGCAGTGTGTTTTCCGGGGCGTGACGCAACAGGCCCCGATGCGCGATGGGAATCGGATCGGCGCCGCTGACGCTGAGCGTAGCCGCACTCAAAAGAAACACCCCCGCGAAGAACGCGGGGGCGACGCGTGAACTGAATGAGGTCATTTGAGAAATTCTCGAAGAGTTAGCTGTGGTGTCAGTCAATTCGCGAATCACTTAAGCAGACGGTCGATCAGGTAGTCCGTCGAGTTTCTGTACTTCGCATGTGTCCGGCCGGGATGAACGAGCACGACGTCCACTTCGGATGCTTTCAGGCGTTCTTCCAGCTTGACACCCATGATGCCCGAGTGAGTCGGATCTTTGGGCGACGCTCCGACGACGGGTTCTTCCCCGCCGTAAAACATGGCGATCGGCGGATCGTCTTTTGAAACATGCTCGATCGGTGAATATTCATGAATCAGCGGAAGAACTTTTTCGCGATTGTCGATCAGACTCTGAAAGTTAGGCAGGCCGAAAGCGTGGGCACCGTAACCGTAGTTCGGCATCCACTCGCGAAGCTCCTTCGGATCAAGCGAAACCTGCGCACCGTTAACGGCGGCGCAGTAGAGCCGCGTCGATTCACGAGCGATCGGGTCGTCGCTCGTTGGGTCTGCCAGATCGTCATGAAAAGAGAGCCATAACGACGAACACGCACCGGCCGACCCACCGGTAGCTCCGATGCGTTTCTTATCGAGATTCCACTCGCCGGCTTTCGAACGAACAAACTGCAACGCTCGGGCCGCGTCGCTCAGCGGTGCCTTCACTGGCGGTTCGACTTTGTCAGCGGCAGCGTTCTGAACGTAGCGGTAGTTGACGGCAACGACTGAAATGCCCTTGTCCAGAAACGCTTTCGGGTTGGTCCGTTTGTCTCCGCCTCTCCAGCCCCCGCCATGAATGTAAAACACGACTGGCGTCGGCGTGTCAGACTTTGCCGGGTAAAAATCGAGGACCTGTCGCTCGTGGCTGCCGTATGGCACGTTGAGAAGTTGCTTCAGTTCATTGGCCCGACATTGCTGGCTGACAAGAATCAAGGCGAGAACAAAAATACGTCGCTGCATCTGAGAGACTCCGTGTTGAGTGGCCTGCCGAATTCGAGTGCTCACCTGGCGTGAACGCTGCATGGTGCGTCCAACCTTCTCGTTGGAGACTCAGGAATGCAACTGGCTGACCGGGCACGGACACTGATTCGCGAGCGTGGGTTGCCCTCGACGCGGAGTCAGACACAATAACTTGTTGAAATGCTTTGCGGACGGAAATCAAAATCGGCCCGCAGTCCTGCGTTCAAACCAACCATCCTTTTGTGGCGAAGATCTACTTCAGTCACCGCAGGAAAACGTCGCCCGTCGTCTGATCAAACCAAGTTTAGCGAGAGACCAGAATGTCACTACGACCTGCGTGCTTCCGATTGCTCATCGTTGCTGCCGCTCTGGCGCTGGCGAGTCCCGATTCGGTGAATGCGGAAAACTATTCCGTGCAGAAACTTAACAACGAGCAGTCGACTGAGTACGACCTCGACGCTTCCTTCTACAGCAAGGTGACGCCTGTTGAAGGAATCCTGATTGCGACATCGGACAAGGTTTCTGACCTGGCACATCTGGAAGCGGCCTATCAGTTTGGAATGATCATGCAGCGGGTCAGTCCGCCGATCGCTCAGCGGATTCGCGATAAGAAAGTGCTCTGCATTCTGATCGGGCACGAAGAACTGACTTCGCAACTGCCGCAGTTCGCCAGCCAGAAAACCGGCAAAGAACTCGACTTCTACAACTGGCGCAGCCGAGGTTTTCTTACCAACAAAAATGGCCGCCCGACCGTCGTCTTCGCGGAAGAAGATGTGCTCGAATACGAAGGCGGAATGCAGATCGAGAGCATTCTCATCCACGAATTCGGCCACGTGATTCACGGTGCCGGCTTCGACAAGGGATTGCAGGATCGACTCACGGAATGCTTCGAAAAGGTCAAGGAAAGCGGAATCTGGAACGACGGACGTGCGGCGCAGCGTTTTCGTCGAGTGAAGGGCGAGACTCCTGTCAATCTGTTTGACGAATTAGTGAAGTCGTTTCCGAATCAGTCGCCGGAACTGATCAAAGCGTGCCTCGACAGTGGCGACATTCTTGTAAACGGTCAGCCAACAAATTCAGAGGTCATGGTCAACGGCGATGACAAAGTGCAGATCATGTTTGGCGGCGAGAAGCAGTGCTACGCCGCGAAGAACCGCGCCGAGTACTGGGCAGAAGGTGTCCAGTGCTGGTACGACACAAATCGCACGATGGACCACGACCACAATCACATCCACACTCGCGAGCAGTTGATTGCTTACGACCCACCACTGGCTCAACTATGCAAGGACGTTCTCGGCGACTCGGACTGGCGTTTCATTTCTCCCCGACAGCGAGCAGGCAGTGACCATCTCAAGGGTTTCGATCCGTCTCAGTCGCCGAAAGTTGTCGACCCCGAGCACATCGAAAACGCGGCGTACGATTACTACGACAAATACTGGACAGACTACTGGCAGCGGCTTCGCGACAAGCACGTCGCTGTAGTCGAGCTAACGGAATCCGCCAAAACTACGGAACTTCCCGTTCCGGATGATGAACCGGCCGCCGCTGATCAGCCTGTCAAAGTTTTCATTCTGCTCGGGCAGTCCAACATGCTGGGTTTCGGCAAGGTCGGTTCGGCCGACAAGCCGGGCTCGCTGACGCACGCGGTGAAAGAGCAGAAGCTGTACCCCTACCTCGTCGACGACGCGGGCAACTGGACTGAACGCAAAGACGTCCGCAACGTGCGAGTCATGGGGAGCGGCACTGGCGGCAGAAGAGTCTTCAATAACGAATGGTTGACGATCAAGGGTGGCAACATCGGCCCGGAGATCGGCATCGGGCATCACGTCGGGAATGTCACCGACGCGCCGGTGATGATGCTCAAAAGTTGTATCGGCAATCGCGCTCTGGGTTGGGACTTGCTGCCGCCGGGCGGCGAGGGTTTTGAGTTTACCGATGACAAGGGCGTCACATGGATTCACCCTGGGTACAAGGGGTCGCCTGAACGCTGGGAGAAGGGCACCGATCCTAAGAAAATCAACTGGTACGCCGGCATGCAGTACGACGGTGATATTTCCAGAGCGAAGACGGTGCTGGCTGAGCTCGACAAGTATTACCCCGGTGCGAAGGAATACGAGGTCGCTGGTTTCTTCTGGTGGCAGGGCGACAGGGACAGTCGCAGCGCTGCGCTTTCCAGCCGATACGAGATGAACCTTGTTCACCTCATCAAGCAGCTTCGCAAGGACTTCGATGCGCCGGACGCGAAATTCGTCTGCGCGTCGCTCGGTCAGACTGAAAAGGGTGCCACCGACGGCGGCGGGAAAATCCTCGACGCGATGCTGGCGGTCGACGGCAAGTCCGGCACGTATCCCGAGTTCAAGGGCAACGTCGCCACCGTTTACAGCCACCCACTGTCCAAAGGCGGCAGCTCCGGCAGTCACTACAGCGGCAACGCCGAAACGTACATGAACGTTGGCGAAGCCATGGGCCGAGCCATGGTCGAACTGTTGAAGACTGACAGCGAGTAAGAAACGACAAGGGTGACCTGGCCGAAGGCGAGGTTCGATTCGGTGCGGTAACGAAACCGCTGTTCCATTGAAGTGACCACGTGAAGTGACCAGGAAAATTCATGCCGGTTGGAAATAGAAACCCGAGAACCCTCTGGCTGACGGCACTCTGCATCGCTGCCTTGCCCCTCGCAGTGACCGCCGCCGACGGTCGGCCCAACATCATCGTTCTCTTCGCGGATGACCTCGGTTATGGGGAACTCGGTTGCCAGGGAAACGCAGAAATCCCGACGCCGCATGCAATCCCGACACCGCACATCGATTCAATCGCCGCCAATGGCGTGCGGTTTACTAATGGCTACGTCGCTGGTCCGAATTGCAGCCCGTCTCGCGCGGGACTGTTGACTGGTCGGACTCCGACGCGATTTGGCTACGAGTTCAATCCGACCGGGGCGTTCAATGAAGATCCGGCTTTCGGTCTGCCAACCGAGGAAGTCACGATCGCCGAGACTCTGCAGGACGCCGGCTACACGACCGGCATCATTGGCAAATGGCACCAGGGAGGCACGGCAAAGTATCACCCCTTCCGCCACGGCTTTGACGAATTCTTCGGCTTCACTCACGAGGGCCACTACTTCGTCCCGCCGCCGTACATTGGTGTGACGACCATGCTGCGTCGCAAGACGCTCCCCGACGGCGGCAAGGGGCGTTGGGCCGGAGAGAAGGAGCTGATCTACACGACGCATATGGGTTATGCCGAGCCCGACTACGACGCCAACAACCCCATCGTCCGCGGCGGCCAGCCTGTCGAGGAAACGGAATACCTGACCGATGCTCTGACACGCGAAGCCGTCGACTTTATCGATCGTCACGATGACAAGCCCTTCTTTTTGTACCTCGCGTACAACGCCGTCCACAGCCCGCTGCAGGGCGCGGATGCCTACATGAAAAGGTTCTCGTACATTAAGGACATCCAACGTCGTATCTTTGCCGCCATGCTGGCAAACATGGACGACAGCGTCGGCGCCGTGATGGCTCAGCTGCGTAAGTCAGGTCTCGAAGGAAATACCATCGTGTTCTTCCTGAGCGACAACGGCGGTCCGACCAGAGAACTCACGTCGTCCAATCTGCCTCTGCGAGGCGAGAAAGGTCAAATGTACGAAGGCGCCATCCGAGTGCCTTTCATGCTTCAGTGGAAAGGCACGATTCCATCGGGTCAGGTTTACGACAAGCCGGTTTCTTCCTTTGACATTCACGCGACCGCGGCGGCCAACAGCGCAGCGGTGACCGCACCGAAGCAGGTCGAAGGCGTCGATTTGGTTCCCTTTGTCACAGGAAAAGACACCGGCAGTCCGCACGAAACACTCTTCTGGCGTCAGGGAGGCAAGACCGCTCTGCGTCACGGCGACTGGAAGCTCGTCCGCATGGGCAAGCGGCTCGGTCCGGGCAATGCGAAATGGGAACTCTACGATCTCTCGAAGGATATTTCCGAAGAGACGAACCTCGCTGAGACCAATCCAGAACGTCTCGCAGAACTGTTGGCGATCTGGGAGAAGATGAACCGTGAAATGCACGAGCCTCTGTTTTAGGTAGTAAACCATTGACACATTGTCTTTTTAGACACGGTCGCGGCTGTAGCAAACTTTCCGGGAAACAACAGTTAGTCATGCGTAATCGAGTCACTATTTTGCCGCTGTTGCTTCTTCTTTTCTGGTCGACTGTCTCTGCGGATGAGACGTCAACTGAATTCGCCCTACCGGACGGCGCACAGTCGGTGATCACGAAACATTGCGTCGATTGCCACGGCGGCGACACGGCCGAAGGCGATGTTCGGTTTGACAATCTTGCAAAGCTCAGCACTGACGCTCGGCTGGAGTTGCTGAACAAGGCTCAGGAGCAGCTCTTCTTCGGCCTGATGCCGCCGCAGGATGCGGAGCAACCTTCCAAAGCGGCTCGTGCGCAGTTGGCGGATTGGATTCGCAGCGAATTGCTCAAGCACAACGCTTCGAAGCTCGACGAGAAGCTGCGCTACCCCGAGTACGGCAATTACGTTGATCATGAAAAACTCTTCAGCGGAGAAATCGATGACGAGCCGTTCACGCCGACTCGGCGATGGCTGGTCAGTCCTCAGATTTTTCTGGAGCGAGTCAATGACATCTTCAAGCTGACGGATCGTTCGCGACAGAAAAACTTTTACGGCGTCACCAATCCGTTCGTCCTGCCAGACCATTCAGGCGTTCGCGATTACGACGTCACCGCTCTGGACGGCGGGCATCTGCTGGTGATGCTCAACAACGCGCAGTGGATTTCTCAGAAGCAGATTTTCGGCGCCGTTCACGCTGGAGTCGACCGCCGAACGGTTGAGTATCCCAACGCCAAAGATCGCTGGTATCCCGCAACTTCGCCCGACGCTTTTGTGACGATCGTCAGAAAGGAATCTCCGCCAACCGAACGGGAAATCGTCGACGCTATCCATTCGCAATTCGATTGCGCCTTGCAACGCCCGGCCTCCGACGACGAGTTAGATCGCTACGTCCCGCTGCTGCGATCGACGATCGAGCTGGGAGGCAACACCGAAGGTTTGCGACAGATGCTGGTCAGCGTGCTGCTGGAATCTGAGTTCCTCTATCGACACGAATTCGGCGAGGGAGAAGCAGACTCGCACGGTCGAAAAAAACTGTCCCCCCGCGAGGCTGCTCGCGCGATTTCGTATGCCCTGAGCGATCTCGGCCCGGATGCGGAACTTCAGAAAGCCGCGAATGAGGGACGACTGGCGACAACAGAAGATTACGCGAGAGAAGTGCAGCGACTTCTGGCAGACGACGTGAGTTTCAACGGTCCGGTTGACCCGGGTCTCAGCGGCAAAAACATGCAGTCGCACGAGACGACGCACCCGAAGCTCGTTCGATTCTTTCGAGAGTTCTTCGGTTATCCCGGCGCGGTCAAAGTCTTCAAAGACGAAAAACGCAGCGACGGCTATTACCAGAATCCGTCTCGCGGCACGGCGGGAACACCAGGGTTCCTGATCAAAGAGGCCGACCGTATTGTCGACTGGTGCCTGCAGCGCGACCAGGACGTCTTCGCGAATTTGTTGACGACTGAAGACTTCTTTGTTTACCACAACAAAGACAACGAAACCGGTCGTCAAATCATTGCTGAATGGAAGGAAGCCTACGAGGAGCTCAAGAATACCGACTGGAGAACCGATCCCGAGAGAGTCATCACCGAGAACCTGGAATTTATCCAGGCAAGAAAGTCACTCCGCATTTTCGGCGGGAATCAGAAGCGGGAGTTTCTGCGACACATGTATTTTTTCAGAGATACGATTGCGAAGGGGCGGACGCCTTTCACCACCGTTTCATTCGCTCACGGCTACACCTACAACCATTCGCCGTTCTACAACCTGCCGCCGACGCCAAACCCGTTTCGCTATGGCGGTGTCGAGCAAAAGAATTTCAAAGGCCTGGACGACGAGGAGTTCTGGGATTACCCCGTCGAACAGCCTTTCAGCATTCCCAATCGGAAGGGCATTCTCACTCACCCGGCATGGCTGATTGCTCATTCATCCAACTTCCACACCGACCCGATCAGACGCGGACGCTGGATCCGTGAAAAACTGTTGGCCGGTCATGTTCCCGATGTGCCGATCACCGTGGACGCTCAGGTTCCGGACGATCCTCACATGACATTTCGTGAACGAGTTGAAGGTGTCACTCAGAAAAAAGAATGCTGGAAATGTCATCAGCACATGAACCCGCTCGGTTTTCCGTTCGAAGTCTTTGACGACTTTGGCCGTTACCGTGTCGACGAACCGCTCGAATATCCAGAGCATCTGGTTGCCCGAACCCAAAAGAAAAACGGCGCCGACACCTATAAAACGAAAGCCGTCAGTACGCTCGGCGAACTCAGCGGAACTGGCGATTCCAAACTTGACGGCAAGATCAAGGACCCGATGGATCTCATCGACCGACTGGCCGGGGCAGATCGAGTTCGTCAGTCTATTATTCGACACGCCTTCCGCTTCTTCATGGGACGGAATGAAATGCTTTCAGACTCGAAGACGCTGATCGCCGCCGACCGGGCTTACGTCGACAGCGGCGGCAGCTTTAAGGCGGTGGTCGTTTCGCTTCTGACTTCCGACTCATTCATGTATCGAAAGTAAAATTCAGGTCCAGTCAGCGACTCAGCCTGCCAAAAAATAGAAGACTAACAATGACCACACGACGACAGTTTCTACAAACCGGCGCGTCCGCTGCCGGAGCAATTGCGTTGGGTTCCGGCCTGTTCGCGAACGAAACAGCCAGCACGCCCCCGACGCGGTTTATCTTCATGCATAAGGGAAACGGTTTGTTTCCTAAAGCGATGGTGCCGCCGTCACTCGGCAAGGATGCTCTGGAAAAAGAAAGTAAGAAGCAGCCGTTCGAAGTTCGCCTGGCCGACCACGAACTACCCGGGTGGATGGATCCTCTGAACGAACATCGGAACAACTTGACGATCCTGCAGGGGTTGTCCGGCCAAATGTGCACGACCGGGCATCACACCTGGCAATCGTCGCTCGGTGTCTACAAAGCCAACGAACGTCTGAGTTCGATCAAGTGGGCGACCGTCGACTTCGAACTGGCTCGGCTTTTTCCTTCGCCGTTCGAGCACGTCGAACTGGCCTGTTTCCCTAATAGCGGTGGCAACGCACGAGGCAACATCGACGGAATTGAAATGGGCTTTTCTGCCCGCGGGCCACAACAACCCAACTACGCCTTTGGCTCGCCGAAAGTCGCCATCCAGGAACTCTTCAAGTCCGTTTCAAACGACCAGCGTGATCAGGTGAAGTACGAGCTTGAGCGACGAGTACTGGCATTCGCAGCGAAGGGCCAATCGAGTCTCGGCGAACATCTTCGCGGCGTGGAAAAACTGAAAGTGCTGAACTACGCCGACTCCATCGAAGACATACGCAAACGCAACAAAAAAGTGGACGCGATGGGCGACGTCATTCGGCAGCACGTTCCCCAACTTGACGCGAGGTACTTCGCCGACGGCCTCACCACCACCGATCGCCAGGTCGGCCACACGGAGATCCTGTTGTCTGCTCTAATTTCAGGCATGACAAACGTCGTCACGTTTACGGTCGATGAACTCGGAACTCGCTACACGGGCATCCCGACGATTGAACGAGAGAATGTGAATCTCCACGACGTGGGACACGGCAAGGGCGTCGGTTCACTTCAGGCTGAAGAAGTCCGCGAGAAGCTCCGCCATCATCACATGACACTGGTCGACACAATCGTGAAGCGTCTGAAGAGCGTCCCCGAGCGGGACGGCAGCATGTTCGACAACACGATGCTGTTTTACTTCCCCGACAATGGCGAAACCCATCACAGCAAGGGGAGCGAATGGCCCTTCATCGTGATGGCCGGTGACAACGTCCGACTGAATATCTCAGGCAAATACATCCGACTGCCGGCGTACGGCGAACACGGCCACAAAACCCTGGGCAACTGGTACACGACCATCCTCAACGCGTACGGAAATCCGATCCCGCACTACGGAGCCCTGGACACTGGCCTGAACAGGTACGGCATCAATCAATCGGGGCCGATCGAACAGTTTGTGGGTTGAGAGTTCGCCAGGCAGGATGACACGCAGCAACATTCGAGTAACTGAGATTGAAATGGAAAACTAGATGAAAGGCGTCATCCTCGCGGCGCTGGTCTTGAGCAGCCACAGCGCTACAGCCAGCTCGGCCTTGGCACAGACGCTGTCCGAAAAGCTGAAGTCTGAATCGATAGAATCGCTGACCGTCGCTGCTCGAGAACGCGGCAGTGCGGTCCGCGGAG
>CALDJX010000322.1 GCA_937899075.1 uncultured Planctomyces sp. | reverse complement strand
GCCCAATACTTCGAGATCAGTCGAAGCATCGTCTCCAGCCGCTCGAGCAGGTCCTCAGCATCTTTGTCGTTGAGGTCTGTATGGAGCAGAAAGTTTCGCGACCGCACGTCACGCGGCGGCACGCTGGCTGGCAGAGGCTTGTCGTCCGTCGATCGTTCCCGCTGAGCAAACCCAGTCGACGACGAAACCATCATCGAACAAAACGCCAGGCAAACAATCAAAGCGAAACGTCCGCACCGAAATCTTCGAGCAACCATCGACAAGCATCCCCTCACAGAATTGAACGACCAACGCGTTCAGAAATCATGAGGAAGCCGTACGGCTGAGTAAACGACGTGCGGACCAGCACTCTACAATTTATCACAATTGCCAGTTCGAAGTCTCGAAGTCGACGATCGCCGTCCAAACCGTTAGTCGAGAAATCGCGCACGCTCGGCGGGAGTCGGCAATCGGCACGTTTCTTTCTTGCCGAACAGGCGATAACGACTTCGAGCGACGATCTTATAGCCGAGATCGCGAAGCGGTTTCGGGATGAGCCACAGAAGCGTTCCGAGAATGCTCCACGGTCCGCCGATCTTCCAGAAGATCCGAACGATCGCACTCGACCGAATGTGCCACGACTCTCCGTCAAGCAGAACGACGGTGTCGAGGCCTCGAACAATCTCTTCTGGAAGCGATGCTGCCGCCGTCGCGCCTTGAAGCGGCGCGACGCAAACTCGTCCGTGGCGATCGTGTTTGAGCACGAAATCGATAAACCGGTTACAGAGTCCGCAGACGCCGTCGAAAAACAGGATGGGTTTTGGATCAGGCGCGAGTGTCATCGGGGGTTCCTGCTGGAGTGTCTCCGTACGGTACCGGTTTCCGCCGAGCGACTTAACCGGATTTCTGATCGGATAGCTGGCATACTCCCCGGAACGCGACGTAACTGCGTCGCGAACGCTGTAAAACGGCAATGCGAACAACATTCCGTTTGGCGAGCCACCCTTCCGGCAGGTAGTCTGTCGAAACGAATGCAGGTTCCGGCTGATACGTTTTGACCGGACGAGCAGAAGGTTTCAGGGGTTCTCACAGTGAGCGCGATCGCGACAAATCTGCGGCCTCACGCGAAGGTAACGGCGGCGTCTCAGCCAGTCGACATCGCTGAGGTTCCGGCTCGCGATCACGAGCCTCGGGCATTGGTATCAGCCCTTGCGATTTCGCTGATCGTCCATGTGTGCCTGCTGACCGCCTGCGGACTGCTCTGGTACGCCAGCCCCTCCCTGCACGAAGGCCTGCCTTCGATCAACGCTCTGATGACGATGTCCGATTCAGACTCGTCGACCGACGGCGAACTTCAGTTTGAAGACGCGCTCGCATTGGCCGAGTTGAGTCCCCCACTCATCACCGGCGGGCAGTCGATGGCTGAGTATCAAAGTCCGCTCACGAATCCTCAGGACTCTCTCATGCCGACAGGCGAGCAGTCGATGCTGATTGCAAGTGCGGTGGGCGCTCCGTGGCTGAACGCGAACGTTGGCGGTGCCACAACGCCAGTTGGTTCGGCGTCTGGCTCGCGCGATGGCCGCGGCAGCGGTGATGGGATCGGCGACGGAGAAGGAAGCGATGCTGCGGACTCGTTCTTTGGACTGAGGCCGATCGGGCGACGGTTCGTCTTTGTGCTGGACTGTTCTCGCAGCATGAACCACCCGCACGACACAGAAGCAAAGACGCGTTTCAAGCGGATGAAGCTCGAACTGATCAAGTCGATTCAGGGGATGGGACCCGAGTCCGAGTTCTACCTGATCTTCTTCAACGACTTCGCGATCCCCATGCCGTCGCCGGTGCCTGTCCAAGCGGCCGAGCAACCTAAGCTGAAGTACCTTTACTGGATGAAGGACATGAAGGCCGAAGGAAATACCGAACCAAGAATCGCTCTTCAGCACGCACTAAAACTGCAACCGGACATTCTGTACTTTCTGACCGATGGCAGTTTCACTTATCGAGTTGAGCAGGACCTGTTGAGCCTGAAGTCCGGAAAGACCGAGATTCATACCTTCGCCTTCGATGCACCGTTCACCGACAACCAGCGTCGTGCCTATAACCGGCTGCTGGACGACGACCGAACGGGTGCTCGCGAAACGGTCGGCTCACGAAGCGACTACCGAAAACTGGTCGAAGTATTCAGCTCGCACCAGTTCATGAAGCAGATGGCCAAACGCCACGGCGGCCGCTTCCGACTGATTCCGTACGACGGCTGATGAAACGTTTGCAGTTTTCGTACGGCGGTTCGACGAAGGGTGCGTCTCGACGCGCCATGACGTGAATCCGTCTCGGAATTGTCATTCAGCGGTGCGTCAAGACGCACCCTACGGAACTTAACTCTCGGTTAGCGAGTCATTCCCGCGCAGGCGGGAAACCAGCCGAGGAATTGACATCGTTTGCTCGATGAGACTGGGTGCCCGCCTGCGCGGGCATGACGGAATTGAGGAGTTCCCCTCACAGGGGGCCTTTTTCGTGATCGTCCAGCCCGGAAATTGATCTTTCTCTGAAATCGGCATCTGACTAGAACCCCGCTGCTCGACTTTCTGACGAGCACTCTCGAACGATCATTTCTCCATGAAAATGACATTCCTCACTCGATTCACACCTTGCTGATCTCACCTCACTGAATGGTTCTGCGGTGGCCGGATTTGCTTTCGGCAGGCGTCGTTCCATTTCCTGAATCATCTCTCGGCTTTCGATTCTCTTCTTTCACAAACCCAACCTATCCAACCAGGTATCCGCTTGTCTGCGTCGGTGCACGTACCCGTCATGTTGCGCGAGGTTCTGCGAGAGCTTGACCTCAAGCCGGGGCTGACTGTCGTTGATGGGACCGTCGGAGCGGGCGGGCATAGTCAGAAGATTTCCGATCAGATTGGTGAAAACGGTGTTCTGATCGGGCTGGATCGTGATTCGATGATGCTGAACTTTGCGGCGGAGCGTGTCTCTGGCGAAGGTCGGCACCTCATACAAAGCAGTTATTCGGAGATCAAAAGCGTTCTCAACGAGTTGAGCATCGACAGTGTCGATCGCATCCTGCTGGACCTGGGCCTTTCGTCCGACCAGCTGGCGGATCGGCAGCGAGGATTTGGTTACTCGGTCGACGCTCCACTTGATATGCGATTCGACAATCGGTCCGGTCAGTCGGTCGCGGACTTTCTGGCGAATGTCGACGCAGTCGAACTTGAAGAAGTGCTGACAACTTACGGCGAAGAAAAATTCAGCGAGGCCATTGCTCAGAAAATTGTTGAGCGGCGTCGCAAACAACCCATCAAGACAACCAGAGACCTTTCGGAAACTGTGGCGGAAGCAATCCCTGCCCGATTCCGGCAGCAGTCCAGGAAAGACCCGGCGACTCGAGTCTTTCAGGCATTGCGAATTGCGGTGAATCAGGAGCTGACACATCTCGAACAGGCTCTGCAGGCAGAGCTTTACGAGGCGCTGGCTCCGGGCGGCAGGTTATCGATCATTACGTTTCACTCGTTGGAAGACAGGCTTGTCAAGAACGCGTTTCGCGATGAAAGCCGATGGAAAGTGCTGGCGAAAAAGCCGACAGCACCGACTCCGGCCGAGGTTCGCATGAACCCTCGATCACGCAGCGCCAAACTTCGAACGGCGGCAAAGCTATGACAGACGAACAAAAAAACGACGACGACGAAGAGTACGATGACGAAGAAGTGACTTCGGAATCGGAAGAGGAATATGAGGACGAAGCCGAGGATGCAGAAGCCTCGGACGAGTCCGAGGAAGAATCCTCAGGCGACGACTCCGTCGCGTCGTGGGGCTACGAAGAGAAGAAGTCTCGCTTCAGCAAAGAGATGATCGCTGGCTTTGCCGCGATCGGCGTGCTGGTCGCGGTCTTCGGCATCGTCGTTTACAAAAAAATGCCCGGGTCTGGCAACTCGGGTGAAGCCGTCGCCGCTGTGCCTGACGCGAGCCTGGGAAATCCGGACGGAAGCCTCGGTGATCCGGAAGGACCGTCGCCAGAAGGAGACCCGAACGACCCATTCCGCGCTGGTGCGGAAAATGGCGTCATCGTAGGCGGACTCGGTCCGCAATCCGAACCCGGTCAGGGTGATGGAACGTCGAACGCTTCACTTGGCGGAAACGAATTCGGTAATCCGAATTTAGCGTCGAATGGCATGTCATCGGAAACCGCGTCTCTGTTTCCGGATGAAGGAAACAATGAGCCGTTTGCCAGCAATTCAGAAACGCCGGACCTGTTCTCTGGAACGTCGGATCCGGGACTCGGCTCGAACTCCGAACCACCATTTGGTAATTCATCGGCGGGAACGTCGACCGCGACCGACGAATTCGGACAGCCGCTGGCCAGCAACGAATTCGCCACAGGCCAGCCCGGTTCATCGCCAGCTTTTCCGGATGTCGGAGCCGGCGTGTCGGCTGACTCGTCACGTCCGGACCCGTTCGGTGGACCTGACCTCTCGAACGGAACGTCCAGCACCTTCCCCGCCACAGGGTTGACCGACATTGGCGCGACCCAACCTGGCAGCACCGATCCGTTTTCGCAGGACAACCAGTTTGCTCAGAACGAGCCGAGCATCGATGGACCACTCGGTAATAGTTTTGCTGGCGATGCGACTTCAACGTCGCAGCCGGGCCTGATCGGTGGATCAACCGCGTCTGGTTCTCCAGCCGGCAACGAACCATTCGGCACGTCAACCGACAGTTCGCTGACGAACGAACCATTCGGATCAAACACCGGCGGCGGTGGATCCGGGCCGACCGGGTTGTTTGATCGAGGTTCGGAAACATCGCTCAGCGGCGGCAGTGGCGGCGGCGGTTTGAGCGATCCATCTTCGACGGCACTGTCGAGTAATCCAGGCTTCGGAAATGACACTCTGCCCGCCAGCGAATTCGGCACGCTGGACAACGGCCCGTCAACGAGTTCGTCGACTCCGTTCGGGAGCGAACAACCTTTCGGAACATCCAGCTCCGGCTCGGCCGGCAGCGTTCTCGGGAATCCGGAAACCGTCTCTGCCAGCAACGACCCTTTTGGGACGCCGACCAGCACGGCATCGAACGATCCATTTCCAGCTTCAACAAGCGAGCCATCGCCCGGGTTCGATTCCGGAAACGGATTCGACAGCGGCTCGACGGAACCGATGAACCTGTTTCCTGACACGACTTCGGGGCCAGCCAGCACGGCATCGACCGACGTCTTCCAGCCACCGATTACCTCGTCGCCGGAGAGCAGCTTTCCGAGCAGTTCAGCCTCGCCGGTTTCGAGCGGCCCGTTTGGCAATGAAAGTTTCAGCACGGGGTCACCGGCTGGACCTTCGACGTTTGCCAGTCAGCCGAGCAATTCCGGAACGTACACCGTGCAGGACGGAGACTCTTACTGGAACATCTCGAAAAAGGTCTACGGCACGGCGAAGTATTTCCAGGTTCTGGCTGACTACAACCGTCGCACAATCGCCGACCCTCAGAAGATGAAAGCCGGAGTGGCCATCGAAACTCCGCCGGCGTCCATTCTTCAACAGAAGCTGACGACCGTGAGGCGGACCGCTCCAACCGCGCTTGCCGGTCGCATTGAAACTTCCGGTCGAGCAGACCGTGCGGGTTCTGCCAGTTCGAGTAACTCGGCAAGTTCAGCGGCCGAATCGGTTGTCGTCAGCCGGCGTGAAACAAAACCCGACGAGCCATCGGGCATCCTGTTTAACCAGCAGGGTTACCCAATGTTCCGAATCGGAGAAACCGACACGCTTACGTCAATCGCGTCAGATCATTTGGGCAGAACGTCTCGCTGGCAGCAGGTTTACAACATGAACCGCGATCAGTTGCAAAGCCCGGACAAACTGCAGATCGGCATGGTCCTGAAACTTCCTGCCGACGCAAGCCGCGTCCCACTGGTCGATCGGACCTCGTCGCTCCGATAACAGAAACACTGTCCCTCTCTTCGCTTAGGGATTCCTGTGTTTCACCGACGTTCGATCTGACCTCTCACAGCGGAATGCGAAGAGCCGCTGTCGGTTTCAGATTGCAACGACAAAGTACCGGCCTGAGCCATGTTCTTCCGCTTCGGAAGTGCGCTCATTCTTGTTGTTGTGGCTTCGCTGCTTGGCATCTTTGTCGAGAAGCAGAACTTGACGCTGCGCCGCGAGATCAGCCGCCAGCACTACCGGATGGACGTCCTGCAGGAAGAGCACGCTCGACTGCGTTTGCAGTCTCAGCAATTGGCCGCCGTCGAACGACTGTTCGCAACTGTCGAAGACGAGGGCTCGGGGCTCGTCCCCTCGAAACCCGGCTCGATATCGAACAGTCATCATCGCGAATTGTTTGAAACGACTCCGACAGACGTTCCCGACTCTGACGCAGCGCATGCTGCGGAACCAGACGTCACTGGCAAGGATAAGTCTGACCTGACGACGCGTCGTGTGCCGCTGCTCTTCTGGCAGAAACCGGTCGCTGATCCTCGGTTGAAGCGAGGTTCAAATTGAACACGTCATCCGTCGCACCCCGCAATCGAGGCCGTGTTCACTTTATCGCCACCGTCATGCTGGGGTTATGGGTCATCGTCATCGGTCGGTTGTGCATTGTGCAGTTGAAACAGGCCGACGAACTCGCTTCTTACGCAACGCAGCAGCAGCTCACCGAAGTGACGGTGGAGGCGCGCCCGGCTGACATTGTCGATCGCAGCGGACGGCTGCTCGCCACGACGATCGTCGCACAAAGTCTGTTCGTCGATCCGCAGCGGCTGGACGTTGACGAAGAGTTCATCTCCGACCTTGCCGAGACACTTTCGATTAACGCCGAACGTTTGAAAGATCGCCTCTGCGATCACGCCGACAAACGATTCCTCTGGGTGAAGCGGAGAATCACCGACGACGAAGCGGCCGCCATTCAAATGCTCGACTGGCCGGACAGTGCCTACGGGTTTCGCGACGAGTTTCTTCGGAAGTATCCACAGGGGCATGTCGCTTCGCACGTGCTCGGCTATCGAGATATCGACGGAGCCGGACGCGGTGGAGTCGAGCAAAGTCTGGACTACCTGATCGAAGGCGTTCCGGGAAAACGCAAACTCGTGCGCGACGCCGTCGGTCGCATCGTTGAAGTTTCCTTCGACCCGGATAGCGAGCCGAAACGCTTTGACGCCGTGCGACTGACACTCGACCTGACGATTCAGATGTTTGCCGAGAAGGCTCTCGACGAAATCGTCGACGAATGGAAGCCCACCGGAGCGTGTGCGATCGTCATGGAACCAAACAGCGGCGATGTCCTGGCGATGGCTTCCCGGCCGACGTACTCGCTCAGCGACATGTCGCACGTCCCGGGCAACGCGTGGAAGAATCAGGCCATCAGCATCGTCTACGAACCCGGCTCGACGTTTAAACCGTTCATCGTTGCCGAAGCTCTCCAGGCAGGACTGATCAAGCAGGACGAAATGTTCGATTGCGAGAACGGTGAGTACCGCATGGGTCCGCGAATCCTGCATGACCACCACGCGTACTCAAAACTTTCCGTCACCGACATTCTGGTCAAGTCGAGCAACATCGGCATGGCCAAGATCGGCGAGCGGCTGACCAATCGAGGTCTTTACAACGCGACGGTGAAGTTCGGCTTCGGTCGCCCGACAGGCATCGACCTGCCCGGTGAGCTGTCCGGAATCCTGCGACCGCTCAAGCAATGGAACGGGTATTCGACCGGCTCGATTCCGATGGGTCACGAACTGGCCGTCACGCCGCTCCAGCTGGTGACCGCTCAATCAGCGCTTGCCAACGGCGGCCGGTTGATCACGCCTCGCATTCTGAAAGGCGTGCAGGGGCATCGTTCTGACTCGGCAGCTTCGTTCCAGGCGTCGCTGGAAGATCCAACCGTTTCCGAACCGGCCACGATCGTTCGCCCGACCGTTTCATCGGAGGCCGCCCGGTGGGTAATCGAAAAGCCAATGGCCGAAGTTGTTTCGCGAGGGACCGGACATCGAGCGAAGATCCCGGGTTACTCGGTCTTTGGAAAAACCGGCACGGCTCAGAAGATGGATCCGGAAAACGGTGGCTATTCCAAAACGCTGCACAGCAGCTCGTTCATCTGCGGAGCGCCGGCTCGCAATCCGAAAGTGATCGTGCTGATCGTCGTTGACGAGCCTCAGTCCGGCTCGACGCACTACGGCGGCACGATCGCCGCTCCGGCAGCAGCTAAGATTCTGAGCCGCTCGCTGATGTACCTGCGAATCCCGCCCGACGTCGAAACCCGCACCGCCGCTCGGTAAGGAATGTGTCCGAAGGCGTTCCTGCTTTGAGCCGGTCGGCCTGCATGTGCACCGTACGTTATGACAAGCGCAGCGCCGGCATACCAAAGCGATGCCAGAGGGTTCTCTGAAATGTTATGCCGGCGCTGCGATTGTCATAACCTACGGTGCACGGCTTGGCTCAAGCCGACTGGTAATGGGACAAACGACGTTGCGATACGGCAACAAAACCACGTGGCGTTGCCGTTCGGCATCATCGAGTTTCGCTTCCTCGGTCGTGCGGGAAATTATCACGAACGCGCCGCTGCATCTCTAACCTGAATGACGCTTTCGGGTTACGGCTGCCACGCCTTATTCCATTTCGGCAAATCGTAAAGTTTGGCATTCAGTCTGCTTTACGGTTCTCCCGCCTCGATCACCGAGGCCTGAGCGTTCTGCTCAGCCATCAGTCGAAAGGGAAAGCCATGCTGAATCTCGCCACGAAACTCCTCAATGATGAAGCCGGCTTCCTTCTTTCCGCCGAGCTGATTCTGATCTCAACGGTGCTGGTGCTCGGCATGGTCGTGGGGCTGACTGAAGTCTCGCACGCCATCAACAACGAACTGCTCGACGTCGCAAACGCCTTCGACAGCGTCAACCAGAGCTACCGCTACGACGGCATGTTTGGTGACCACGGTGACTCAAACGGCAGCCGTTTTTATGACCACGGATACGACATCAGCTGCCGCGGCTACTAAGGAATGCGTTCGAAATAACTTCCCGAAAAACCGCCACGTCATTCCCGCGCAGGCGGGAAACCAGTACCGCAGCGAAACTGGTTTCCCGCCTGCGCGGGAATGACGAAAATCGCCGCTCTATTCTAAATCGGGAAGTTGTTTTGAACACATTCCTAAGCCGGAACACTTGTCGGTCAGGCCGATCGACTTTCGCTGCTTGAAACGATCGAAGACGTAACCTCTTCACCGGAAGCGATCCGGCAGTTGCGTGACTCGCGGGCCCTTTCTGTTTTTGGAGCATCGTCATGATGCGGACTCTTCTTTCATTGCTCTGGACGGACCAGGTCGGCTCGACTCAAGTCGCCGAAATGGCACTGGTGACTTCCGTCACGGTCGGTGCTCTGTTCATGGGCATGGCCGAATTCAGTGCAACGGTGAATCGTGAGTTCCAGAACTCCGCCCGCGAAGCCGGACTGGCCGATACTGAGGAAGAAGTCCGAGAAGAAGACACGGTCGTCAGGAAAAAGAAGACCGAGGCGGAAAAGACCGACGAGGAGAAGGCCGAAGACGAAAAGAAACGGGATGAGTGGCGATCTCGACGAGCCGACGACCGCGAAACTCCAGAAAACCGCGACTGAAAACAGCGTCGCGGCAGGTCGCCAGGTGTTTCTTTCTGGCGCGATCGCCGCCTGTTGGACATTCGCAGGCCCGCCCACAATACTTCGCCGCTCACACGCCGACGGACACACTTTGTGACGTCGGCGTTGTCATTTTCCGCACCTATTCTGGCGAAGCTGCGATCGCGATATGGACCGTCTCGCTCACCTCAACCCCGCCCAGCGCGATGCGGCGAGCACTCTTTCGGGACCGCTGCTGGTCCTCGCCGGCGCCGGTACCGGCAAGACTCGCGTGATCACGCACCGCATGGTCGAACTGATCAAAAGCGGCATCGCCCCCGACCGAATTCTGTCGGTGACGTTCACGAATAAAGCCGCGAAGGAGATGGCCGAACGAACTCAGGAACTGCTCGGCAAGCGTCAGAAGCGGAAGCCGATGATTTCGACGTTCCACTCGTACTGCGTGAAGGTTCTGCGTCAGGAAATCGAAGCACTCGGCTATCCAAAACACTTCACGATCTACGACCGAGGCGACCAGGAATCAGCCGCCCGCAAAGCCTTGCGAGACGTGCGGATTCCCGATTCCAGCATGAAACCAGGCGACCTGCTGAACGCCGTCAGCGGCTGGAAGATGCACAGCATCGCTCCCGACGAAGCCGCCGACCACACGGAGAACGATCTCGACTTCCTCGCAGCCGTCGCTTATCGAAAATATCAGAATAATCTTCAAGCATGCGGAGCCGTCGACTTTGACGACCTGCTGCTCCTGACGAACCGATTGTTCGACGAACATCCCGCCGCACTGGACCGACAACAAAACCGCTTTGACCACGTTCAGATCGACGAGTATCAGGACACCAACGGTTCACAGTTCGACCTGATCGAAGCGCTCGTCCGAAAGCACAACAACATCTGCGTCGTCGGCGACGATGATCAATCCATCTACGGCTGGCGCGGTGCCGAAGTGACTCACATTCTGAATTTCGGTCAGTACTTCAAAGGGGCGAAGACAATCCGCCTCGAAGAGAATTACCGCTGCACAGATCGAATCCTGGACCTCGCCAACCGGCTGGTTAAACACAACAAAGGCCGGCACGACAAAGAACTTCGCGCGAACAAGACGTCGGTTTCTGATGTGCGTTTTCGAGAGTTCGACGATGAGCAGGTCGAGGCTGAATACATCGCTCGCGAAATTCAGTTCATGATCAACAAGAAGGATGTCCCGCCGCAGGACATCTGCATTCTCTTCCGCACGAACGAACAACCGCGCATCTTCGAGTCAGAACTTCGCCGCCACGAAATCCGCTACGTGATGATGGGCAGCCAGTCGTTCTTCGACAAACGGGAAATCCGCGACATTCTGGCGTACCTGAAGGTGCTTGAGAATCCGCGAGATGAGAACTCGCTGCTCAGAATCATCAACGTCCCATCGCGAGGCATCGGCGACTCGACCATCGAGAAAGTTCTCAAACGCGCCGTCCGCGAAGGAGTTCCGATCTGGGACGCCGCCCCCGGAGCGCACGCCGACGGCGAGATCACTGACAAGGCGATCAAAGCTTTGAATCGGTTTTCGGTGTTGCTCGACACTTATCGAAAGAAGCTGAAGAGTTCGCCGAAAGATCTGCCGACCATCCTCGAAAACCTGCTGCACGAAATCGACTATGACAGCGAAATTCGGAAGCAGTACAAGAAGGAAGAAATGCAGATAGCGAAGACGGAAATCGTCGACCAGATGGTGGACTCGCTCCGTGAATACGTCGCAAGATCCGACAAGCCGTCGCTGCAGGGTTACCTGGAAGAAACGCTGCTCAACGGTCCGGACCTTGGCGATGACAAAGAGAAGCTGATGAACGAGCAGGCCGTCAAACTGATGACCCTGCACAGCGCCAAAGGCTTGGAATTTCCGCGCGTCTATATGGTCGGCATGGAAGAAGGCCTGCTGCCGCACAAGCGGGCCGTCGACGAGGAAGGCTCCGCGATCGACGAAGAACGTCGGCTGTGTTACGTCGGCATCACCCGAGCGAAGGACCACCTCACGCTGACCCGAGCCGCCGCTCGCAAGAAGTGGGGCAAGAAACGACTCTCGATCCCTTCGCGTTTCATTCGCGAAATGCGTGGCAAAGACGAGTAGCGCCAACTTTGTGCGTGTCGCCGCTCACTTGGCGGGGAGTGATTCAACGAACTCTCTGGCCAGAGTCAGCACGGCGTCGCGGATGCCGTCGTGTTCGATCGAGGCTTCGCTGACGTCGACCATTCCGCCCATGCGTCGGCCGGTGAATGACAGAGGCTCGACACCGTCCAGTTCCAAAGCGGCTGCTTCGCTGTCCTTGCCGACGCGTGCCATGCCGCCACCCTTGTGGACTCCACAGAGCATGTTTCCATTCAGCATGAAGCAGAGGCCGCCGAACATCTTTTTCTCGGTGACGCCCGACAAATCTGACAGGGCGGCTCTCAGGATCTGAGCGTGTTGTTCGCTGAATGCCATCGTCGGCGATCCTGCCATTCTTCTCAGACTCGGCGACCTTTTAAACTCGAACCAAGTGTTCGACCTGTAAGTTTCGTACTTGCCGAACCACCGACGCATCGACCGTGCGTCGGTGGTTGCTTGAACGACGATGCCGAAGTTCGAACCCATCAGTTTCGGTCGGACGGCTTTGAACGAGCACCATTGGATTTCGCGACAAACGAAAACCTATTTTTCGTCGTCGGCACAAACCCAGTCGCCGAGAGTCGTGTCGTAATCGCACAGCTCGGCATCGCTGAAGTAGATGGCGATTTCTCGCGCGGCGGCTTCCGGGCCATCGCTTCCGTGGACGAGGTTCATCTGACGGCTGACTCCGTAGTCGCCTCGGATGGTGCCCAGCGGAGCTTCGCGGCCGTTGGTGGCGCCGAGCATGGCTCGCACGACGGAGATGGCTTCCGGGCCTTCGAGGACCATCGCAACGACCGGGCCGGACGTGATGAATTCTTCGAGCAGCGGGTAGAACGGTCGTTCGAGGTGCTCTTCGTAGTGCTTCTGAGCGAGTTCCTTTGTGACCTGCAGCATTTTCAGGCCGACTGTTTTCAGGCCTTTTCGTTCGAACCGACTGTAGAGTTCTCCAACGAGTCGTCGTTGCACTGCGTCCGGCTTGATGATCACAAATGTTCGTTCCGTAGCCATTTTCGTCTGTCTTTCTGAGGTTGTGTTTAAATGCCAGTTATCAGGTTAGTTGGGTGGCCCAGGTTGCTTGCAATCTGGGTGGCGAAGCCGCAAGAGGTATTGGCCATTTGACTGCTTTTGACTCTTGTCGCTTCGCAACACGGGTTGCGAGCAAACCGTGCCACCCTCGGAATTTCGTCTGAAATTCAGCGAAGCTGCGAAGCGTATCCGAACATTCCTGGCGGTTGCAACGTGCGTGATGTCTGAGTTTCCGGCGATTCGCGGCAGCTCTCCGTTTGAGTCGGAAGTGTCGCACGCTATGCTCTGCCGCCGGATCAGTGTGCGGCACATTTCGACAGGCAAGGCGGTTGCGTCATGGGACTGGAGCTGGTCGAGCTTCTGATGGACGTTGAAGACAGGTTCGGCGTCAAGTTTCCAGAGGATGATCGACTCAATAGTTGTCGCACCTATGGTGAACTGATCGATTATTTTGTCGCGGCGGTCAGTGAGCAGGACGCGACGATCAGCGGATTGGAGTCGACCGTTGACGAATATGTGAGGGGTTTGCTGATCTCTGAGTATTCAGTTTCACCCGAGCATGTCGTTCGTGATGCGGAGCTTTTTGGTCCGAACCTCAGTCTTGGCTGATCCATTGAGCCGTTTGAGCAACTTTCAAAAACCGAACACTTCAAATAATACAGAGGCAGAGAACTGTGCAGCCAACTAACGAATCGTTCATCCGACAGCCCCGTTTTCTGATCCTCACAGCTCTCGTCCTGCTGGCCGCTCTGTGCCGGATGGTAGATCATGGATTTGTGAACGTCGCCCCGATCGGCGCGATGGCTCTCTTTGGTGGAGCCTGCTTCCGCTCTCGGAAAGCCGCGTTTCTGGTTCCGCTGTCGGCTCTTTTGCTGAGCGACGTGCTGCTCAACCTGACCCGACATAGCAATCTGTGGTCGGAAGCCTGGACGCTGACCGCGTTCACGTACCTGGCCTTCGTGCTGGTCGTGGCGCTGGGGATGCTTCTCCGAAAACGAACTCGCAGCGTCTTTGCGATCGCTGGCGGTTCGCTGGTTGGGTCGATCATCTTCTTCGTCGTGTCGAACTTCGGCTGGTGGATGACGATGGGCTTCCACGCTCCAGACTTCGCCGGTCTGACCCAGTGCTACGTGCAGGCCTTGCCCTTCTTCCGCAACACAATCGCCAGCGACCTGGCCTTCAACGCGGTCCTCTTCGGCTGCTTCGCCCTCGCCGAAAGCCGGGTCCTTGCGACGTGCCCAGCAATCGCTGAAGCCGCCTGAATGGCAAGTGATGCGAAAGTTAGGAATAGTTCAGGGGTAACTCCCGGATTTCCAACTTCGTCATTCCCGCGCAGACGGGAACCTGTTGTTTATACATAAGTCGGTCAGGTGTGGTCGGCCCAACGGGCCAGCTCTATGACAGCCCAAGGCATCGCCTTGGGGATTTCGC
>CALDJX010000321.1 GCA_937899075.1 uncultured Planctomyces sp. | reverse complement strand
CAGCGTCCCAATTCCAAAGAACAGTTCGCCATCGAGAAGGAATACAAAAACAAGCGTCTGGAAAAAGAGTTCGTCGCCGAGTTCGACGATCAGGCGACAGCCTGTGACCGCGCGTATCGGATGGTCGTTCTGAAGAAACAGGTGAGCGTCTCAAAGGGGCAGTTGAAACTGTTCGATGAATCGCCGTACTTCTTTTACATCACCAATCTGTCGAAACAGACTCACCCACCGAAAGCCATCGTGAAGCAGTCCAACAAACGCTGCGATCAGGAAAACATCATCGCTCAGTTGAAAGACATGGGTGCGTTGTCGGCTCCGCTGCACGACCTGGTCAGCAACGAGGCATACATGGTCATGGCCGCCCTGGCGTGGAACCTCAAGAGCTGGCTGGGCCTGTCGATCACCGAGGCCGGCCCGCCCGTCGCGAAAGAGAAACGTCAGGCCGACAAGCGACGCATCGTCCGCATGGACTTCCGCACATTCTGCCAGAGCCTGATCCAGATTCCCGCTCAGATCCTCAGCAGCGGCCGTCGCCTGATCTATCGCCTGCTGACGTGGACACCCTCGGTGGAGACCCTGTTTCGAGTCCACGAATGCGTCTCGCGTCCGCTGCGGCACTGACCCCGAGACTCCCACGAAGCCGAAGTCCGGATGCTTCGGTCCCGCCGCCACGCCTGGCCCCGGAAAGAACCTGCGATGCCAAAAACAGCTTCACGCTTCAACCGGCACGATCTCACCGCCGCCTACGGAGTCTTTCGGGATGAGGCACTCAATATCGATCCCGAATACAAGCCCGACTCCGTCAACACAGACGGCTGGAGTCCCACTCAAGCGGCCTGGGGCGTGCTGTTTTCCGGCGTCACGGTTCTGGTGCGTTTCCTGCACGCGTGGTTGAAGATCCGCTGTCGGGGAAAGAAGCACGACCTGTTCAGCGAAGTGTCACGGCGAGTGTGGGAAGCGTACCACGCCACCAACCGGCGGAGCTTTTCCCAGCGTATCCGCAGCCTGCGCACGTTTGCTGCTTCCCACCTGAGCGGCTGGATTCAGGAGACGACGTTGGATCTTTGTAATAAACGGGCGTTGTGGTCAGCGGCCTACGACCATCCCGAGGGGCATCGCACGAGCAACATGCTGGATCGACTGATGCGAGGCATGAATCGATATTACGACTCCACACAGCATCTTCATGGCGCAGCGGTCGCCAGTCGTCTAACGTGCCGGAGCCAGGCATTGTTATGGAACTTCAGTCCGTGGCATCCGTCGCAAACGCGCCGCCTCCGCTGGCAAAGCCCGGCAGAACGACTCAACCAACATCGCGATCACGACCAATGGCTACAGAATCTGCTCATTTCAGCGTCCTGCGGAGGCTATTGAGCACCTCCCCAAAATCCGTGACGGTCAGAAAAAAAGGACTCAGAGCATTTGCTCTAAGTCCTTTACTGTCCAAGGGATTCTTGAACGCTACCAAATTGCCCCTCTAGGATTTGAACCTAGACTAACTGAGTCAGAGTCAGTCGTGCTACCGTTACACTAAAGGGCAATGTCGCTGATTTTTCCGCCTCGATACTCGGGAATTTGAGGCAGGCCGTCCAGGTTGCACGATTAAAACCTGTCAGGTGCCGGGAGTATAGCTGTCTGTTCCGAACGAGCCAAGAGTTTGGGATCGGTCGTTTGAAATTCTGCCGAAGGTCTTTCGAGAAGGCAGGTTAGGAACGGGCGATGTCCCGAAGTCGCTTGACGACAGCGGCGATTCTTTGGGCGGCGATCGGGATTTCTTCCGGGCGATTGTCGCTGCTCAGCGTGAAACGGACGGCTGATTTGTAGACCTCTTCCGAACGCCCCATCGCCATCAGGACGGGTGCCGGCTCCGCTGAGCCACTCGCACAGGTGCTGCCCAGCGAGCAGGCGATGCCTTCCAGATCAAGAGCCACCAGCATCGCCTCGCCGTCCACGCCGGGGAATGAGATGTTCAACGTGTTCGGCAAGCGGTACTCGGCAGGACTGTTGATGACGGTCGGTTCGCAGGTCGCCTGCAGGCGTCGTTCAAGTTCGTCGCGCATTGACTGCAACGTGGCGATTCTGGAATCCATATCGGCGTGGCAAATCTCTAAAGCTCGAGCCATGCCTGCTGCCAGAGCGACCATTTCGGTGCCCGGCCGTCGACCCGATTCCTGATGACCGCCGTACTGAAGTGGTGCCAGCTTCACGCCGTCTCGAAGCAGCAACGCTCCGATTCCTCGCGGGCCGTGAAACTTGTGAGCCCCCAGGGACAACGATGTGGCCTGCAATTCTCGAAAGTTAATCGGGATCTTTCCGACGGCCTGCACAGCATCGATGTGAAAAGGAACTCCTCGTTCCAGGCAGCGTTGAGCGAGCAGGTCCGTGTCCTGAATGACTCCCGTTTCGTTGTGAGCAAGGATCAAGGTCACGAGCTTCAACTGGTCCCAAGGCAAATCTGCGAACTGATCCTGCAGCAGACGACCGTCCGAGTCGACATCCATGTTGACGAGTTTCCAGCCTCGTTGAACGAGAGCCTGGCATGACTCGATGGTCGCCGGATGCTCGCCCGCCGTCAGCGCGATCGCCTCTGAGACGGAAGAGGCGAATCCAAAGATCGCCATGTTGCTGGCTTCGGTCCCGCCGCTTGTGAAGATGACTTCGCTCGGGCTGGCCCCGAGCAGATCAGCAATCTTCTCTCGCGATTCTTCGAAAACCCGCCGAGCTTTCCGACCTTCAGCATGGCGGCTGCCGGGATTCGCGTAGGCAAATCTCAATTGATGCGCGACGGTCTCGATGACTTCCGGATACGGGCGGGTCGTCGAGTTGGCGTCGAGAAAAATTCGCCCCGGCTCAGCGGCCGATCCATTGCCTGAATCAGCGGATTGAGGTTCGTTTGCTGGCTCGTCCTGAACAGTCATTGCGTCCGTTTCCATTTGGCTGATCGTTGAAGGGGAAAGTTATCACCGACAACTCATGCTGACTTTTTAATCGCAAAGGGCGCAGAGAAAAAACGCAGAGGATCAGGAGACCTAAGATCGACAGGTCCACTGTTTTCGCGGAGTTTAGCCGTCGACCCGAACCGGCGAAACGACGAACGCCGTTACAAAGCTTCGGTGCTTACTCGATGCGGCCGACGAACTCGCTGACTCCGTCGCTACTGACAAGCAGCAAACGCTTGCTCAGCGGATGATCCATCCGCTCGTAGTCGTCGGCTATTTTTGCTCGGACCTGCTCGATGACTTTGTCAGAATCCAGACTGACGGCCACAAAGAAGTCCCGGTTTGGCAATCCAACGACGAACTCCCGTCCGAGTAGCTCCTGCAGAGACAAATGGAAGGACTCGCTTAACAGTCTCGCTGAACTGTACGCATCCGGTCGTTCAGGGAGCAGAAGCTGAGCACCGTCCGGCTCGCCGGTCAGCATCAGCTCCATTGGGTTCTCTTCGAAGTACGCATTCAAATTCTGAATCGCAATCGCGTGAAGGTCCTCGACCGAGACTCCCCACGGTTCGATCAGGTCCGTGCGGATGTACCAGTACGCGTCCGCCTCATCGACGACGTACAGAATTGTCAGCCCTCCGACCCACGGCTGAGCCGCAAAATCCGGGAACTGTTCCTGCCAGGTGGACTCCGGATAAAGCATCGGCATGATCCGATCGCGAATATCGTCGAGCGATGGATTCAGCCGTGTCGTATCCCAGTTCTGAACATCGTGCAGAGTGTCCAGCGCCGGCTGAACGATCTCTTCGAACTGGCCTGGCGAATTGGCGTATCGCCGATAGACGTTAAAGAGGTTGATCTTCGACTCGCCAAGTTGCAGTTGAAGCTGGTCGTCGAGTTCGCAGACATAACCCGGAAACTGACTGCGAGCAATCTTCAGGACTCGATCAGCAAACATCGACGGCGGATCGGCTAACGGTTTGGAAAACTCGATCGACTTCATTACCAGCCGCATGATCGTGTCGGCTTCCGGATCGAATTCGTCGTCCTGCAGATAAATCACCATCACGCAGAGGCTCTCGCATTTGATCGCCCGAACTCTCCAGCGCCGCCACTCCTGAGGGGCCATCGCTCGCTTCCACCACGGAGTCTCCGGCCCAAGCACGGCTTCTCCCTGAACGCCGATATTTTCCTGAGCGATATCGAGTGATGGCAGACTCTCGACATTCCGCCGGACCGGGAAGATCTCCTCCAGCAGTAGCGAATGATCTTCAAGACGGTGGACCGCCCCCTCCAGCCAGATGCAGTGCAGCGTGAGCGAGATTCGGTCGTCAGAAGACGTAAGATGTAGAATGTTGCCGTCGGTTTGAGAATTCCAGCCAGGCGGGTGCCGCAACGAGAACCAGTTTGATGGCCCGATAGAAGTGTTCCAATGATCGGGAACGTTCGCGGTCAACTGAATTACCCTTCGACTTATTCTTGAATCTCAACCGCGTACATTGCCGACCATAAAACTCGTTGGTCGAAATGAACGCCGACACCAGCATTGATCTCGCTGCATTTTCCATCTTAACTGCCTTCGGCCAGTCTGAAACAGTTCTTACATAGAATGCCGGCGCCGCTTTCCCGCCATGCGGGTGCACCGATCGCTCGCTGGAATCGGCTGTTATTTCTGGCTACACTCCCCGCTTCAAGAAACCGCCAGGCTTCTGGCCATGTCAGATTAAGTGAAGATTTGTCAAATGCCGCACACTGCTAATGCTAAAAAAGCTCACCGTAAGAGCCTGAAAATCCGACTCGCAAACCGATCCAAACGATCGACCCTGCGAACGCTCGTCAAAAGGTTCCGCACGGCAGTCGTCGACGCCGAGGTTTCCTACGACGATAAGGAATCACTGTTTCGGCAGGTTTCCAAGCGACTGGACCAGTCGGCCGCAAAGAATTTGATTCACAAAAACAAAGCCGCACGAGATAAGTCACGGCTTTCAAGCCTGCTGACTGCAGCCAAGAGCAGCTAGTCGCGTTTGGCGTGAACGTACTGACCAGCTTCCGACAAACTTCTGAATGCGGTTCGGAACCGGTCAAACCCCAGGCTACAGGCCTGCGATTGTTCGTAAACATTCAACCGGTGTTGAGGCACGTCCTCTTCACCGGTTTTTTGCTGCGCGGACGAAACATTGCCGACAACGGCGAGCCTTTCACGACGAACGCCCCACCGCCCTGTCTCGCATCCGGGCGACAGACCGGGGAAACGGGCAGAACCCACGCCAACCTCACGGTCAGCTCTGTGAAACTCTAACGATTAATCCGGTCGGCGAATTCCGGGGCCGAAGGAAGCTCGCAACGAGTTTGGCGAAAGCACCAAAAGCACCACTTGAAGTGGTCCCGTCATCTTTTCGTTAATTAACGACAGTGCGTATTCGAACGCTTGTCACAGTCGTAACTGCTGTGACAGCGCTGCGCGCAACGGTTAGACGGAATGCCACGCTGGCACGAGTTGCAATGATCGCTCACGTTAATCCGGTCGACTTAACCACTGTGGAAGAACCAGTGCAACTACTGCATTCGGGCCGTCCGCTTCTGCTGACAAGGTAGTCGGCAGCGATAACTCCGAATCTGCGGACGTCGTGATTCCGCAGACGGAAACTGATCAGGAAGGAACCGACATGACAGTTCGTCCGTGGTTAAAAGATTTTTGTGCAAAGCTGAATCGATCCACGCAGGGCCGCGGGCGCAAGCTTTATCGAACCAGCCGTGCGATATCTCAATCTCAGTTTTCAAGCGGCTATCATCGCACTTCGCTTGAGAATCTGGAAGACCGTACGCTACTGGCGGCCTCCGTTTTGTTCGGAAGCGGCGAACTTCAGATTCTCACCGACGCCGATGAGACTATTCTTATCCGCGAAAATGCTGCCACGCCCGGTCGCGTGGATGTACTGATCGGGACAGCGAATTCGCCCGCAACAACTGCCGCGTCGCTGCCAAACGTGGCGACCTCAGACGTCACGTCGATTTCGATCATCACTGGTTCCGGCGATAACTCCATCGACCTGAGCGGTGTGCTTTCCGCTGCCTTCACCAATCTGGTGACCATCAACGTCCAGGGTGGCAACGGCGACGATGTCATCACCGGCAGTCCGGACTTCGCGATGACAGCGTCCGGCCAGGACGGCGACGATTCGATTACTGGCAGCAACCTGAACGACACCATCTTTGGCGGCGACGGCGACGACACCATCTCAGGACAGGCAGGTGACGACAGCATCGACGCTGGCGACGGCAACGACGTCGTGTCGGGCGATGACGGCAACGACACCATTCTGGCCGACGACGGCGATGACACTGTCAACGGTAACCTCGGCAACGACAGCATCCTGGGTGGAGACGGCCTTGACAGTCTCGCAGGCGATGACGGGGCAGACACCATCAACGGCAACTCAGGTAACGACATCATCTCCGGCGGCACGGGCACGGACCTGGTTTTCGGTGGGGCAGGAAATGATATTGTGAATGGTGGCGACGATGACGACACCATTCTCGGTCAATCCGGAAGTGACTCGCTGTTCGGCGACGCTGGCGCTGACTTTGTTGACGGTGGCAACGCTGCCGACTCCATTGAAGGCGGAACCGGCAATGACACCCTCAACGGGATGGCCGGAGCGGACACGATCGTGGGACGTGACGGCGATGATGTCATCTTTGGCGGTACCGGTGCCGACTCGTTGTTTGGAGACAGCTCGGGAACCATCGTCGCTGACTTTGGCAACGATCTAATCTTCGGACAAGGCGGTAACGATACCATCCAGGGCGGCGTTGGGACGGACACTCTTAACGGAGGCGACGGAGACGACCTCGTCCAGAGTGGCGATGCCAGTTTCGTAAATCCCGTGCAGATCACGATTGGTGACGCTGTATCCAGTCCGGAAAGCGATGCCGAAAACATTTTCTTCAGCACGCCAAACAGCGTCAGCTCCGGCCTGAGCTTTCCGGATGACGTTGAGGCAGTAGACATCGATAACGACGGCGACCTGGACATCATTGCGGGTGACGCCGGCCTGATTTCAGTCATGATCAACACGGGCAGTGGGGCCTTCGCTGCAGGCGTGACATACCCTGCTGGCGGAACTTCCGTTGAGGAAATCGCGATTGCCGACTTCGACAACGACGGTGATCTTGATATCGCATCCGCCAATTTTTTCGGGACGACGATTGGCGTGATCATGAACCTGGGCAACGGCACGTTTTCAGCGCCCACCATCATTTCAGTCAGTCAATCACTTTCCGGGGAGACACTGGGCGTTGGTGACTTCAACAACGACGGATTTGTCGACATCGTGGCGGTGGCATCAACCCTCACAAACCCGTCAGTGTTCACCTTTCTCAATAACGGGGGCACCGGGTTTACGGAGGTCACTGCTGGCGGGTTAGGGGGAGTTCAAAACATCGAGGACCTGACTGTTGCCGACTTTAACGGTGACGGTGCACCAGACATTGCGGTCGTTGATGACTTTATTAACGAGTCGATCACCGTCTTACTGAATAATGGGGCCGGTGGCCTGTCAGCGATCTCGACAGTTGCAATTCCAGGCAGTTCGTTTCTCGACAACATTCAGAGCATCGACATTGACAACGACGGCGATATCGACCTCGTTGCGAGTGACCGATTTGGCAGTAACACCATTTTCGTGCTCCGGAACAACGGCACGGGCGTGATGGTGCTGGATCAAACATTAGTGTCGGGAACATCGTTCGGATCAGACGGATTTACCGTCGGTGATTTCAACGGAGACGGGTTTAATGACATTCTGACGTCCGACCGTTTTTCGAATCCAGACCAGACGATCGTGTTCATCAACGACGGGACCGGCGTTTATTCGACCGTTCTGAATTTCCCGATCAACAACTTCTTTTCATCTTTCAACGATGCCTATGCGGCGGGTGACTTCGACGGCGACGGCGATTTGGACTACGTGACAACCGGCAGTTTCCAATCGATCAATGTCTTCTTTAACAACCCCGTTCCGGCCCCGATTCTTTCATTCCCGGTCCGCTTGTCAGCACCCGCGACCGTTCCTGTAACGGTTGCCTTTCGCACTGTTGAAAACACAGCACTGTCCGGAACAGACTTTGTCGGCAACACTGGGACAGTGACGTTTCAGCCGGGAGAGGTCCTTCAGACAATCCAGGTTCAGGCGGTTGGAGATGTGTTAGCCGAACAGAACGAAGTGTTCTTTGTTGAACTCTCCAGTCCGACAGGTGGAGCGGTCGTTTCAGACCGCCAGGCACAGGGCCTGATTACAGATGATGATGGTGGAACTCCGCTCCCAACATTGTCAATCAGCAGCCTGGTAGTCCCTGCCGAAGGTAACGGCATCAATACGACGGTCTCGTTGACTGTGTCGTTGTCAGCCGTTTCGACTAACACAGTGACGGTTGGTTTCGAAACCGGCGGGCTGACGGCAATTTCCGGCATCGACTTTGTGCCGGCCATCGGCAGCGTGACATTCAATCCTGGTGAGACGACTCAGACGATCATGGTTGATGTCGTCGGCGACCGGCTGTTCGAAGCGGACGAAACATTCGCCGTCAACTTGCTGAATCCCGTGAATGCAACGCTCACCACGAGCGCTGGGACTGTCACCATCACGAATGACGATACGGGTGTGATCACGGCATCAGACTTCCTGTTTGGCGGAGCAGGGAATGACACCTTGCTTGGATCAAGTGGCGACGACTTCCTGAACGGCAACTCCGGCAATGATTCGTTGTCGGGGGGCGACGGTGCCGACACCCTGCTGGGCGGGTCTGGAAATGACACCTTGAGCGGGGGAGCGGGCAATGACTCGTTGAATGGCCAAAGTGGAAACGACGTGGTCAACGGGGACAGTGGCGAAGATGTCATCGTGTTTGGTGGAATCGGCGATGGGCTCGACACGGTTGACGGCGGTTCGGGATCGGACACCGTCCAGGTTAATGGCACGTCAAACAACGACACGTTCCGGGTTTCGCAGGATGCTCAAGGACTGCTGACGGTCAGCCAGGCAACGGCGACGATCACCATTGATCCGAGTTCCATTCAGACAGTCATTGTCGACGGTCGGGCCGGTAACGACTTGATTGGAATCGGCAATCTTGACCGCGTCGGGCGTATCGTATTGATTGTTAACGGGGGATTCGGCAACGACATCATTGATGCCGGGGGAAAAAACACCGGGAGCGTGATCCTCGAACTCAACGGCGAAGGCGGTAACGACACACTTGCTGGCGGACTACAGAATGATCGACTGAACGGCGGAATCGGAGACGACTCTCTGATCGGTGGCGAAGGCGAAGATACGCTTTCGGGTAACGACGGGCAGGACATTATCGCTGGTGGAACGGGCGACGACCTGATCCTCGGCGACGCCGGAAACGACACACTGTCGGGTGACGACGGCGACGACGTCATCGATGGTGGCCTGGACAGCGATGTCGCCAGCGGAGGCAACGGCAACGATACGATCCGCGGCAACTTCGGCGACGACGCGTTAAACGGCAATGCCGGCGACGATTCGATTCTGGGGTCATCGGGACGCGACACGCTCGCAGGTGGAGCGGGAAATGACACGCTCGATGGTGGCCGAAACGACGATCGCATTCGTGGCCAGAGTGGCGACGACAAGCTGCGTGGAGATCACGGCGACGATTTCATCACTGGCGATGCCGGTAACGATGAGATCATCGGTGAAGACGGCAACGACACGATCATGGGCGGCAACGGAGCCGACGGCATCGCTGGTGGAGACGGCGACGACTTCATCGAAGGCCAGGGAATGGACGACACCATCACCGGCGGTGACGGCAACGACACGCTCCGAGGCGGTGGCGGTAACGACACGATCCTTGGCCAGCAAGGCGATGATGTCATCAACGGAAATTCTGGTACGGACACCGGAGCAACCGGCGAGGGAGCCGATGCAATCCCGGAAAGCATCGAAATACTCGACGAGAGTTTCATGCTCAGCTCAGAAATGATGATGAATCTCGACGGGGTGTAATCACCTCGCAGCCTTGAAGAAACGACAGGAAGCCCGGTCCGACTCGTTCGGATCGGGCTTCCTGTCAATGATCGATGGCCGACTGTTGAAGGACGACTGGCCGTTCACCATTGAGGAGCTTGAGTCATCAAGTCGTTCGAAACGACTACGTCAACGCCGGCTGAAGCGATGATGATTCAATGATCGTCACGATGGGGTTCGGAGTTGATACTCGGCCGAGCGTCGCCGTCACAGCGATCGTCCCGCCCTGCCCCGTTGCCGCTTCGAACAGACTGACGACGGCAGCGATGGGCAGCCCGAGCCAGTAGCCGAGTTTCAATTGCAACCGCTGGCGTCGAGAAAGACTCTTCACAACCGGGTGCTCGCCACCGCGATGGAGAAGTGAGTAAAGGGAGTTCCTCGGTGTCCCGGAAACTCGATTCAAAATGCTCTGCAGCCAGCCGAACGAATTCTGCAGCATCGCCATGTGACGAACCGACTCGAAGTGAAATCCGGAGCAGGCCAGTAAACGCTGGAGAGTCTCTGGCGTGAAATGATAGAGGTGCCGCGGCAGATCGAGATGGAACCAGTCATTGGTTGTTCGTCGCGACTGCAGACTGCCGAAGTTGGGAACAGCCAGGATCAACCGCCCGCCCGGTTTCAGGATGCGGCGAATCTCGGCCAGCGTTTGTTCGGGATGCGGAACATGCTCCAGGACGTGCCACATGATGACGGCATCGAATGTGTTTTCTGCATAGCCCGCCTTTGACAACTCAGGGGCGATGCGAATCTGTGCTCGTGGATCAGCTCCCGACGCAGCCTCGGGAGCGATTTCAACTCCGTGCGCTTCGTGACCTAGATCCAGCAGTGCTCGCAGCATGACTCCGCGGCCGCAGCCGATGTCCAGAACTTTCGACCCGGCAGGTAAATCACCGACGAGTGACTCGACACGCATCTTCGCGCCGAGTCGCACGCCGAATTCGACAAGTGGTTCGAACTTGGCGGTCGGCTCGCCGTAATACTCGGCCGGGTAGAATGACTGAATCCGCTCGGCACTCGGCATCGGAAACAGCGACCCGAGGCCACATTTTTCGCACTCGACAAGTTCTTCTGAAACGCCTTCGATCGAGTAGCGTCGATGAGCCTTCGTCGCGTGACAAGCGATGCATGGCGAAGTCGTCACCAAAGATTCTTCAGTGACCAGCCGAACTTCCGGGTGCTCGGGAATGCCGACGGAATTCGTCGAATCACGATCAGTTTCCTGGAGAAGTCGCTCGAACGAATCGATTTCAGCCAGCGATTCCTGCGGACGTCGAACTTCTGTCTGTTGAGCATCGGAGTTTGCGTGTGAAGCTCCGACAGCCTTGACGACTGAATCGATATCTTCGGATGAGAGCTTGTTTTGCTGGGCGTTGGGCATGGTGAGGTCTGCCTTCGAACATAGATTGCAACGCCGCAAACATAGGTCGAAAGAGATGCCGAAACGGGATTTGCCGCAGGCCTGACAGGTGATTCCGGCCAGGGATGTCAGCCTGTTCGGGCTGTGCCGGTTTTACGACCTTGGTCGTCCCCAAATGAAAACCGACGAGGCTCCGGCGGCGTGCAAGGACTTCGATGAAGTTCTGCGGTCGGTGAAGTCCGCTGGTTTGGCAAGCGAAGTCGCTCGCCAGAAAGCCCGGTTCGTGATCAAGGATTCGTCGAAAGCCGATGACTGATCGCGGGCCTGCCGTTCGAGAATTTCAGGAATCCGTGCCGGCTTCAACTGGCGAAGCAGCCCGGATTCTTTTTTCGCTCCAGTCGACGATTCCAACGACGAAGATCGCAGCAACAACTCCGCCGCAATCGGCGACGGCGTCCATGATGTCCGGGTGTCGGTTAATGATCGGGATCCCCTGAGTGATCTCGTCAAACGCCGAATACAAACTGGTCATTGCGGCCAGGATGATCGTCTGCCGAACCGTCGGCCAGGCTTCGCGAAGAATTCGGATGCGAACTGCGAGGACGAGATAAAGCCCGAAGTACGCTCCGAAATGCAGAACCTTGTCGGAAACGTGCGCCCCGATCAGCATGTCCGGATTCGGAATGTGCGTGCCAACGTACAGAGCAAGCCAGTAGATGGCGGCCGCGGGCGTCGCGACCTTTGTTAGAAAGGACGAGATGCGATGAACGGAAGTCGCTGCAGGTTGGTTGGCGGAGTCGGGCATGTCTGCTTAATGGGACGTTTGCTGATTCTCAAGGAAGACGTTTGCGGAACAGGGTTTGGCGGCGTACTTCAATCGAGTACGGTTGAAGGCTTGCCCACCGCGACGCGTCACATCGTTGCAATTGGGCATCGTACGGAAATCTTCGTTCTGGTCTATTGTCCTAGTCGATTGCGGAGTCCTGAATGGCTGACCTCTATGCAGGCATGGCGATCCTTGCTGTGGTCAGCCTGTTTGTGCTCGCCGCAACCGTCAGACTGACAAGAGACATCACCAAGCGTGAAGCGACAGCCGTCGGAGTCGTCGTGGCTTTGCTGATGCTTTGCTACCTCCGCTTCATCTGGAAGTCGTCGGTGCTGGCCGCGTATCTGCCGTACTCGTCGATCGTCGTGCTGAGCAACTGGTTCCCTCTGGCGGCCGCGTTTCTGGCGGGCATCACATGGACTCACGGCTACGGATCGAAACTTCGCCGGGTTCTCTTCGGGGGAATTCTGTTCGCTACATCCTGCTGGTCGGTCGCCTCACCAATCGTGGGCGAGCCACCGATCTGCGAGAACATCTGGGATAAACACAGCGTCTGCCGTCAGACGTCTCGATACACCTGCACGCCGGCGGCCGCGGCCATGCTGCTCACCTGGCACGGTATCCAGGCTGAAGAATCTGAGATGGCCGAGTTGTGTCTGACTCGAAAAGGAACCACGTGGCAGGGGCTTTTCCGAGGTCTGACGATCAAGACACGCGGCGAGCCATACCGCGTGCGGGTTGTCGAGTGCTCGTGGGACGAGCTTGAGAACAAGCTAACAGGGCCGGCCATCCTGTCGGTGGGGATCGATCCGTCGAAACCGTACCCGGAAATCTACACAAAACATTGGGGCTGGATGCCGGGCGTGCGGCATTCGGTCATGCTCCGCGACATCATCCCGGACGGACGGTTGTCAATCGCCGACCCGGCTGTCGGCGCTGAATACTGGAGCGAGTTCGACCTGAAAACTTTGTTTCGCGGACGTTTTCTCACACTGGAGCGAACAAACGCCGTCGTCGCGAGCGGAACTGTCGGACAGAATTGAATGGCCTGCCTCCGCTTGCTAAGGTCCGCGGGATTTGCGCTGGAAGCTCGCGGAACGGTCGAGCAGCATCGAAGCCGCTCGTCGTAAGCTCTAAAACTGCGGCCCCTGAATCATCGGTGGCGTCTTGCGTAAATCCTCGGCTCTTCATACACGAGGTTTTACAGGATGAACTCAACCGCCGCCCCCGCGGAAACAGCGACCGGCTGGACACGTAAGCACCTGCTTGGATTGCGGGACCTGTCCGGAGCCGAGATCACGATGATTCTCGACCAGGCTGCCGAATTCAAACGGCTGGCTCTGGCCGGAAAAATCAAGCTTGACCCACTCAAAGGAACGACCGTCGCGAACCTGTTCTTCGAGCCGTCGACGCGGACAAAGACCAGCTTCAGCCTCGCCGCCAAACGACTGAGTGCCGACACCGTCGACTTTACGGCAGCCGCCAGTAGCCTGAGCAAAGGCGAAACCTTCGTCGACACGGCTCGAAACATCGAGGCCATGGGCGTCGACCTGGTTGTGGTCCGGCACGGAACCTCGGGAGCGCCGCAGCTCCTATCGAAACATCTCGACGCAAGCATCATCAACGCTGGCGACGGCATGCACGAGCACCCGACTCAAGCACTGCTCGACCTGTTCACGATTCGCGAGCATCGCGGTTCGCTTGAAGGGCTGACCGTCACGCTGGTCGGCGACATCCTGCACAGCCGGGTCGCTCGATCGAACATCTGGGGACTGTCGAAACTCGGAGCACGCGTCATCGTTTGCGGACCTTCGACGCTGATTCCGCCACACATCGAAGAGCTCGGCGAGAACGGCGTCGAAGTTTCAAACAGTCTCGATCAGGTGCTGGCCGAAACCGACTGCATCAACCTGTTGAGAATTCAATTCGAACGACAGAGGAGTTCGTACTTTCCGTCACTTCGCGAGTACGCTCACTTTTTCGGAATGAACGGCGAGCGGATCAAGAAGGCGAAGAAGGACGTGCTGATTCTCGCTCCGGGACCGA
>CALDJX010000320.1 GCA_937899075.1 uncultured Planctomyces sp. | reverse complement strand
ACCAGGCCATGGAAGTTGCCGAGAAACACCTGCGGTTTCTGGACGAGCCCACATTTTCGTTCGCCGAACTCTGCACGAAAGCCGGCAAGCTCGACGCCTGGGCCGAAGCGTCGCGAGCCAAGGGCGACCTCGTCGCCTTCACAGCCGCGATTGTTCAGGGCTCGTAGGATGTTACGAACGACACCCTGATTTGGGTGGCTGGAGTCAAGCTTGCGAGCCGCCAATGTTCTCACGCGTTCGGCCAATCTTGAATTCTCGATTTATGGATAAACGACAGGTTCCTGACTGAGCGGGAATAACGAATGATGAGCCCTGGCGTTCAACAGTTGTCAGCGGCTGAGCGTTTCAGTATGAGGCTCCGAGTTGGGACGAAGCTTTTACTGAAGGACAAGACGCATGTTTGACCGCGAAGAACTCATTCGACTGTTTCATGAGCGAGCCCTGAAGTTTGGCGACTTCACGCTCGCATCCGGCAAGAAGTCGACTTACTACCTCGACGGCAAGCAGATCACGCTGCATGCCCGGGGGCTGCAACTTGTCGGCGAAGGCCTGCTCGACCTGCTGAGCGATGTCGAGTACGACGCGATCGGCGGCATGTCGATCGGAGCCGATCCGATTATCGGCGGCGTCCTGACGGCTGCCGCGGGCCGCGACCAGTCAATGATCGGCGTCATGGTTCGTAAAGAGGCCAAAGGTCACGGCACGCAGAAGTACATCGAGGGTCCGGTCGAGCCCGGCATGAAAGTCGTCGTGATCGACGACGTTGTCACGACCGGCGGCAGCTCGATTCTGGCCTGCGAGCGGATTCAGGAATTCGGCTGCGAGGTTGTCTGCGTCGTCGGCATCGTCGACCGCATGCAGGGCGGAGCGGCCAATTTCGCCGAACGCGACCTCCCGTTCCGATCACTGCTGTCGATTCTGGACTTCGGCATCGATCCGCCGAAGGACGACGAGTAGAGATTTGTCCGCACCCATTGCGCCAGGCTGTTCGATGACGTTCGGACTTCGTGTTGATTCGTGAGAGTCGAACAGGCTGTTGATTCGCTCCGTTGGTTCTCGTTCTATGATGATCGGACTTTGTCCGATGCAGAAAATCCAGTAATCCTGGTGACATTCTGCTCTGCCGTTGAGATGAACCGTCGGGAGAAATCGAAATGAGGGCCGCACGTCGTCGAGGATTCACTCTGATCGAATTGCTGGTCGTGATCGCGATCATTTCCGTGCTGGCTTCGCTGCTGCTGCCCGCCGTGCAGAATGCTCGCGAGGCCGCCCGGCGGACTCAGTGCAAGAATCGACTCAAACAGATCGGCCTGGCACTTCATGAGTACCACGATTCGCACGGATCGTTTCCGATCGGAGCAGCCTACGCACCGACTCCTGATGGCAATAATGCCGATCCGGCAATTCGCGGAAGCTCGTTCTTTGTCGCCATCCTTCCGTGGGTCGACCAGGGCAATGCCTACAAACGACTGAGTCACGAAGCACCGGGCGGCATCGCCGCGACGAATTATGCCGGCAATCTGAATGGGCCGATTCTGGACGACCTTTACGTTGCCGTTTACTGGTGCCCGTCGGCTTCGATGTCTGAGTACACGGCAAATGGTCAGCACAATCTGATGACGACTACTTACGTCGGCATTTCCGGAGCGGCGTTTCGCGGCACAGCGGTTAACCAGGACGCAGAAGTGGTCGGGACGTGCGGTAACAACAGTCAGGCGATTCTCGGTCGCAATGGGCTGCTCTTAGAAAACGAGTCCGTCTCATTTCGCGACATCTCAGACGGGACGACCAACACGCTGTTTGTCGCGGAGCAATCATCGGCTCAGTATCCGACCGTCGATGTCAGCAGTGGACAGCCCGTCGTTGAACTGGCGACGGACGAAACGATTCGCAGTTCGTATCTGGGCAGTGCGTGGGCCGGAACGAATCATCCGTCGGCCATCGTGCCGGGCGGTCCAACAAATTCCTGCCACAACGTCTACAACGTCACGACGGTGCGTTACGGAATTAATCTCAACGGATCAGCACCGGCGACGGGAGACACGACCGTTGTTTCCGGAGGCGCTCACACGCCGATCATGTCGGCTCATCCGGGCGGAGCCAACGTGTTATTTGCGGATGGTGGCGTGCGATTTCTAAGCGAGAATCTTGATTTTGGTGTGCTGATGGCCGTCAGCGATCGTCATGACGGGGCCGTGTTGAAAGGCGTCTCTTTCGAGTAATCCGAACGCACTTCGAAAGTGGACGAATCGGTACGCAGTATGGCGATGATTCTGGAATCGGCGGATCGCTCACAACGATTTCCGCTCGATCAAGCATCAATCTTTGTCGGCAGTTCCGAATGGAAGTCGGATATTTGCCTGACAGGCCCCGACATCGCCGACGTTCATTGCGAACTGACGCTCGATGAGCAGGGAGTCCGCGTCGTGGCGATCTCAGACCGCGGGGTGACCGTCAACGGCCGGACAGTCAGTGAAGCAAGTTTGTCTGCCGGCGACGAACTGGGAATTGCTCTGCTTAAGTTTCGGCTGACCGGCGACGACGCCGGCTCTTCAGATTCGTCGCCTGAACTCTGTTCAATCGAGGCGGAATCGCTTGCTCCAAACCTGAGCCGCTGGATTGTCAGGATGAGCGGGATGAATCTTGGACCGCTCGACTGGACCGAACTCGAAACGATGATCGGACGCGGTGAAGTTCGGCTCGACGACGAAGTCCAGCGGGAAAACGAAACAACATGGCAACCGCTTCGAAATGTGATTCCTTCGTCGGGCGGAGACGGCTTGCTGTGTGACGAGGATTCCGACGAAGCCGTCGACTTCGTGCCGCAACGTCGTGGCTCTCGTAAGACTTCGACGAATGAGAAAGACACTTCTGGGCAGTCCGAATCCCAGATGGAGAATCCCGTCGACGTAGACCAGGACGCCGATGACGACTCCGCAGAAATGGTCATGCCGCTTGCTCCGCAGTTTTTTATCATGCGTGGCGACGATGAAGTCGGACCTTTGCCGCGGCAGGCCATTCAGGATCTCGCTGATGAAGGTTCGATTCTCGCGAACACTCCCGTGCGGTTGGAAGAGGCCGAGCAATGGACAACCGCGGCGGCCGTCGGTTTCCATTGCCGCGCCGCTGAGCCAGCAGGTTCGCCTGCTGCCGCCACCGCAGAAACGAAGACGAGGCATCGAGCGACCGGAATTCTGTGGATCGCGTTTGCTCCGTACTACTTTGTCAGCGGCGTGGCGGCGACGATTGAAAAAATCGATCCGCGTCGAGCCGCCAGATGGGGGGCAGCGATTGTTGTCGCCGGCGTTCTCGCATTCGGTTGGTTTCGTTCGTGGTCACAAACGGCGATGCGCGGCGTAGTCACGCTGGACGGTCAGCCGGTTTCCGAAGTTCTCGTTCACCTGGCCGGGGCAATGACTGGCGATTCGGCTATGGGAGTTTCCGACAGAAGTGGAAATTTTCGAGTCGTGACATTCGACGGTGAATTGAAACCCGGTTTGTACCTAGTCACTGTCCGGCCACTGTCAGAAGTCAGCGGAAACCGTTCTGCCGACGCGAAAGACGAAGTCGCCATTCCAGACCGCTACCGTCACATCAACACAACCGACGCAACAATCGATATCACCGCCGATCAATCGCGATACGCGGTGGAGTTGACCAGCGAGCCAGGCTCCGCCGCTCGAGGTTTCCGAGGAGCATCAGAGACAGCGCACAGCCTGCCGTGATCGTTGGTTGGCTCGCCCACCAACGATCACTGGCCCTGCGTCGAAAGTTCCCGGTCTGCTACAGGCTTCCCTGTCGCCAGTTGCCGTCGACGTACCGCCAACAGGTTTCGTTCGGAGCTTCATCACGAAGGCTGGCCGGCAAACGATGAGGTCGGATTCCGTCGTAAGATTGCAGCATCGAGTATCGGTAGATCGACTGCGGCATGCCGACGGCGGTGAAGACTGGATGCCCCGTCGCCGGGAACGGGCCGCCGTGATTCATGGCGGGCGAAACGGCAACACCCGTTGGCATTTTGTCGTCGAGCAGTCGACCAACTTTCGTACGCAGTGCGGGAGCGATCTGATCGTAAACCGCGTCGTCCGAGCCGTCAGTTGCACTGTAGATGCAGCCGGTGAGGTTTCCTTCGAGTGATTCGGCAATCTGTTCGGCCTGAACAGCGTCGGCCGCGATCACGAACAGCGATCCGTTGCCGAACGCTTCGGCCTGCAGAGTTTCGGGGTTCTCCAGGAACTTCGCACCGTCGACTTTCAACAGAGTGTTCTGGCAGCAGAAACCTGAACCGCCGCCAGCCTCGCCACCGACGATCAACTCGGCACCGGCGTCCTTCAATGCTGAGACGCCAGCAAGGAAACTCTTCTGAACGGCTTCGCTGAGAAACGTTCCGACCGGAGCGGCTGAAAACTTCCCAGCGACAGCCGTAACAAAAGCGTCCGTTTTTTCACCAGCGAGCAGCACGACCATCCCGGGGTTTGTGCAGAACTGGCCGGTGCCCATCAGGCAACTGCCGGAAAACTCGCCAGCAAGTTCGTCGGAACGTTCTTCCAAAGCGCCGGGCAGAATGAAAACAGGATTGATGCTGGAGAGTTCGAGATAAATCGGGTTTCCAGCTTTGTCAGCAGCCTCTTTCAAGCGGAGACCGGCGGATCTCGAACCGGTGTACCCGATGGCTCCGACGTCGGCGTGTCCAACAAATTTGCAACCGTCGTCGTGGCTCGTTCGATAAATCAGTTGCACAAAACCGGCTGGCATTTTCGTTTCCTGAGCAGCCGCGAAAGCTTCTTCAGTCAACAGTCGAGTCGTCCCAGGATGAGACGAGTGCCCTTTCGCGATAACCGGATTCCCCGCCGCAACGGCTGCTGCAAAATCTCCGCCGGCCACACTGTTAAATGCAAACGGAAAATTGTTCGGGCCGAAGACAGCGACAGGTCCGATCGGACCGTGCATCGACCGGATGTTTGCCTTCGTGTCGATCGTCGGGCTCGCCCACGAACCTTCACGAGCGGCGGACGCGGCTTGTCGAAGCTGATCGGTGGTTCGCGGAAGCTCCCCGTTTTTCAACCGCGGAGAAACCGGCAGTGCAGTTTCCTGATTCGCCATGGCAACGAGTTCGTCAGCTCGCGCTTCGATCCGATCGGCAAAGCATTCGAGAAACGCAGCGAATCGTTCTCCCGTCCAACCTCGAATTTCGCGAGACGCTGCGGTCGCGGCCGCGATCGCCTGCTCGACTTCTCCCCAGGGACTGACAGGGTAGTCACCGTCGATCGGTTCGCACGTGGCGGGGTTTACCGCGTGAAACGTTGTCGTGCCAGAGGAAGCTCGCCATTCGCCATTGATCAGAACGTTGTGCAGCATGGTGTTTTGTCTTTCAAAATAAAGCGGCCGAAGCCGGAAGACTTAGGGTTATAAAGTCTCCCGGCTTCGGCTGGAATTCACTCGCGACGGCGCGAAGACCTATTTAGCAGGTCGAGCTCCGATGTACGTCTTTGTCTCCATTCTTGGACCGACGACGTGAGCGTACGGCGTGTTTTTCTTCAGCTTGAGAAATTCGTCGCTGTCGCTGTCAGTCGATGAAAACTCGAACGACGGCACTCGCTGATTCTCGCGGTGAACGATTTCTCGTTGCCCGGCTTTGATGTCAGCAGGCTGCTTTCGATCAGACCAGTTCTGGTCGACGCCGCCGACAGCCGTCGAGAAAAATCGGTCAAACTTCTTGTCGTCAAAATCGTTTTCGATGAGCAATTCCGGACCGTTTACATGAGCAAACAGGTTCCGGCTGATGGCCAGGCCGCCTGACCCGGAAATGCCGCCGGCGGGAGTTGGCATCTGGCCGAGGATGATTCCGCCTCGGCTGCACTTGTAAAAGGTGGTATTGAGAATCTGCACATCTTTCAGCGTCAGCGGACCGTTGGGAAACGATACTCCGACGTCAGCGTCGGCGATGATGTTCTCACGCATTTCGAGGTACGTCACATCGGACTCAATGAGCAGCCCGTTTTCCTGAGGTCCGATCAGTGGGCAGTTCAGAATCTTGATTCGGCTCGGGCTGTTTTCGCCCGCTGTGAGGTGGATGCCGGCGGTCGTCTTGCCAGCTCCGCGAAGGTCGATCTTCTCAAGTATGATCTCTTCGCCGTTGAACCCGACCGCCCCTTTCATCGAAATGCCGACCTTCGAAAAGCCGGACACGTTCAGGTCTTTCAAGCTGCTTCGATTCAGATAGCCTGACAACTCGATCGCGACGTCTTTACCCGAGGCGTCAACGTCGAAGCCTTGAATTTGAAAGAACTTGATACCGACCAGTTTGATCGCCGGTCCGCTGCCTGACGGAGCCAGTTTCGCTCGACCAACGCCGCTCGACACAATTAGAATTCCTGGCGGGTAAGTATCACCGGAATTATCAACGATGATGGACTCTTTGTAAGTCTCGCCACCGATCACTTCGACTTTGCAAGTGGTGCGGCGTCCGCCAGTGTCGTATCGGGATTTGTTCGTCTTCAGATAATCCAGTGCTGCGCCGATCGTTGAGAAGTCACCGCCCGGTCCAACTTTGACCAGCGGGCCAAGTATCTTGCCACTGCTTCCGCCGGTCGCCTTGGAACTTCCCTTGGTCCCCTTCGACTTTGGCGACGACTTCGACTCGCCAGCCGCCGTATTCTTCGATTTTGGTTTGTCTTCGCCGCCGCCGGTGAAGGCGAAGTAGCCTCCAGCGCCAACGACCACGGCGATAACGAGTCCGGCGATGATTGCGATTGGTGGTTTCTTCTTTGTTGCCGATGCCGCTGGAGCCTGACCAGCCGCCGCGTACTGTCCAGGAGCTGCCTCAGGTGGTGCACCGAATGCTGGTGCCTCACCGAATGCCGGCGCCTCACTGGGGAATGCTGGCTGAGCTGAATCAGGGAACGGTTGCTCGATTCCGAAGGCTGGTTGCGCTGCCGGAGCCTCGGGTTGTGCCGGCTCGGCAAACATTGGTGCGGGAGCAGCCGGAGCGAAAGGTTGCTCGGCGATTGGTTGTGCAAACTGCGGTGCGGCCTCGTCGACAACCGGAGCACCGGGAAAAACCGGGGCGGCAGTTGGCGCTGGCTCGAAGGAGAATTGCTCGGCCTCAACCGCGGCGGCTGGCGATGCCTCGGGGACGAGATCGTGATTCGCCTCGCTGGCTGGCTCAACCGGATTTAACAGAGTCGCGTCGGATGGAACTTCAGCCGGAACATGGGCAGCCGGTACGAAGTCCTGAGTCTGCTCCATCGCCGAGTGAGTTACGTCAGCCGGATCGTCCAACCCCGGAATTCGCTGCCCGGTCGGAGTCCCACCGAGCAGACTCGGATATTCTTCCGCGTCTTCTCCGATCGGAGTTGGAAGCACGGACGGATCAAAGTCTGCGAGTGGCTCAGCCGATGATTCATCATCATCCCATCCCTGAAGCCCGTCGCTTTCGTCGAGAGTAGCCGGGGCATCTGCCGGCTCGACATCGCTTGCGGCAGTAGCGACGGGCGGAGCATCAGCGGGTACCACTTCGTCAGCGACAACTGGTTCGTCAGCGACAACTGGACGAGCTACCGGCGGAGCCACCTGGACAGGCGAAGCAACCGGCACGGCCGCGGGAACTTCCGAAACGGCGTCTGCGATCGGCGCTGGTGACTCAACCGGCGGTGCCACTGCTTCAGTGACGTGAGCTTCAGCGACGTGAGCAACTTCCGGCTCCGATTCGGCAATCGTCGGCGCGGCGGACTCTGCTCCTCCGTCAAACCCGGCGAGAAATGCTCCAAAGCCTTGGTCCGCTCCGTTGTCCATTGCAGGTTCTATCGGAACAGCTTCGCCAACGAACGGGTTTGAATCAGGCAACTCCGGCTGTCGTTCAGCCAGTGGCTCTGCGACTGGTTGTTCTTCCACCGAAGCTTGCAGCAAGGTGTCACCAGCAGTTGTAACCGCCGTTGCCGGAGCCTCGGGCGTAACCGCTTTTGCGACGACGACAGCCTTCGCGACAGGAACGGCGCCGCCGGATGTCGCCGCGTCGGACTTCAGGAACGCATCCGGATGGGCGTCCCGCCACTCGGGAGTCGCATAAATCTTCAACCATCTCGCGAGCGCTGTAGCAACATCGTCCATTGTTTGAAACCGTTTCTCTGGTTTCTTAGCCATCATCTGGCTGACGATCTTGACCAGCTCGATTCCACGTTTCGTCTCTTTGACTTCGGGTCGTTCTTCAGAGATCGCCGGCGGTTCTTTGGTCTGATGAAACATCAAGCGTTGCGTCAACGTGCCTTCGCGAAACGGCGGATAACCAGTCAGTGCGAAGTACGCTGTGCACCCCAATCCGTAAATGTCCGCGCGATGGTCGGCGGTATGACTGTCCATGGCCTGTTCTGGAGCCAGGTAATCGGCAGTCCCTAAGACTTTCTCGTCGTGCGCCAGAGTCAGCGGGTTGTCGTCTGTGACTTCGGAGAATCTCGCCAGGCCCAGATCGAGAACTTTGACGACGTCGGTTCGGTCAATGAGCAGGTTGCCCGGCTTGACATCTCGATGGATCAATCCGTTCTTGTGAGCGTTGTCCAGGCCCAGCGCCGCCTGCCGGAAGAACTCCGCAGTATTGTCCAGCGTCAGCGGCCCCTTGTCCTTGACGTGTTCGTGCAGGCTTTCGCCGTCGACATATTCCATGACGAGGAAGTGAATGTCCTTGTCGCCTTCCGTCTCGTGATCGATATCGTAGGCTCGCACAATGTTGGGATGATCCAGTGAGGCGACCGCGCGAGCTTCTCGATGAAACCTCGCCAGATACGAGGTGTCATCGACACGCTTAATGGGCAGAACTTTGATCGCACACTGACGGCGCATCAGGACGTGCTCAGCCAGGTACACGGAACTCATGCCGCCTTTGCCGAGCAATCGGCGCAGCCGGTACTTCCCCAGCGTGAAGCCTTTGTGTTTGCCTCGAAGCAACTTCTCGGCCTGCCACTCAGTCAGCAGGTCCCGTTCGATGAGCGAATCGGCCAGCGCCGACGCTTCGGCCACATTGAGTCCCTTGTCTTCCAGATCGTCAACTTCGCGTTGCAACCGGTCCGGCTCAACGAGACCGCTTTGCTGGATCAGACTGAGAAATGATTCGGCGCTGATTCTTGACATGATGACTCTTGCACGGGCTGTGCAGCGTTGGCTTCCGCGTGTTCGAAGCGAGCATTCGGAAGAGTTTCCGAGGACGAACTCGTCGCGGTAAAGACGCTAAACTACCACCCGATTCGGTGGCTTTCCAGCTACCTTCGCGACTTCTGCGGCCTCGACACGGCATTCCACAACGCTCGAACAAATCGGCTGGACAGCTGAACGAAGATTTGCCAGCTGATTCCCGCTTTTGGAACGCCGCTCAGCAGCCTCAGGCCAGCCGCGAAAGGCGATGCTCGACAAACCGGGCCTCGCAGGGATTTCCGCTGGCAATGTGAAACCGGCCTTGAGCAGGTTCGGCAATAATCGCCGCGATCGTCCGGCCGGAACTCGGCAGAATCGCGTCTCCCGGACCGTCGTGCGGATGCCGGCAAATGCTGACCGGATGCCCGTCATGGTCGGCCAGGATCGACTTCATCGTGTCGACATTGTGCGAACCTGCCTGCTGACTGATCAGGCTTCGCATCCGATCGAGCCGCGGAAACGAATCCGGCAAACTTACCGCATCGTTCTCGGGGCACGCGTGCGGTCCACAAAGAAAATGATTCGAGTGAGCGATGAAACCTTCGCCGCCGTCGGTAATCTCAGCCGGACCGTTGGCGGTCAGCTCGACGTCGAGAATCGAACCCGTTCCATCGCAGAGCACGTAATTGCCGCTCGAACAAACCGGGTAATCACGCATGAGGTCGCGGACCGCTCCGAGATCCTTCTGCTCCAGAATCTGGCGTTTCAAAGGGTAATGCGAAAGTCCCTGCCGCCATCGCGGACCGCCGCCCAGCGAATTCGCAAAGTGAGCAACACCGTGCTCGTTCAGACCGTGGTAGCCGAGCATTCCGCCGAATGTCCACATGATGACTTCGGGGCGATCTTCCGGGTGCAGATGCAAAACGTAAGCAAAGTCGCGCATCTCGTCCGACATATCGCTGGTCTGTCCGATCAGCACCTCGCCGCTGGCCGTCACGTCAGCACCAAGCACGAACGTGGTGCAGGCCTCGGCCGAGTGGCCAATCAGTTCGCCTCGAAGCTGACAGGCCATTGCCGCTTCGAGTTTGATGCCAGCCCCTTCTGCCAGACCAGCGATTTCGTCCAGCAAACGCGGACAATGTCTGGTCAGCAGCGGCTTGAATGTACGGGCTCGTCGGGCAAGCTCCTGCTCGCTTAATTTGAACGATTCGCACATCCAGCCGAAAAAGCCAGCGATCTTAAGCCGAGCCTGTTCGCCGTGTTGACGACCAAGCTCGCGCGGCGAACCAGACGCCTCGATCAATGGATACCGAAAATTGTTTTGCTGTTGCAGTCGAGACATTCCAACCCCAGCGAACGCCCTCTGATGAAGGCGGCCCGTTCGCTTTGTATGAAACCCTTTTCCAAACACGGGGAGTTTACCCGGCCTGAAAGAAGCACGTTTCAAAAATGAGCTTTGTCTCTGCACTGCCAGTTCGACGAACCAATCATCGACCGCGGCAACATCGTGACGTCAGCATTCGGAAGACATTGACCTGCGGATCCTCAACCGAATCTGTCACGTGAGCGGGCATCTTAACAACTGCGATCACTCTGACGATCCAACAGCCTGGATGCGTTGTCCCGGCGACCGGTCTGCGTTGCCGGAGTCGATGAAGTTGCCGGAGAATAATCCCGGCGCTGCAAACTCAGATTGCGGGTTCCAGGCCGGGGAACACGCCGGTCCCGGCGATGAGACCATCCTTCATGTAAATCTGCCGTTTGGCCCGTCGAGCGACTTCGGGCTCGTGCGTCACCATGATAATGGTCCGACCTTCTTCGTTCAGTCGGCCGAGCATTTCCATGATCTCGGCCTCCGTGGTCGAGTCAAGATTTCCCGTTGGTTCGTCAGCCAGAATGATTTTCGGATCGCTGACGAGGGCTCTGGCAATGGCCACTCGCTGCTGCTGACCCCCTGAAAGCTGGAACGGGCGATGAGTCATGCGATCGCCGAGGCCGACCATGTTGCACAGCTCGCGACACCACTCTCGATCCTTCGCCGACAATGCCGGCGAACCTTTGCGATAGTGCAGCGGGACTTCGATGTTTTCAAGGACCGTGTACTGGGCCACCAGGTTGTACGACTGGAAAATGAATCCAATCATCTTGTTTCGGATGCCGGACAGCTCGTCGTCGTTGAGCTGCGAAATCGGCGTGCCGCCAATGATGTATTCGCCCTTCGTCGGCCGATCGAGAGCCCCCAGCAGGTTCAGCAGCGTACTCTTGCCGCTGCCTGACGAACCCATAATCGCGATATAGTCGCCCTCGGGCACCACCAGCGAAACGCCCTGCAACGCCTTCACAATGTGACCGCCGAGGTCGTAATACTTGTGAATATCGATCACTTCTGCGGCATTTGCCATCGATGAAATTCCCCAGTCGTAGGGTGCGTCTTGACGCACCGTTCTGCTCGGCGGTGCGTCAGGACGCACCCTACTCCCCCTTCGGATCCGCATTCTCCACGGGCCCGCCACCGATGATAGACACCTTGCCGTGGCAATACTCGTGTTCGGTCTGCGTCGCCGAACCATGAGCGAGGAAGTCCGGTCGGCAGGCCCATCGCAACGAAAAGTCACATCCCACAGCGGTTATTCGGCATCCAAAGCCGATTTGCCCGGCGAATTCGTAGTTTCGTGACACCGGAGACTGGTGATTGAGTGCGATTTCGTGTGCAATCCCCAGACGAAATCGAAGATTAACAGTATTGGAGAGTTTCTTGAGTCAGTCAGACACCCCCTCAGGCCCCCTGTTTGAGGACCTCGGTCTCAGCGACACGATGCTGCAGTCCCTGAAAAAAATGGGGTTCGAGTCCCCAAGTCCCATTCAAGCCGGCCTGATCCCCATCGCGCTGACAGGCAAGGACTGCATCGGGCAGGCTCATACCGGCACCGGAAAAACAGCCGCTTTCGTGATCCCCGTGCTGGAGCACATCGATTACGACTCGAAACGGCCGCTCGCGCTGATTCTCACTCCGACCCGCGAACTCGCCGAACAGGTTGCCAACGAAGCTCGCAAGCTTTCTGCGAACCGAAAGGTCGGAGTCGTCTCGATCGTCGGCGGAAAATCGATCCGCGCTCAGGTCGACGAGTTGCAACGCGGAGCACAAATCATCGTCGGCACGCCCGGCCGCGTCATCGACCTGATGAATCGCCGCTCGTTGGATCTGTCGACGCTGGATTTTGTGATCCTCGACGAAGCCGACCGGATGCTCGACATCGGATTCCGCCCGGACATCGAAAAAATCCTCAAACGCTGCCCGGCCGAACGTCAGACATTGCTTCTTTCAGCGACGCTGCCGCCACCGGTCGAACGACTCGCACAGCGGTACATGAAATCGCCCGAAATGGTCGACCTGTCTCAGGACGCGGTCGTCACTCGGCAGATCGAACAGTACTACGTCACCGTCGACGAAGATCGAAAGTTTCCGACACTCGTCCGGCTGCTCGCGCAGGAACGTCCTCAGCAGGCCATCGTCTTTACGCGGACGAAACGTCGAGCCGACGAACTGTTCAACAAGTTCCGCGCCAAGTTACCGAGTGTTGAAACGCTGCACGGCGACCTTCAGCAACGGAAACGCGACAGCGTGATGAAGCAAGTCCGTGCGGGCGAGGTCAAACTCCTGATCGCAACGGACGTCGTCGGTCGAGGCATCGACGTCAGCGGGATTTCGCACATCATCAATTATGACGTGCCGGAATTCTGCGACGACTACGTGCACCGCATCGGTCGAACCGGCCGCATGTCATCAGACACGCCGGGCATCGCCATTCTGTTCGTCACTCGCGAACAGGGCGACGAACTGACTCGCATCGAAATTCGAGTCAACAACATGCTCGACTCGTACAAAATCGAAGGTTTCGAACCAGCCCGCCCAACGGCCCCCACCAAAGTCGCTGACCGCTCCGGCCCCCGCACCCGCTTCGGCCGGTAGTCAGTGCTGCCGCTTCTTGTGTGCCACTGGCTCCGCCAGTGAACTGGTCCGAGTCGATTCTTGAAATGGCACTGGCAGAGCCAGTGGCACACTTTGGCACGGACAACGGCGACTCAAGCCGTTCCGCATTCGTCGCACTTTATTCGCGGCTCAACCTGCTGGCTGAGATTCATTTCGACGATGCGTTGAATTCGCGGTTCGGCACACTCTGAGCACGTCGCAAACTTCTGCGCGTCCCACGTGTCCATGAAGACTCGCCCGGCGCCGAGTTCAAGGCCTCGCTCCTGGACCACTTCCATCGAAGCAAGTTGCGGCGACTCGAACAGGCCGTCACTTTCGAGTCGCGCCATAATTCCGTTGCCCGCTCGAGTCGGCACCACCGAGCAGCACGACACCTCCGCCTCATACGCAAACTCGATCGACTTCATCGCCCACTCGATACCTTCCTCTTCGCTGAGAAACGGTGGTCGGAGCAGGATGAATGTTCGCAGCCGGATGTCCCCCGCCAGTAGCCGTTCTGCAGCCCGCGAGAAGTCCTCAGTCGTCATCTGCTTGTTGAGCCGCGACAGAACTTCCGGATGAGCTGTTTCAAGACCGAGTGCAATCTCGAGTTCGACATCGTGCGCCGCCAGCATGTCTTGAAACTCGAAACACCCGTCGCCGCAAAGCTTCGGATGATTCTCAACGATGACGGATTTGAAGCCTCGAACTCGCTCCACAATCGCTGGCCAGTCTTCCTTCGGAATCGCCTTCGCGTCGAAGAAGTTTCCCGAATTGTAAAGCTTGACATGCTGAGCTTTCGGCAGCCGCTCCAGTGCATAATCAATCTGCTGGGGAATCGCTCCGACCGGAACTGACTCCACCGTCGTGTTTTTCCAAAGGTCGCACATCAGGCAACGAAACGGGCATTCCCGATTCGTCAGAAAGATCGTCGCCACATCTTCGACCAGTCCGTCAGCACCTCGTTCAGGCTCGACCAGAAACTCGTACGGACGATCAACGCGGAGTGAACTCCGCGCAGGACGAGCCGTAAGAATTTCATGATCAGAAATGTCGGACAGCGGCAGTTTCATCGTGGCTAACACCCGTAGGTCAGGCTCTGCCTGACGAAGTTCAATGATTCAAATAGACCACGGAAGAAACGGAAAACACGGAATTCAAGACGACCTTTCCGTGTAATTCCGTGTCTTCCGTGGTCCCTCTTACAAGAGTGTCTCCTCGCAACAGCGCAAGAGAAAACGGCGACACGATCTGAATCGTGCCGCCGTCCAACTTTGTCGTAAAGCTTTTTTAAGCAGTCGCCGTCAAACTATCTCGTCGAGCTGTCGCTGCCGATCGGATCCCAGCCTGCGATCGCGGCCTCAGGAGCGAGGACGAAGATTTCAACTCGCCGATTCTGGCTGCGAGCTTTGTCGTCCGTATTCGGGACGACAGGCTGGTTGTCGGCGTAGCCGGCAGCACCCATTCGCTCTTTGCCCAATCCCGCTCGACCCAGGTCAACCACGACGCTGTTTGCACGGTTGGTTGAAAGGTGCCAGTTGGTTGGATGATGTGCTTTCGTCGAAGCCTTTTTGATCAACTTATCGTCCGTGTGACCAACGACGAGGATGTTCAGTCGTTTGGCTTCGCCGTCGTTCATGACAGCAGCGAAGTCTTTCAACAACGGTCCGGCGCTGGACTTGATCGTCGCGCTCCCTGAATCAAACAGGATGTCGGACGAAAACTTGCTGACTCCGGTGTCTGGATCAAAATTGAATCCCGGATACTTTTTCGCAAGGTCTGCGAACTTCTGATTCGCCGACTGCGGCAGCGGATTTTCGAGATTCCTGAGCTGATCCTGCAGCGAGACAAAACGGTTCTTCAACTGATTTCGTTCGGCGTCGAGATTTGCCAATCGTGCATTGGCAATCTGCTCTCGCTTTTCAGCGGCTGCTTTTTCCTGCTGGAGCTGCGCCAGCGACTGCGAAGCCGCCGAGTTCTGATCGGCCAGAATTTTGTTCTGACCATGCAGATTTCGCAGTTGAAGCTGGCTTTGCCGCAGCCAGTTGTTCGGAACGAGGTTACACCCGGACTGTCCCAGCGCGAGAGCACTCGCAAAAAGACAGACAAAGGCACGAGTCGAAACAGACATTCTGAACTCCTTTTCGAACCGTCTGCTCTGATGAATCAGGAGAGAGGCCGTTTGTTGGAAAGGCGACACGCTGGCCCGCGGGAAGGCGTCGTTGTCGAAGAAGGAGGGACCGCAATCGGCGCAAAGTTTCAGATCCCTGAACGAAAGGGACCGTCGAATCTGCAACCGAAATTGTTTAAGTGGGGAAGCTACAGCGAAGTGAGAAGTGTTCGACGGGACGTCGAGAGAGTTTCAGCGACGGAAACTTTCGGGGAGATTGCGGTTTATAACCAACCGGCGTGAGGCCACAAAGATCAGTTTCCCTTGGTTTTGAGCCAGTTTTCGAGTGTTCCGGCGAATTTCCGCGACCGCAGAATTACTCCGCAATTCGTTGCCCGAGCCGGTGCATTTTCGGAAAACGCTCTGTTAAACTCGGATGTTTCGCACGCGGGGCGTGGTCATTGGTTGACACAAGTTGGCCTTCGACGCCGATCGACATATTCGATGCCCCAAAAGTAAACAGCCACTGACTGCGCCCCTCGAAACCGTAAGCCGGATACTGTGGGCGTTGCCATTTTCGGACCTGATGATTCACATCAATTGAACAATTTTGACAGGCGGACTTCGTTGTGAGTGCAACTTCTGTGATCGGGCTTCAGTGGGGCGACGAGGCCAAAGGCAAAATCGTAGACCTGCTGACAGAGCAGCATGACATCGTCGTTCGATACCTCGGCGGCAACAACGCCGGCCACACCGTGATCTTCGACGGTGAGACCTACAAACTCTCACTGCTGCCAGCCGGCATCCTGCACGATTCGGTCGTTTCCGTAATCGCGACAGGCGTCGTCATCAACCCGAAAGCGTTTCTGGAAGAGTTCGGGCGAATTGTCGAGCGCCGCGGAAACGTCCCCCCGGAACGACTCAAAATCAGCGATCGAGCCCACGTCATTTTTCCTTACCACATGGCGGAAGAAGCGGCGTTTGAAAAAGCTCGCGGCGGAGACGCCATCGGCACGACAATGCGAGGCATCGGAACCTGTTACCGCGACAAAGCCGGCAGAACTCACGCCATCCGCATGGGCGACTTCGTCAATCCAGAACGGCTGCGACGGCGACTCGAAGAAATCGTCCCGCAGAAAAACCGAGCCATCGCCGCGCTCGATGATGACTTTGTGCCGTTCGAAGTCGACGTCATTTTCGACGAATACATTACGTACGCCGACCAGCTTCGCCCTTACGTCACCGACACGACAACGTTTCTGCACAAAGCCGTTGCCGACAAACGCAAGCTGCTCTTTGAAGGCGCGCAAGGCTGCCTGCTCGATATCGACCACGGAACGTTCCCGTACGTGACCTCGTCAAACAGTTCAGGCTGCGGAATTCACAGTGGCAGCGGCGTGTCCGAACGCGAAATCTCCAAGATGATCGGCATCGTCAAGGCGTACACAACCCGAGTCGGCGGCGGTCCGTTCCCGACCGAACTCGACAACGAAATCGGTCAGCACATCCGCGACGTTGGGAAAGAATACGGAACCGTCACCGGCCGGCCTCGTCGTTGCGGCTGGTTCGACGCCGTTGCGACAGGCTACGGAGCGCGACTGAGCGGAGTCGACTGCATCGCCGTCATGCTGGTCGACGTGCTCGACGGTCTGGACGAAATCAAAATCTGCGAGGCCTACGATTTCAACGGAACTCGAACAACGGACTTCCCATCGCACGTCGAAGACCTGGCTCAGATGAAGCCAATCTATCGAACATTGCCAGGCTGGAAGACCGACATCACCGGCGTCCGGAAGCGCGCCGACCTGCCGGAAAATGCAATGAAGTACGTTGAAACGGTCGCCGAGCTAGTTGGTTACCCCGTCGAAATCATCTCAGTCGGTCCCGACCGCGTGCAGACAATTCTCGATTGAAGACTTGTGAAGACTTGGCAATCCGCTCACATCGTGTGTCACTGGCTCTGCCAGTGCATTTGGCAATCGGCGTTTGTTGGAAATCCTGCACTGGCAGAGCCAGTGGCACACGTTAAGTTGGTGAGTCCGCCATTTTCTTCGCAGGCTCTGAGTTTGAGGCCAACGTTTTCGCCACAGATTTTTTGGCCGAGGGGCAGCATGATCACTCGACTGCTTGTGATTTTCGCCGTTGCAACTGTGTCGGTTCATCCGACATTCGCCGAGCCGCCGCATGTCAGCTACATCTTTCCGGCGGGTGGTCAGCGAGGCACCGAAGTCTCGTTCAACGTTGGCGGCCACTATCTTCACGAAGGTTGCCCGTTCGAGATGACCGGGCCGGGCGTCTCCGCTTCGGCAAGGATTGATCGAACAGAAACTGTCTGGTTCGAAGGTCCGTTAATTCCCCAGCCAGCGTCGCAACGCAAGGAAGACTACCCGAAGGACTACCTCGGTTCGGTCAAGATCGCGAAGGACGCACTGCTCGGCGTTCGCCGCTGGCGAGTCAACACGTCACAGGGCGTTACGCCGCGAATGAAGTTTGTCGTCGGCGATCTCCCCGAAGTGATCGAGGAAGAAATCGACGGCGAACCGATTCCGACCGGTGTTCAGCTTCCCGTCACCATTAACGGCCGCATCTTCCCGCGAGAAGACGTCGACATCTGGACGTTCGACGCAGAAGCCGGCGAGCGATTCTCGTGCGAAGTCAATGCGGCGAGAATCGGATCGCCGCTGGATTCCCGCATCGAGATTCGCAGCCCGGACGGATCCGTCCTGACCGAAAACGTCGACGGTCTGGGAATCGACTCGTTCGTTCAATTCGTCGCTCCCAAAGCTGGCCGCTACGAATGCCGAATCCACGACATCGAATTCGGAGGCCTTCAGCACTACGTCTACCGACTGACCATCCGCAAAGGCCCGTATCTCAAATCGGTGTACCCGTTGGGCGGTCAACGTGGAGACTCTGTCGCGCTGCAGCTTTCGGGGTCCGACTTGCCGACGGAGCAAGCGACCGTTGCTGTCCCCAAAGATTCAGATCGGCAGCTCAATCTGAGCCTTCCAAACGTCGCACCGAACAACGTGACGCTCGTGACTGGCGACCTTCCTGAGCACCTCGAAGTCGAACCAAACGACTCACCGGATGCCGTTGAACCGGAAGCTGTGTCCGCGAAGTCGGGGATCGTTTTCAACGGTCGCATCGACAAGCCCGGCGACATCGACCTGTTCCACTTCTCCGCCGAAGCGGGCAAAACGCTGCTGCTGGAAGTTCAGTCGTCGCGACTCGGGACAGAACTCGATTCGGTACTCAGCGTTCTGTCGAGCGATGGCAAACAGCTCAAAGAAAATGACGATCTGGCTGGCGGTATCCCGGATTCACGTGTCGTCTGGAAAGTGCCCAACGGTGAGTCTTTCTTCGTCCAGATCCGAGACCAGTTCGACCATCGCGGCGGCAGTCGCTTTGCCTACCGACTCTCGATCTCAGAAGTTTCCGATCAACACTTCGAACTGAAGCTTCCCGTCGACTCGGTCAATATCGAGCAAGGTGCGGAGACGAAACTGAAGATCGGCATCGACCGCACGTACGGCTTCAAGGGCGAAGTCGAACTCTCAGTTGAAGGCCTGCCCGAAGGAGTCACCGCCGACTCGGTCAAGATCGCGAAGAACCGTCAGGACGCTCAGCTTGTCATCAAAGTCGGCGAGTCCGCAATACCTCAGATTGCCGAACTGAAAGTCGTCGGCAAGACACTCGACATCGAACCGGAATCCAAACGCGAGGCGGCTTTCGCGGCCACGGCCGGCGATCAACCTGTTGCGGGACTGACCCTGGGAGTCGCCATCAAAACTCCATTCCGCATCCATTCGCCATTTGAAACCCGCTATGCCTCGCGCGGCACGACTTACACCCGTCACTACCACATCGACCGAGGCGAATTCAAAGGCCCCATCGAAATCGAACCAGCCGACCGTCAAGTCCGACATCTCCAGGGCGTCGTCGGGCAGAAAGTGATCGTCCCGGCCGGCGAGTCAGAATTCGACTACACCGTCAGCCTCCCACCGTGGATGGAAATCGGACGAACAAGCCGCTTCTGTCTGATGGGTTCTGCATTCGTCGCCGACGACTCCGGAACGAAACACCGAGTCAGCTTTTCGTCGCAAGAGCAGGATGACCAGGTCATCGTCCTCGTCGATCCGGTCCGCATCAGCCTGCAACTTCCAGCATCAACATTCGTCGTCAAACGCGGAGGCTCGATCGAAATTCCCATCAAAGTCCAACGAGGAACCGGTCTGGCAGGCGCTGTTCGGATTCACGTTTCGTCACCGCCTCACATCAATGGCTGGTCAGCCGAACCGATCGTTGTTGCTGCGGACGAAGAGTCCGGAACTCTGTCGTTGCGCGTCGATCAGAAATCGAATCACTTGTTCAATGCACCGCTCGTTGTGAACGCCGTGTTGAATGACGCAAATGGCAAACCGATCCGAACGGAGTCTCGAATTTCCGTCCGCTTCAGGGACGGCCAGTCGATCAGCCAGCAAGAGCATTGACAAGCGCAGCGCCGGCATACCATCGTCTTGCTCGAACCGGTATGCCGGCGCTTCGCTTGTCAATACCCTGCGGATGATGTCTCCCGATGCAGGTTTTGACTTCGACGATCCATTCATGAATCAAGACAACGCTCACACAACACCACAACTCCCAAACAGCGTTCGGTCCGGCTCGGTCCTCTTGAGGATCGCCCTTGTGGCCGGCCTGCTGTGGTACTCGCTGCTGGGCTGGTTGATCGCTACGTCCGATCCGACGAATGTAAATATCCGGCAGATCGTTGAATCAGACGCCGTCGTGAGAGCGACTGTTGGCGTCAAAGGCGGCGTTCATGTTGATCATGTCTGGCGAGGAAATGTCGAGCCCGGGCCACTGAATATTGCATTCCCGGAAAACGTCAGGCGGCCGGGAGATTTTCTCATCCCGCTGCGGAGAAACGCCACCGGCTGGGAAATTACTCCGGCTCGAATCGGCGACGGAGCCAGGCTCGTTTATCCAGCCACGGAAGCCACCGTCAACAGAATGCAGGAATTGCTCGGCGAGTGAAGTTTACAACTTCGGCAACTCGACTCGCAGAAACCATCCGGCGGATGCCCAATGCTGGAACCATTTCGACAGGTTCGACGCAAGCTCTTCGTCGGTCTCATCGGGCATTGCCTCAGCGGCAATTTCGATCGCGGCACCAAGTGTGTTGCCGTCGATGATTGCTCGCAACAACTGAAATTCAGCTCGCGAAACCGTTCCGCGGCGAACGACGTATTCGCGCCGCGTGATGACAAGCAGCGTTTCAGCCGGCATCGGAATTTCCAGAGACTGATCGCGGCGGACGGCCGTCACGTACTCGTGAACCGGGAATGACGCTTCCATCAGCCGCAGAGATGGCACGGGTACGAACCGGACATCGTTGACAAGTTCCGGCGGCACGGACTGCAAATCTTCCGGCTGCAGCGTTGCTAGATTTTCGGGTCCGGGGCCGTCGAAAACTTCGGCGTATGTTCGCTCAAGAGTTGCCAGGTCGATCAGGAAATCCGGCCAGCCAGGTTTCGGAACATCGGTCGGGCGAGTGTCGATCAGGTATTGAGCGAACCGCTCGCCAAGGAAACCCAGCGAATAGCTCGACGAGGGCGAATCATTAACGTAGCCAAAGGCAAAGCTTTCGAAGGTCTCTTCGCCGAGTGCATAACGGGTTGCCGGGAACTCTTCGCCGAGACATTCGACAAGCCGTGCGAAGTAGGCATTGCCGTATACGGCCAGCCGTTCAGCGCTGCCCAGTCGGCTGGAAGGTTCGACGACGTCCTCTATGTTCGCCGCGCCGATGTCGATCTGCTGTCTCGCCGTTGGAGACTCGACACCGGCCGCGATGCCGTCGGGGTTGGTGATGACTTCCTGCACCCACCGTTGAAGATTCTGCAGAGATCGTTGCTCGGTCATTCACTCAACCTCGGCCGCAACGAAGACCGCTGGCTGCGGAACAGTCGCCGACCTTCTCGCTACTTGCGGAGGCTGTTCAGAAGCTGATGAGTCGGCCTCAGCGTGTCTTGGCGTGCTCGGTGCTGCGCCGCCATCGCGAATCAGATCCCGCGCTTTCAGAACTTCACCGTGCACGACGTCGAAGTCGGGAATCTGAGCGTCCCATTCCAGCAGCGTCGACACTCCACCGGTCAGTTTGTGAGCCAGTCGGTACAGGTCCCAGACTTTGTCGACGACGAAATTGTCATGCGTGTCGATGATGTGAGTTCCGCAGTCGGTGTGGCCGGCGAGGTGAAATTGCACGATCCGTTCATGAGGCAGCGACCGGATGAAATCTTCCGGATCGAGATCATGATTGAAGCAGCTCACGTAGACATTGTTCACGTCGAGCAGCAGCCCGCAGTCGGCCTCTTCGGCCATCCGCGTGACGAAGTCCCACTCGGACATGGTCGAATCGGTGAACGTGACGTACGTGCTGGGATTTTCCAGGACGAGCGGACGTTCGAGAAAATCCTGCACGGTCTTTATTCGACTCACAACGTGCTGCAGCGTTTCTTCGTTGTACGGAAGGGGCAACAGATCGTGCCCGTTGAGCCCGTTCACTCCGGTCCAGCAGACGTGGTCCGATATCCACGCGGCTTTGGTCCATTCAGCCAGCTTCTTCAGCTTGCCGAGGTATTCAAAGTTGAGCGGATCGGTCGAACCAATTGACAAAGAAACGCCATGCATGACGACTTTATACTGTTCGACAATCTGCTCCAGCACGTGCCGCGGCCGGCCACCGGAGTCCATGTAGTTTTCCGAGATGATCTCGAACCAGTCGACGTCCGGCTTGTGCTTCAGAATGTGCGGATAGTGGGGGGTGCGTAATCCGACACCAAATCCCAGATTGGGCAGGCCAAGTCGAGCTTCCGACATGATGAGCTCCGAACCGTGCCATCCTTCGTGGATTCAGTTTTAAGCCACAGAGGACACAGAGTTCACAGAGAGATTCGTTTGATTCCGTCAACGAGACGTTTCTCGCCGAAGTTAAGAAGCAGTGCTCGTTTTAAGCCGGTCGCTTTCAGGTATGACAGCGTTTGAGCGGTTGCCACGTCAGGTAGTTTTGAGACGGCTTTCAATTCGACAACCACTTCATCCGCAACAAGCAGGTCCAACTTTTGCCCCTTGATAGCAATCCCTTTGTAGACCACGTCAACTTCCACTTGCCTTTGGACTGGGATGCCTCGCAAAGACAGTTCGTGGCAGAGAGCTTCTTCGTAGATCGACTCTAACAATCCGGGGCCGAGCAGACGATGCACCTCGATGGCTGCCCCAATAATCGCCTCCGTGAGTACATCGCTCATTTTCTCGGTGCCCTCTGTGATCTCTGTGGCTAATCACACACATTCGAAGATCGTTGCGACGCCCTGTCCCTGACCGACGCACAGAGTCGCTAGTCCGTACTTCGCTCCTGAATCGCGCATTCGATGCAGTAGGGTTACGGCGATGCGAGCACCACTGGCACCAAGTGGGTGGCCGAGCGCGACCGCTCCGCCTCGGGTGTTGACTTTTTCTTCGGTGATCCCGAGCAGCTTCATGACAGACAGGACCTGGACGGCGAAGGCTTCGTTGATCTCCAGACAGTCCATCTGATCGAGTGTCAGTCCGGCGCGCTTCATGACTTTGTGAACCGCCGGCACCGGGCCGATGCCCATTTCTTCAGGAGCGACTCCCGCGACAGCCATCGCTCGAATTCTCGCCATCGGCTTCAGGCCGAGTTCGTTCGCTTTGTCTTCGGACATGATCAGCAACGCGGCGGAACCTGCACTGAGTTGTGAGCTGCTGCCGGCTGTCACGCTTCCGCCGGCTGGGTTGAAGGCGGGCGGAAGCTTCGCCAGTCCTTCGGCCGTTGTGTCGGCACGGATGCCCTGGTCGATTGTGATCAGCTCTTTCTGCCCGGCTTCGGAGCGGCCCCAGGTCGGGATGATCTCGCTGGCGAACTCGCCATTCTCCGTAGCGGCGGCGGCGAGTTGCTGACATCGAGCGGCGAACGCATCCTGAGCTTCTCGCGAAATCTGGTACTTCGTCGCGAGATACTCGGCCGTCAACCCCATGTTCATGATCGCTTCGCTGTGCCGCACGAACAAACCGGGAGCCGGGTCGTAGTCCTTAAAGGCTGGAATGTGTCCCATGTGCTCGACGCCGCCCGCGATCTGAATGTCTTCGCAGTTTGCGGCGATGCTCATCGCGCAATCGTTGATGGCCTGGAGACCCGACGCGCAGTTTCGGTTGAGTGTCACGCCGCCGGTTTCGATCGGCAGACCCGCCATCAGCGACGCCACGCGAGCCACGTCGAAGCCCTGCTCGCCCTGCTGCTGGACGCAGCCCCAACGAATGTCTTCGATGAGTTGCGGATCGATGCCCGTCCGCTCGACCAGAGCTTTCATGATCCCGGCGGAAAGTTCGTCGGCACGAACATCGCGGAAGTTGCCGATCTCCGAATTCGCTTTAGCGACCGGCGTGCGGACGGCATCAATGACTACGGCGTTTCTCATAGTGGCTCTCCGAACCCGTCTCTTCGTCCGTGTGAATTCCTGTCGAGAAATCTCGACTTGACCATCGTGCGGTTAACAGTCGGGGAGGATGTCAGTCTGTCTGGCGAATTGTCAATAGAGCGCAGACAACTTCGGTAGGTCAGGCTCTTCCTGACGGAGTTGGGACGAAGAATTATCAACCACGAAAAACTCGAAATACACGAAAACGTATTCGCGTATTTGGTGTCTTTCGTGGTTGCTTCCGAAACTCCTGTCATTGTCGAAAACTTCGTCAGGCAGAGCCGGACCTACTGCCGGACGCGACCCCCGAAAGTGATTTCGGTAACATCCGCCGACGTTCGGATCAGGAGTCCCGACGGACCATCACCTTGAGAATCCTCGAACAGCGAAATCACGGATGAAGATCGCCATTATCGGTTCCGGAATCTCTGGCCTGACTGCCGCCTGGCTGCTGCACCAGTCGCACGAGATCACCGTCTTCGAAGCCAACGATTACGTCGGCGGCCACACTCACACGATCGATGTGAACGTCGACGGTGAGCAACTCGCGATCGACACGGGATTCATCGTCTACAACGACTGGACGTATCCGAATTTCATTCAGATGCTCGAACGACTCGGTGTTGGCTCGCTCGCGACGGAGATGAGTTTCAGCGTGCGGTGCGAACGCAGCCGGATCGAATACAACGGTTCGAATCTGAATGGCCTGTTTGCTCAGCGGAGCAATCTGTTGAAGCCGCGATTTCATCGGATGCTGCAGGACATTCTTCGCTTCAATCGCGAAGCGGTGGAGTTACTCGAAAATGACCACGACAGTCTGACCGTCGACGAGTACGTCGCTCAGCGTGGCTACTCGAAGCAGTTTTCCGATCTGTACCTCATCCCGATGGGCGCGGCGATCTGGTCGTGCCCGCCGGAGACGTTCGGGAAGTTTCCCGTCCGGTTTATCGTCGAGTTCTACCGGAATCACGGACTGCTCAGCATTAAGAACCGACCGCAGTGGCGAGTGATTTCTGGCGGGTCACAGCGCTACGTCGAGAAACTGATTGCTCCGTTTGAGGACCGAATTCGACTGAACTCGCCGGTTGAGATGATCGTTCGCGAAGAAGCCGGCGTCACGATTCGCGCAACAGGATCGGATGACGAGCGTTTCGACCACGCAATCTTTGCCTGCCACAGCGATCAGGCTCTCAGAATACTCGGTGACTCCGCCACGATGACCGAGCGAGACGTGCTGAACGAATTCCCTTATCAAAAGAATTCTGCCGTGCTTCACTGGGATGATTCTGTGCTGCCTCAACGTCGCCGAGCATGGGCAAGCTGGAATTATCACATCGACGGATCGCCGCCAGATGGCAACAAGGAATCGGCAGAAGCCTCTGGTCAAAGCGCGACCGTCACCTACAACATGAACATCCTGCAGCGGCTGAAGGCTCAGCGAACGTACTGCGTGACGTTGAATCGGGACGCAGCCATCGACCCTGCGAAGGTGATCGGGAAGTACGAGTATCACCACCCTGTTTACACGACGGAACGACGAGCCGCTCAGCAGAAGCATCCCGACCTGATCAACCACAATCGAACGTCGTTCTGCGGAGCCTATTGGGGCAACGGATTTCACGAGGACGGAGTCAACAGTGCTCTGGCCGTGTGCCGACAACTCGGAGTGGAGCCGCCGTGGCAGCAGTAGATTCTCAATCTCTGAAGAGCTGCCTGTACGTCGGCAATGTCCGACACCGTCGCTTCACGCCGATCGAGAATGCGTTTACTTATTCCGGGTCGTGGCTGTACCTCGACCTGAGCGAATTGGATCAGGTCTTTGCCGGACGCTGGTTGTGGTCGACTCGCCGACTGGCACTCGCAAGATTTCGACGGGAAGATCATCTCGCGTTTCCGGCAGACATCATCCCCGAGGCACTCGACTCAGACGACTGGTCAACCCCGGCGGAACGAAGCTTCGGTCGCAGTCCCGAACGCAATGACGAGCCGCTTCCTCCGCTCGACATCGCCGTGCGGGATCTCGTTGAAGCGGCTCGCTTCGAACGTCCAGACGGTCCGATTCGATTGCTCACCCAGCCACGATATTTCGGCTACAGAATGAATCCGGTCAGCTTTTACTACTGCTTCGATCGCGACGACGAACAGGTCCAGACGATCGTCGCCGAGGTCAACAACACGCCGTGGGGCGAGCGGCACTGCTACATCCTCGACCGATCGAATCAGCCCGCAGAGTCTGCCCACAGCCCGCAGGTTGTCGATCCAGACGCTGAAAAAACAACATCTACGGCCAGACGCTTGCGTTTTCGGCATGGCAAACGTTTTCATGTCTCTCCGTTCATGGAAATGGACATGGACTATCGCTGGAGTATCGTCGCTCCAGCAAACACATTGACCGTACACATCGAGAACTGGCGGGACGAAAATCGGCTGTTCGATTGCATGCTTCATCTGAAGCGGCGACCGATTTCCGGCAGTCAACTTGCCAGTTCGCTCATTCGTTATCCCTTCATGACGGGAAAGATCGCCGCGGGAATCTACTGGCAGGCTCTGCGCCTCTGGTGGAAAAAATGCCCGTTCGTTCCTCACCCCGGAATTGCTCATTCATCCAGCGAAGACATTGCCTCGCAGGCCGGCCACCTGTCAGGAGTCACGGAAACCGTTCGCTCATGAAACCACTGAATCAACTCGCCAACGATCAGGCAAACGCACCGACGTCGCCCGAACTTTCGGACGACCACGTCGACACGATTGCCAATTTGAAATCGATTGACGTTTCGCCGGTGCCGGGTTCTGCGAAGTCAGGACGACCGGGATTCACGACGCGAATGCTGCGCCGCGGCGTGCTTAACAAATTCAGCCAGTTGACCGACGGGCTGTTGCTCCTGACCGAAGGCGATACCGAACACCGTTTCGGACAAGCCACCGACGATGCTTCGTTAACCGCGAGAATGAAGATCCATTCGCCGGAGTTCTACCGTCGGGTCTCGTTCGGAGGCAGCCTGGGATTTGCCGAGTCGTTTATCTTCGGAGAATGGACATCGGACAATCCGACAGACGTAGTCAGGATGTTCTGTCGAAATATCGACGTCACCGATTCAGGCAATCGAGGGATCGTCCGTGTACTGACGCGACTTGCCCGCAAGTGGCACGAGCGGCAGAACAACTCGAAGGACGGCAGTGCTCGCAACATTCACGCGCATTACGACCTGGGCAACGACTTCTACTCGCTGTTTCTCGATGAAACGATGACGTATTCCAGCGGCGTGTTTGAGACTCCGGAGAGCACACTGCACGAAGCGCAGATCGCCAAGATCGACCGCATGTGTCGCAAGCTTGATCTGAAGCAGTCCGATCATCTGGTCGAAATCGGCACCGGCTGGGGCGGCATGGCGATTCACGCCGCAAAGAATTATGGCTGCAAAGTCACAACGACGACGATCTCCAAAGAGCAGCACGACTTCGCCTGTCGACGGGTCGCCGAAGAAGGGCTGGCTGATCGAGTCACTCTGCTGCTGGAAGACTATCGCGATCTCAGCGGCTCATTCGATAAGCTGGTCTCGGTCGAGATGATCGAAGCCGTCGGTTACGAATACTTCGACACTTTCTTCACGAAGTGCGGCACGCTGCTGAAGCCCGACGGCCAGATGGCCATCCAGGGAATCACGATGTCCGAACAACGTTACCCGCGATACCTGAAATCGGTCGACTTCATTCAGCGTTACATTTTTCCAGGCGGTTGCCTGATCACGCCGAAGTCGGTGCTGGACTCGGTCGCTCGCACAACGGACATGCGGCTTCTGCATGTCGAAGACCTCGCGCCCCACTACGGCCGCACCGTGCAACTGTGGCGTGAGCGTTTTTTCGAACAGCTCGAACAGGTACGCCTGCAGGGATTTCCTGAAACGTTCATCCGCTTGTGGGATTATTACCTGTCGTACTGCGAAGCCGCGTTTGAAGAGCGGCTGGTTGGAACGGTGCAAATGCAGTTCGCCAAGCCTCGCTGCACGAGCGACGCGCTGAAGCCGTTCGTCTAACAATACTTTGAAAAGTGTGCCACTGGCTTTGCCAGTGCCTTTTGTAATCGACGAATGCAGGTAATTCAGCACTGGCAGAGCCAGCGGCACATGCCGAATTAAAGCATCTTCGGTTTTTCAACGAGCTGCTAACAGCGTTGCTGAACTCCTGTTTCGCCAAATCCGCAAACGTTGTTCAGCTCAGGGCAAGGCATCCTTGGTCGTCGTGAACAGGTCGAGTGCCGTTGTGCCGACAACTTTTATCCCAAGGATCGCTGCGACAAGGATCAGGCTGAGCATAAACAGGTACTCGACCATCGCGTGACCGGATTCTCTGGCAAGAAACCGTCGAACGCTCAGCAATAAATTGACCATCGAAAACTCCCGCAGTCATTGGCAAATCCGCGTGACGTGCTGAGTTGATTTCCGGCAACGTTGATGCCTTTCGGCAATCCAATGTGGCATCGCTGCAACAAACGGACTGCGACTCAGTATGCTTACAGCGTTGACGCACCTTCCGTACCGGAATCAGCCGGTCGAGGCATAACACCGCAGGAGAACCGTTGAGATGAACTGGCAGCGAATTGGGGCACTGAAATCCGTAGACGAGTTTCGGCAATACCTGTCGAGTCAGCAGATCGACCTGCCGCTGGATGACGAGCCACTTTCGGCTGAACAGAATTCGCCACTCGCCGAACCGATCAAAGTCGGAAACTTCACTGTCGGCAATCGCTGGTGTGTCCACCCGATGGAAGGTTGGGATGCCACAGCGGACGGTCGGCCGAGCGAACTGACGACCCGCCGCTGGAGAAACTTCGGGCTCTCAGGCTGCAAGTTGATCTGGGGTGGAGAAGCATTTGCCGTTCAGGCAGACGGGCGAGCGAATCCGAACCAACTTCTGAACCGGCCCGAAAACACCGACGCCATGCGCGACCTGCTGGGAACGCTGACGAGCGCTCACGCAGAACGATTTGGCGAGTCAGCACTGGACGACCTGCTGGTCGGTTTGCAGCTGACTCACTCTGGCCGCTTCTGTCGACCAAACCGCAAAGACAAACTCGAACCACGGATCGTCTATCACCACCCCGTGCTTGATCCAAAGTTCGGCATCAATGCCGACGATGATTCTGTCGTCTTAACTGACGACGATATCAAGCGGCTGATCGACTCTTACATTTCCGCGGCGAAGCTCGCGCAAAATGCGGGGTTCCAGTTTGTCGACGTGAAGCATTGTCACGGCTACCTCGGCCATGAATTCCTTTCGGCGTTCACTCGTCCCGGTCCGTACGGCGGAGACTTTGCCGGCCGCACGCGATTCGTTCGCGAAATTCTCGACGGCATTAAAGTCGAGTGTCCCGGACTGATGATCGGCGTGCGACTGTCGGTTTTCGACCGGCCTCCGTACCACCCCGATCCCGAGCGAGCGACTCCCGGCAAGCTCGGTCCGGGCATTCCCGATGACCATTCGGTGACTGACTATCCCGGCTTCGGATGCAGCAAAGACAACCCGCTCGAAATGGACCTGACTGAGCCTCTTCGCTTCATTCGAATGCTGCACGACGAGTACGGCGTCGCGATGTTCAACCTGTCGGCGGGCTCGCCCTACTACAACCCGCACATCCAACGACCAGCCTTCTATCCGCCTTCCGACGGTTACCAGCCGCCCGAAGATCCATTGATCGGCTGTGTCCGGCAAATCGAATCCGTCCGGCAACTCAAAGAGTTGATCCCGGATATTCCGGTCGTCGGCTCCGCCTGGTCGTACTTCCAGGAGTACCTGCCGCACGTCGCTCAGGCCGCGATCCGAGCCGGGTATGCAGACTTCGTCGGAATCGGGCGGCTCGTCCTCAGTTATTGGGACATGCCTGCGGACGTGCTCGAAGGAAAACCGATCCGTACGAAAGCCATCTGCCGAACCTTCAGCGACTGCACGACCGCCCCGAGAAACGGCATCATCTCCGGCTGCTTTCCGCTCGACGAAACCTACAAAAAGTCACCGGAAGCCGCCGAATTGAAACAGATCAAAGAGCAGGTTCGCCAACGGCTTTCATAAGAGGCTGACACGTGCTCCACCGTCCTTACTCGTCATTCCCGCGCAGGCGGGAACCCAGAATAAACACAACTGGTTTCCCGCCTGCGCGGGAATGACGAAATTTGCTGAAGTCTTCTTCGGCCTGCGAATGAGTCCGAATCATTCCCCCGCGATATACCGCAGTTGAATTTCGGTATTCGGTAGTTTCTTCTTCAAAGCCGCGACACCTTCTTCCGTAACAGCCGTCCGTGTCACCTTGAGATCCTTGAGAGACGTCAGGCCTTCCAGGGCCGGTAGTCCCGAGTCTGAGACAAGCGTCGAACCGAGGTGCAGAAACGACAACTTGCTCATCCCGCTGAGATGTTTCAGGCAGTCGTCCGAAATCTGCGAGTTGTCCAGGTTCAGCCACTCCATCGCTGTCAGGCCAGCCAGGTTTTCGACGCCTGGATCGCCGACATAGGTCCGCCACAAGTTAAGCCGCTTCAGTTTCTTCAGCCCTGACAGGTGTGGCATCCCAGCATCGTTGATCGAGTTATTTTCGCTCAGGTCCAGATCTTCCAGTGTCGTTACTTTCGCCAGATGAGCGAGTCCTTCGTTCTCAAACTGGCACTGTGAGATGCGAAGCTTCTTCAGCCGAGGAAACTGGCTCATCGTGGCCAGAGCGTCGTCACCGACCAGCGTTTTCGCCAGATACAACTCTTCGAGCTTGTCGAGTCCGGCAAGCTGCTCGAGGCCGACTTCGCTGATCCAGAGAAAGTCGAGCAGCAACGCTTTGAGATTCTTCATCTTCGCAACGTGCTTCATGCCGTCGTCGTCGACTGACGTTGTGCCGCTTTCGCCAGACAGTCTGAGCGCCTTCAGCTCCGATAATGCCGCCAGAGGCTCGAGTCCGGCGTTCGAAATCGTGCAGCCGCGCAGGTCGACATTCTGCAGCGTCGCGACCTTTCCAACAGTTGCCATTCCCGCGTCTGTCACGCCCGTCTCGTTCAGCAGGACCGATCTCACGCGGCGCAAACCGGCGAGGTGCTCAAGTGCCGAGTCGCCAACTGTCGTGCCTCGGAAGTCGACTTCGATTACCAACCCGTCGCCGTCCTTCTTGAGCTTCGCGCCGGCTTCTTCGAGTGCAGAGACGCTACCTGCATCGTCAGGCTCTGGAGCCGCTGTCGGAGCGGTGGTGGGTTTGCACCCGGAAATGAGTGAGGCGGTGATTACTAAGAGAAGAGTTGTTCTGAAGCAGTTCATGGAGATGTCCTTTGGCGAGGCTGGCTGGCGAACCAGTGATTTTGACAGAGCAACCTTTATAGCAGCCAAAACTCGAACCATCCATCTGCAGCAGCGTCGTATCGGCGGAGATCCATATTGACACCGGCTCCCGCACCGCGTTCTTCTCCGCCGAATCATTCGCGATTATCGCGTATTCATGCAGATGTTCTTTTGTTATCAGGAGTAAACGATGAACGGACTATTTCTTCTCGCTCAGGCGGCCGGCGCAACGGAAAAGGTTGAGCCAAAACCACAAAACATGCTGCAGTCCATTCAGGAATTTGCTCAGGAATTCACCGACCCAGAGAAGCTGGCGGCGTTCGCAGGAAACGTACTCGCGGCAATCGCGATCTATCTTGTCGGGAAGATCGTTGTTCGAATTCTGACCGGTCTGCTTGAGAAAGTAATGGTCCGCGCCAAGGTCGACGTCACGCTATCAAGTTTTCTCTCAAACATTGCTTACTACGTGCTGATCACTTTCGTAATCCTGATGGCACTGGAAAGTCTGGGCGTCAACACAACGTCGCTGGCGGCGATCATGGGTGCTGCCGGGCTGGCGGTTGGCCTTGCACTCCAGAGTTCACTTTCGAACTTCGCATCCGGCGTGATGATCATCCTGTTCAAGCCGTTCCGAGTCGGGGACTTCATCGAAGCCGGCGGAGTCTCGGGAACGGTCGAAGAGATCAGTATCTTCAGCACGCTGATGAAAACTGGCGACAACAAGCAAATCATCGTGCCAAACGGATCGATCTACGGCGGCAACATCGTCAACTACTCTGCCAAGCCAACCAGGCGGATCGACATGGTCGTCGGCTGTGGGTACGGCGATGACCTGCGAGCTGTCAAAGCGTTCCTCACGATTCTCGTCGAGAGTGACGAACGAATTCTGAAAGACCCGGCTCCGGTCGTTGCTGTGTCTGCGCTTGCCGACAACAGTGTCAACTTCGTGGTCCGACCGTGGGTCAACTCAGCCGACTACTGGGCTGTGCTCTGGGATTTGAACGAGCGAGTGAAACTTGGGTTCGACGAGCGCGGCTTCAACATCCCGTATCCTCAACGCGACGTCCACATCCACCAGGCGGCAAGTTAACCGTATGCGTGCGTGGCCAATTCGTAGAAATCCGACAGCCATGAAACCGGGTTAAGAAACGTCCACGAGTGGTTCGCCGAGGATTTCGAAACGCGGCTGTACTCCAAGGCCGGGCTCTTGCGAAGCAGCCATGCGGCCGTTGATTCGCTGTGGGGCGCCTGCGGCGTTGCTGACCGTGACGTAGCTGTTGAAATCGGTCGACGTGAACAGAAACTCGGTCGGGGTACTGTGAGCCAGGTGGGCGATCGCTGCGGTCGTGATGTCGCCTCCCCAGCTGTCTTCAATCGTCATCGCGATGCCCAGCGAAACACAAAGATCGCGAGCCTGTCTCGCTTTGGTCAGGCCTCCGAACTTGCTGATCTTAATGTTGACGACGTCGGCCGCCCGGTCGGAATGCAACTTCAACAGCGAGTCCATCCCGTCGATGACCTCGTCCATGACGAAGGGGTGGTCGGTGCGTTCTCGAATGGAAAGGCATTCTTCGTAGCTGACGCACGGCTGTTCGATGTAAACGTCGACGTCTTTGACACCTCGCACAACGCGCGCCGCTTCGTGCATCAGCCAGCCGGTGTTGGCGTCCGCGATTAACTTGTCGCCGGGCTGGAGAACTTCCGCGACGGCGTGAATTCTCGCAATGTCCACGTTCGGATCGCCGCCCACTTTCAATTGGAATCGGCGGTAACCTTCCTCACGATAAGCAGTGACGTTTTTCGCCATCTCGTCCGGAGACTGCTGCGAAATCGCTCGGTAAAGCACGAAGTCGTCGCCCCAACGGCCGCCGAGGAGCGTGCAGACTGGAACGCCGGCAACCTGACCGAGGATGTCCCAGCACGCAATGTCGATGCCCGACTTCACGTACGGATGCCCCTTCATGGCGGCGTCCATGAGCTGGTTCAACTTGCCGAGTTCCGTCGCGTCCTGACCGATCAGATGCGGAGCCAGTTCGGCGATTCCCGCTCGAACTCCGGCTGCGTAGGCCGGCAGGTAGAACGGTCCAAGGGGACAAACTTCGCCGTGGCCGACCACGCCCTCGTCCGTCTCAACTCGAACGATCGTGCTGTCAAAGACGTCGACTGATTTTCCGCCAGACCATTTATAGCTGCCTTCGTGCAGCGGAAGTTCAACTCGGTAGGCAGCGATGCGTGTAATCTTCATGGCGAGGCGGCGTCCTGGTTCGACTGTGTCCTGATTCGACTGTGGCAAATGCTTGACGAACGAGTTCGTCGACGCGGCATTCTGTCACGCTCGCACGCCGGCGCGAAGCCGGTGGAGACCCACTCGATCAGAACAGGCGGTTCGGCGTAGGTCAGGCTCGGCCTGACGAAATCTTCAGCGCGCAGAATGGAAAATCAGTTAAGCATTCCGTCAGGCAGAGCCTGACCTACTGATAGACGGTCAGAACTGACCCGCTCGATCAGAACGGCACGGGAAGCAGCAGGGCGTGATGCTCGAAGAGAATGCGTTTGCCGTGCTCGCCGATCAGCGGCGTGAAGAAGAGCAGGAAGACGTACAGTGCCAGCAGAGGCACGGTTAGAGTTCGGCTCAGCCATCGCCAGCCAAACCACTGCTGAGCTTCTGAATGTGTCGCTCGGTAAACCACCCAGCCGGTAAGAACTCGAGCGGGGTAAATTGTCACGATAAAGACGAGCGTCACCAGCCACATGGCATCGCTGGGGAGCAGATAAACTTTGGGCAGGTACAGCGGCAAAGCCATGACATAGACGGTGGCGATGGCCATGAACCATGCCAGCGGGGTTCGGCGATACAACTGCTTGATGGCGTGGCGATCAAACATGTCTCGCCATTCGCCAGTCATTGCAAAACGAGCCTGCATGAACGGCAACCAGCTGAAGACAATAACCAGGCCAAGTCCACCCACGACTGACAGCAGAATCGTGCCGCCGTTGTCCGGCCTCGCGCTGGCGAACAGGGCGGTCGGAATCGCCAGCCAGATCATCGCTCCGGCAAAGCCGCGAACTCCCAACCAGAAGTGGTGCCGCAGTCTCAACCGCAAAAGAATGTCCTGGACACCGGCCGTCGCGTGGGACATGTAGTCGCCCGAGTGCCATCGTTTCAGCAGCCAGCGGATGTTTTTGATGGGCCGGAAGAAGCAACTCAGGCTGCCTCCTCGCGCGAGTGCCAGGCAAAGGTGTCCCGCAACCAGCGTGGCAATGAATGGTGAGAACGCATTCAGAAAACGTTCCGCATTTCCGCCTGGATCCAGAAAGGCGACATCGCCCCGCATCGTCGCGAGCAGTCGCAGCGGGATGACCCACAACCAGATCCCCAGAGCGATTGCCCCGAACCGCGGCGCGACGTCGAGCAGCAGAAATGCGTTTCGCAGCTTGCCCGTTCGAGCGACTCTGCCTTCGACTTCGAGCAGGTAGCCCAGCGCGAGAAAGTTCACGACGGGGATTGCGGCAATGACGGCCAGCAGCAGAATCAAACTAACGATTCCAAAGCCGGCTCTCACGAACCAGAAGAACGCTTTGATCGGATGCTTCAGAATCGGCGGTCGCGGCGGGAGGCGATACGACGTCACATCAACGCCGTCGCGTTCGGCAATCAGTTCCGCGGGAGCCTCGTCGAAGGAAACTTCCGGGTCGTCATCGGACGGATTGGCAGGTGGGACTGTCTGCAACATTTCAGATTGCGCCACGACTTTGCTCCCCACGGGCCACTGACTCTGACGTCACGATTCAATTGCGATTCGCTCAGGCGAAGCAGTGTACCCGGTGAGGGAGACCGAGGTTTCAAAACGTCTTGCAGCGAACTGAGAGTGAGCAGGTTTGTATTCTGGCAGGGCCATTTGAGTAGCCGCAAAAAAGGCTCAAATGACGCAAAAACTAAAATGCTTTTCCAATCGACTCACTCCTGGGCACAGGCCACTGCCTGTACCACGTCACCCTTTTGCGATTTCTTGCGGCAACCGCCCGAAAAAGTGCACTCGCTGCGCCATTAAATTCGCACAAGTTACGCAAGTCCGCTGTGTCGAAGCAGCGGAGCGGGATCCGGTTCCCGGCCGCGGAATTCGCGAAAAATGTCCATGGGGTGCCGGCTGCCGCCAAGGGCCAGCACGGTGTCGCGGAATCGACGGCCGACTTTCGCGACGGCCTCTTTGTTATCGAGTCCAGCTTCTTCAAACGCGCTGAACGCGTCGGCGCTGAGAACCTCGGCCCATTTGTAGCTGTAATATCCGGCAGCGTATCCGCCTGAGAAAATGTGGGAGAACGAACAGAGCAGCCGGTCTTCTTCGAGCATCGGCAGGACGGACGTTTTCTCGACGACTTTTCGTTGGATATCGAAAACCGTCTCGCCGGACGAGTCGCCTTTCTGCGGCGGCTTGAACCCGCCGTGCAGCAGCATGTCGGTCATGCCGAACGTGAGTTGCCGCAGCGTTGTCGAGCCGGCGCGAAACGTTCGTGACGCGTTAAGTTTTTCGAACAGCTCGTCCGGCAGCGGTTCGCCGGTTTCGTAGTGACCTGAGATGCTGGCGACCGTCGGCCGATGATAGCACCAGTTCTCCATGAACTGACTTGGCAGCTCGACCGCGTCCCACTCGACGCCGCTGATACCCGCCGCGTCGGCTTCATCGATCGTGGTCAACATGTGCTGCAGGCCGTGGCCGAACTCGTGGAACAATGTTTCCACTTCGCGAAACGTCATCAACGACGGCTTGTCGCCGACGGGCGGCGTGCTGTTGCAGACAAGGTGCGCGACTGGAAGCTGCACGTTGCCGTCGATCAGTTTTCGGCCGAGGCAATTGTCCATCCAGGCTCCGCCGCGTTTGTTCTCGGGGCGTGAGTAAGGGTCAAGATAGAACGCCGCGATGTTTGAGCCGTCGCCGTCGAGCACTTCGAAGTAACGAACGTCTTCGTGCCAGACAGGAGCGTCCTTGGATTGCCTGACGTTGATGCCAAAGATCCGTTCGACCAGATCGAACATTCCCGCCAGAGCCTTTTCGAGCGGAAAGTACGGCCGCAATTCTTCGTCGGTATAGTCAAACTTCTTCTCACGCAGACGCTCCGACCAGAATGCGACGTCCCAGTGTTTCAGGTCGTCGGCGGCACCTTCGGACTTTGCCAACTCGCGAATTTCTTCGATGTCTGCCGCGGCGGCTTCCCACGAAGCTGACCGCAGTGTTTCGAACATTTCTTCGACGGCGACGATGCTCGGAGCCATCTTTTTGGCAAGGCTCATCTCAGCAAAGTTGTTGAAGCCGAGTAACTCTGCCTTCTCCTGCCGCAACGCGAGAATGCGATTGATGTTCTGTTCGTTGTTGAATTCGCCTTCCGACGCGCGAGTGATAAACGCCCGGTAAAGCTTCTCTCGAAGTTCGCTGCGGCGGCAGTGCTGCATGAACGGAAGAAAACTGGGTCCGTCGAGCGTGAATCTCCAGGGGCCTGAAGCCGGAGTCGCCTCGTCCAGCGACTCGGGATCGTCACCGGTTTCTGCGACACCCTCAGACTGCTTCTGACTGAACGACTGAGCCGCCATCGCGAGCGCACTTTCCGGCAGGCCGTCGATGTCGTTTTTTTCTGTGAGTACCAGTTCGAACTGCTTCGTCGCGTCCAGGACGTTGTTCGAAAAAGTCGTGCTTAGTTGCGAAAGCTCTTGAGCGATCTCGTTGAAGCGTTCCTGCTGGGCACCTTCCAGACCGATGCCTGAAAGTTCAGCCGATTGAATCTGCTTCTCGACGATTCGCTGACGGGTTGGAGAAAGAGTTTCCCAATCGCTGGCATTTCGAATCGCGACGCACGCTTCGTAGATCGGACGGCTTTGCGACGCTCGCAGTCCAAACTGCACGACGTCGTCAAGAACCGACTCGTAAGCTTCGCGCAGTTCGGGCGAGTTCTTCACGCCGAACAGGTGAGACACGGGGCCCCACGCGTGCTCGAACGGTCGATCAATTTCTTCAATCTTCGCGAAGCAGCCGTTCCAGGTTGGCTCGATCGATTTTTCAAGAGCCGACAACGACAGCTCGGCATCGGCCAGCAACTTCTTGACCGCGGGAACGACATGCTCGGGTTTGATCTGGTCGAACTTTGGCAGTCCGTCCATGCAGAGCAGAGGGTTGTCCGTAAGTTCCGCAGCGGTTGCTTCAGGCTGATCCGTCATGAATGAGCATCCTTTTCTCGTAGTTCGGGCGTCGGACGCCGCAAGGCTAAAGGCATGATTCGGGATGAACAGTCTTTAGTTCAGAGCCGAATTCTTATGATTGGTTTTCAACTAACTTCCACAGTTATACGACGAGTGGCTGGTGGACGAGCCCTGGCGAGCCCCCAGTGTTCGGGATCTGGGGGCTCGCTGAAGCTCGTCCGCCAGCCACCCTGGATTGCAGTCGACTTCTCAGTCACGAAAGACCGCGATGCTGGCGGTGTAACCGTGAATGTAGTTTTTCCCGCCGACGGGGCCGAGTTCTCCCTGAGCGAAGAACCCGGTCAGCGGCACCGTGTTCAGTCGCTTTTGAATCGAGCCAGCGTCGTGGTTTGCTCCGGGGAACAACCGAGTGCCTCGTCCGTTGCAACTGAATAAAAGCGCGGCGCCGGGAACTGTTTCAGAACTCTCGACCGACCGAGTTAATAGAGCGTGCAGTTCTTCGTCCGCGGTCTGAGCATCCCTCACGTGAAACCGGACGGTCTGACCAACTCGGACTCGATTGCCGATTGCGACGGCTCCGGATTCTTTGTCGACGCCGACCACGTTTGAGATGAGGAAATCGCCCATCTCGAACTTCTCCTGGTACTCGTTCATGACGATCCCCAGGTGCGGCCCCTGTTGAACGAGTTCCTGGTCACGCTCGGGAAGGTCGACGAAGACTTCCTGTAAACGTTCCATCGCCGGCTTGCCGCCGAGTTCCTGCACGAGGTTGTCTTCGGCTTTCGTCACGATGAAGTTCTGGCCAATCGGACGGCAGCCTTGCGAGACGACGGACTCGATCTGAGGACCGCCCTGCACCATGACACCAACGCCGCCGAAACCAACGTGTTCGTTGTTGAGGAACAAAGCGTTCTCACCGGGACCGCGGCCGCCGCTCGCCATTCCGCCGATCAAGGGCACGCCCGGCAGGTCGGTGCTCAGGCGTTCGATGATTGGATCGATCGCTGTCGAAAACGGCTCGCCCAGCAGGAAGACAGCGCGGACGTCTTCCTGAGGCGTTTCGAATTCGGGCGGCCAGCCGGAAGAGACAAGACCGTCCGGAGTTCGTTCAAATTCAAGGTGAAACGGAAGCAGGTTGGCTCCTGGAAGTACCGCCGACCACAAACTCAATGCGGGTTCGTTTTCAATTTCCAGTTCGCCGCCGGCGACCGATTCGGCAGCGCAGCCGAGCAGCACTTTCGAATGGAGCCGCTGCTGGATCTGGTCGGCGAGTTCGTGAAACGCCTCACGATGATGGTGCGAAACAAAAACGAATGAGAGATCCGGCGTTGCGCCATTCAATTGCTCGAGAACGTCTGAGCAGACAGATTCAACAGCGTCAGCGGTCGGTCCAAGTTGCGAAAGACTCGCGGCATAAGGCATAAGAAGGCCGTTCGTGGTTTTGGATTTCGGAGGTTAGCCACAGAGTTCACAGAGGGCACGGAGCATTGAAATTTGCTTCTTTCTTAACTCAGTGTTCTTTGTGAATTCCATTTGTTTCTGGTTCGGTTTCGGTGTTTTCAGAGGGGAGCATGCAACGCGGATTTGTGACTGGCAGCATCGTCGTCAAACGGTTAGCAGCCTGTTGGAAAACTGAGGATTGACCATCCCACCGTGTGCCACTGGCTCTGCCAGTGCGGAACTTGTTGAAGCTTCCGATTGTAGACGGCACTGGCAAAGCCAGTGGCACACTTTCCCAACAGGCTGTTAGCTCAAAATCGGACGAGAGATCCGCCGTTGAGTGGAGTCAGTCAGGCATCGGTATTGCTGAAGTGCTCGTGATCGTGGAGATGGTTTTCACAATAACAAAAAGCACCTTCGCACTTGCTGCAGTATCGGAATTCGAGTGTCGGGTCGGACTTGTCGGTCGTACCACAGACGACGCATTTGTGCCTCGGTTTTCTCGCGTCGGCGCTAACCTGAGCCTTCTGCTGAATTCGTCGGCCTTTCGACCGTAATCTCTGAATGACCTCAGGACCAAAAAACAGTAGGAAATTCGTGATCCCAGCAAGAGCGACCAGCCTCGTCGCCATGTCACCCTTAATCAGCGAATAGCCAATACCAATCCACATGAAGAGAGCGATCCAGCGAACTTTTACCGGCAAAATAAACATGATCTGCAAAACGAAATCTGGAAACAGCCATGCAAACGCCAGATAAACTGATGTCACGACGAAAATATTGCTGGCGATCTGGTCCGGATAGACAAACGCCACAGCTACAGTCGCGAAATAGCCGGTTAGCAGATAGATGTTGTAGCGAACCGTGCCAAGGGTTTGTTCCAGCGCTGATCCCATGAGTCGAAAAAGCACGATCCCAATAATGAAGAAGATCAGGTTGATTGGTGGCGGAACGAAACAGAAACTGAACAATCGCCAGAACTCGCCTTCCTTCACCAGAGTTGGAACTAGCTCCATCCGGTCAATGATCTGCGGATTTGACCGGCTGAGAACGTACGTCAAGACCTGGCCAATGATGATGACGATGGTCAGGTTGGGGATGGCGTAGGGTCTGAATTTCCGTTCCAGACGGTCCAGCAGTCGCATGGTGGGGCCTTGTTCTCAGACAGTTTCAATCGACGCTCGGTTGTTCAGTCGACCGTGATCAGTCGCAGTTCTTTCGGCAGCGGAAAGCTGACGTGTTCCTCCCGCACGACGATGCTTTCCACTTCTGCGCCGTACTTTTCGACCAGAGCATCGACGCACTCCTGCACGACCACTTCAGGAGCGCTCGCTCCGGCGGAAATCAGCACGGTGTCGCCAACCGACAGAGCGTCGTCCGGCAGTTCGTGAATGCCGTCGATGAGGAATGCCTTCGCTCCGTGGGACGCTCCGAGTTCCATCAGGCGGCGACTGTTTGAACTGTTCTGACTGCCCAGCACAATCACGGCGTCGGCGTTGGTGGCCAGCGTGTCGATGGCTTCCTGCCGGTTGGTTGTCGCGTAGCAGATGTCGTCCTTCGGTGGGCAGTGGATGTTCGGAAACTTCTGACGCAATCGACCGATGATCGCTTCAGCTTCGGAAACGCTGAGCGTCGTCTGCGTGAGGTAAGCGATCTTTGCGTCGTCTGCGAATGGTAATTCGTCAACGGCTTCCGGAGTTTCAACCAACGTGATGCTTTCCGGAGCCTCGCCCATCGTGCCGATGACTTCGTCGTGACCTTCGTGACCGATCAGCACAATGTTGTAGCCCTCTTTGGCATACTTGATCGCTTCGAGATGCACCTTGGTGACGAGCGGGCAGGTCGCATCGATCGTGTGCAGCTTTCGCTCTTTTGATTGCCGACGGATTTCCGGCGAGACTCCATGAGCGCTGTAAAGCAGGATCGACCCTACCGGCACTTCGGAGATCGAATTCACAAACGCGACGCCTTGTTGAGTGAATCGGTCGACGACGTATCGGTTGTGGACGATTTCGTGGTACACGTAGATGTTCGTGCCGAAACGTTTGATCGCTTCGTCCAGGCACTCGATCGCCATGTTTACGCCGGCGCAAAAGCCGCGAGGGTTTGCCAGTAGAATCTTCATGGGCGTGCCGCCTTATTCCTCGGGCTTATCTTCAGGAGTTGCTTCCGGCTTGATGCGAGTCGCGTAAAAGCCAAGTTTTCGATTGGCCATCAGCATGAAGCCGGCCATCGCGGATTTGTCTTTGGTCCACAAGAAGGCATCGATCGACTGCGACGCGTTCGCCAGTTCGATGCTCAGTTTCGCGTTGTGAGGCAACGCGGCGATCTTGCCGGAAATTTCGTAGACGCTTTTTGTTTCGTCCGAGATGAACCGACCGAAGACTCGGCGTTCTTCGACATCCAGTTCCCAGACGCCTTCCCATCGACCATCAATGCGGACTTTCCAGGCACCGGCGAAGTCCGTCGGAAGCACGCCTGTGTGCGAGGTTGGATCCGGTCGCGTCGTCGGATCCGGTTCTGGAATCGCCGGGCCGTTCAGGACAAACAGTTCTGACTTCGCGGCGGGCTTCAGAACTCCTTCGGCGACGCAGAGAATGTCCTCGCCCTGTCCTTCCGGAACGACCTGCCCAATGTCGAAGTTGAATCCGAAACCCGGAAACAGCATGACGTCCTTGCCGGCCGCCGTTGTGATGGTCTGCCGGTCACCTCGGTAATTCACAAACCGCTCGATCAGAACGACGGGAACGCGTTCGCCGTTGGTGCCCTTGCGGAATCCCCAGGTGACCAGCGCCTTCGTCCAGTTGTCATCGTCGGTGTGAACGACGATGCACGGCGACCCGATACCGCGGCCGATCGACTTGAGCGAAAGCGAATCGCGCATCGCCAGAGATTCCAACGGCTTGGTGTCGGCTGTCGCGCGCCGGAGCCAGTACGCCGTGTGGTCATCAAAAACGTCGGCACGAGCGGACGACGTCGCGGCGCAGGCCATCGCCGCAGCAATGGCCGGAATCAGAATTTGAAGACGATGGGCCATCAGATTCTGCGATTGTCGAAATTCAGAAAAACAACGCATGGAACATTTCCTCGGAATCGGAAGAGTGCAGCACGGATGCTAGCAAACGACGCGCAGGTTCACGACGGCATCGGACTCCACGGCTCAATCCGCCGCCCGTCGACGAAACCAACAACTCTGTCATCGAGAATGTTCGCCGATTTCTGACGCTGCCGTCGTGAAATTCCTGCACGTTGTTCGGCAATCGGTCGATCGATTTAAGTGGCGAGGTCGGAGACTGCCGCCAGACACTGCGAAAAACGGCGGAAAAGCGGTCCGGAAAATCGCCATATTGACACATTTTCCGAGCTGCTCGTAGATTTCCGCACCAAACATCTACCCAGACGCGAATGGAGTCGCTGATGGCCGGGATTAATCCGTCATCCACAACCACATCTGAACCTGTCCCGTTTATCGATCTGAAAGCTCAATTTCAGACGATCAAGCCAGCGATCAACGCTGCGGTCGAGAAGGTTTTCGAAAATCAGGCCTTTGTCCTTGGGGACGAAGTCGCCGAACTCGAATTCGAACTCACCGAGTATTGCGATTCGCGAGACGCCATCGGATGCGCGTCCGGGTCGGACGCTCTGCTGCTTTCGCTGATCGGGATGGACATCGGACCGGGCGACGAAGTCATCACCTCGCCGTTTACATTCTTTGCGACGGCGGGAGCGATCTGCCGAACCGGGGCGACACCCGTTTTCGTCGACATCCTGCCGGACACGTACAACATCGATCCGAAAGCGATCGAAGCCGCGATCACTCCGAAAACGCGAGCGATCATGCCGGTCCACATTTTCGGCCAGTGCGCCGACATGGACCCCATCTGGCGGCTGTCGTTCAAACACAACCTCTTCGTGTTCGAAGACGCCTGCCAGGCCATCGGAGCCACCTATAATGGACGCAAAGCTGGCGTTCTGGGCAGAACAGCCAGCTTCAGCTTCTTCCCGACGAAGAATCTGGGAGCGGCCGGAGACGGCGGACTCATCACCACAGACGACCCCGTCCTGGCCGGCAAGCTGCGAAGATTGCGGGTTCACGGCGACCTCGGCGGATACACTCATAAAGAAATGGGCTTCAACAGCCGGCTGGACGCTCTTCAGGCAGCGGTTCTGCGAGTCAAACTCCAACACCTGGAAACGTGGACTGAAGGTCGCATTGCCAACGCCGCTCGGTATGCCGAACTGTGTGAAGGTCAAAAACTGACCGACCGCATCGATCTCCCGACCGCCAAACCTGACCGTCGGCACGTCTACAACCAGTACACGGTGCGAGTCGGCGAAGGCCGCCGCGACGAAGTACAAAGTTCGCTCCGTGAGCAGCAGATCGGAGCGGCCATCTACTACCCGACGCCGCTGCACCTGCAGGAATGCTTCGCCGGACTCGGCTACAAACCCGGCCAGCTCCCCGAAGCCGAACGAGCGTCCGCGGAAGTCCTGTCGCTGCCCATCTTCGCCGAACTGACCGACGCCCAGCAGGACCGAGTCGTCGAGGGTCTGGCAACAGCCTTGGGCGCCGCAAACCCCGCCACCGTCGCCTACCCATTCGGTTTGCCTGATTCGAAAGCGGCTTGACCGAACCAATTTGGGACGGAAGCGGACCTTCTGATCTTCTTTAAAGACCCGCAGACTCAAAGGGGCGTCGTTGCCAACAGAGGCGACGACGCCCCTTTTTTGCTATTCGCATTTACTGGGGCCAACGTACGAAAATGCTGTTTGTTTCGGAGGGAGGGGACAAATCAACGGCGTTTTATGGATGAGTGGACAAGACGCCCGGCGAACACAACACTATTTCAAACTACTGTTGAAGCTTATCAACATGACCGATGGTCTTTGTACACTTCGCGTAGTCTGCCAGCAGTTGAGGCCAGACGGAAGGAATGCACATGTCGGCCAAGCAATCTGAACCCGAAAAGCCACAGCCGGCCAAGGCTGACTCTGTGGCCGACCAGTACGATCAGGCGACGATGGCTGATACTGGGCAACACGCCATGCTGTATGGAGTCCCTGTTGAGTTTGGTCGCTATCGGTTGGGAAAAGTGCTTGGTGAAGGCGCTATGGGACGGGTCTATCTCGCCCTTGATACACAGCTCAATCGGAGCGTCGCTCTCAAGGTTCCTCGATTCGCAAACACCGATTCGCAGTCCCTGGAGCGGTTTCTTCGTGAAGCTCGGGCAGCGGCCCTGCTGCGGCATTCCAATATCTGTCCAATCTACGATGTCGGGGAACAGGACGGGTTCCACTTTCTGACCATGGCCTTCATCGAGGGCAACACGCTGACCCAATTCACGGCGGCGGACAACCTGCTTCCTCAGAGCGACGTTGCCATTCTGGTTGCGAAGCTCGCACGAGCCATGCAGGAAGCGCATTCGAACAGCGTCGTGCATCGTGATTTGAAGCCCGACAACGTGATGATCGATCTCCGCAACGAACCGGTAATCATGGATTTCGGGCTGGCACGACGGGAGTGCCCAGGTGACGAAACGCTGACGCGTGAAGGCGCGATGATGGGCACGCCGGCGTACATGTCTCCAGAGCAAATGGAGGGAACGCTCGATCGCATCGGTTCTACGACAGATATCTACGCCTTGGGAGTTATCCTGTTTGAACTGGTGGCCGGTCGCCGACCGTTTGTTGGCAGCACTGTGTCACTGGCCGCTCAGGTACTGCGCGATGACGCACCGCCACTTCAGAGTATCCGTCCGGACTCTGATCACCTGTTGATTGAGATCTGCGCGAAGTGCCTGAACAAGCAGCCTGGAGATCGATTCGCCACTGGAAATGAGATGGCCGCCGCGTTGGATCAATTCGGTAAGACGACGGCTTCACCGCAAATTCCTGCATCGCCGAAAGTTAGCACCAAAGATATCAGTCGTTCCGAGAAGCCTTCGAACAGCGATACGGAATCGGACGAGATTTCGATGAATCTGCTGGCCGGGCTAGCCGAAGCAGACGAGGACGAATCAACCGACGCGTATGAACCTTCATCAGCAGACGAGGCTGAGAACAAGAAGAAAGCCAAGCGGAAAGCCAGTTCAACTGGGAAGGGAAGATCACGGGGTCAGATTGTTGCAGGTATCCAGAACCGCCTTGGGAAGTCGAAGCTGTCTCGACTTCTGGTGGAAATCGTGGACACACAGCCTGGCAAGGCCGCCGAGCAGTTCGCACTAATGTTTTCTAATGGGTGTCGGCTCATTCAACGTGAGTTGGAGAACAATCAACACAGCCGCGCAGTCTCAGTAGCGGCCGCAATGCACCTTGTCCGCCCCAGTTACGAAACACTGAACGAACTGGTCAAGACGACCAGCGTAGCGTCGCTGGTGAACTGGAATCCGGACGATCCCCAAGGTTCACTGAAGCATTGGACTCGAATTCTCGAAGCGTATGATGACCAGAAGATTCGCAGTCAGGCCGCAAAATTCGCCGGCAAGCAGGCTCTCGTGCTTTGCCGAACCAAACGTCTGGATGCGGGAATCAAGATTTACCAGCATGCGTTGAAGTGGGACAACACTCCAGAACTGAAAAAGCAAATGCGACAGGCGTTTCGGGACTTCGCAGAGCAGGCCCGGACAAATGGGAAACCGTCGCTTGCCGGTCGCATCTGCAAGCGTGGCTTGAAGTTCTTTCCTAGAGACAAAGAAATGACGCGCACGATGCGCCTCGCGCAGAGTGCGGAGTAACCAGAATTACCAATCTGGGTGGAAGGTCTTGGCGGACAACTCATTGCCGATCGAATTTCGATGCCCGGTGGATTGCCTTGTTTGTTAGTGAATTTCGCGAACAGTGAGCAATACTGAGTCATTCTGGATGATCCCATCGGCATGACCATGCTGCGGAGCTCGCAGAAGGACGCCTTGATCGTTAGTTCGAAACGACTTTCCAACGATCCGAACCGAAATCTGACACTGCGGGTCAGAATTTTCGTCACGCTGCCGTCTGCTGAGGCCAAATTCGGTCGAAACGCGGGTCTGTCCCTTTTGTTCGTCCGACGCTGCGATTATGACTCGCGCAGGACGATTGAGAGGCAATTCGCCTGTTTTGCTTGTCCCGATGTTCACTCGCCCCATTCCGTTAGCCCAGCAGTTTCAGCACCATGAGCGATTCAAAAATCCGCGTTCTCATCACCGATAATCTGTCCGAAGCCGGCCTGGCGATCCTGCGCGAGTCGCCGGAACTGGAAATCGTGATGGGCTCACCGGAAAACGTCCGTGAGCAACTGCAGGACGTCGAGGGCGTCATCATCCGCAGCGCGACCAAGCTGACGGCCGAAGTGCTAGCCGGTCAGCCTCGCCTGAAGGTCATCGTTCGAGCGGGCGTCGGAGTCGACAATGTCGATCTCGATGCGGCCACTCGCGAAGGCATCATCGTGATGAACACGCCGGCCGGAAACACGACCAGCACGGCGGAACTGGCTTTTGCTCTGATGGCGTCTTTGTCGCGGAACATTCCGCAGGCCGCTGCCACGATGAAAGCCGGCGGCTGGGACCGCAAAAAATTCACCGGCTCGCAGCTTGCCGGAAAAACACTGGCCGTGATCGGGCTGGGACGAATCGGCCTGACGCTCGCCAAGCGGGCGCTGGCCTTCGAAATGAAAGTCATCGGCTACGACCCGTTCCTGTCCGAAGAACGCGCTCGAGAATTCGGCATCGAGCTGTTTCGCGAGGTCGACGACGTCATCGACAAGTGCGACTACATTTCCGTCCACACGCCGCTGACCCCCGAAACCAAAGGGCTGATCAATGCCGAACGCATGAAGAAAATGCGACCGGGCGCCCGCATCATCAACTGTGCTCGCGGAGGGATTGTCGACGAAGCCGACCTCGTGGAAGCGGTCAAGAACGGAACCATCGCCGGAGCCGGCCTGGATGTTTACCCGCAGGAACCGCCGGCAGCCGACGACCCCATCCGAGGCGTCGACAACATCATCACAACGCCTCATCTGGGAGCGTCCACCGAAGAGGCTCAGGAAGCGGTCGCCGTCGAAGCCGCGGACATAATCACCGCGTTTCTGGTCAACAACGAAG